>CAYXGP010000064.1:0-36398 GCA_964464515.1 uncultured Enterobacterales bacterium
CCACGCCGGCGGGCGACGCCACCAGCACGGGCGCGGCGCCGATGTGGCGGGCGGCTAACAACCCCCCGATGGCTCCCCGGCCGCCCCGCCCCCGCGGCCCGTGCGTGGACTCCACGGCGGACTTCATCAGGGCCACCGCGCGGTGGCCCGCGTCGATGTCCACCCCGGCGTCGCGGTACTCCATCACCTCTCCTGGCTGCCGTCTGCAGATTGGCTGGACCGGCCAATGTCGGTGCGCCGCATCAGCCCATCGAAGTGGATCTCAGCCAGCCCGGCGTAGGCCCGCGCGATCGCCGCCGCGCGATCCGGTCCGCGGCCGGTCACCGCCAGCACCCGCCCGCCGGCCGTCCGAAGCGCGCCATCTCGGCGACGGGTGCCGGCCTGAAACACCGTCACCCCATTCATCTCTCCGGCCGCCTCCACCCCGGTGATCGGGAGCCCCTTGTCGTAGTCCCCCGGGTAGCCGCGCGAGGCCGCCACCACCGCGGCCGCCGCGCCGCCGCTCCAGCGCACATCCAGATCGGCCAGGGTGCCGTCGATGCAAGCGCCACAGATAGCCGACAGATCCGTCTCCAGCAGAGGCAGCAGCACCTGCGTCTCCGGATCGCCCAGGCGGCAATTGAACTCCAGCACGCGGGGCCCGTCGGCGGTCCACATGATGCCGGCGTACAACACCCCCACGTAGCGACGTCCCTCTGCGGCCATGCCCGCGACCGTCCGCCGCAGCACCGTCTCGACGATCTCTGCGACCTCCGCGCGGGCCGCGACCGGCGCGATGGCCCCCATCCCGCCGGTGTTCGGTCCGCGGTCACCGTCCCACGCGCGCTTGTGATCCCGCGCGGCGGGCATGGCCGCGACGGCCTCCCCATCGGTGAACCCCAGCACCGAGAGCTCGGGGCCCTCCAGCCGCTCCTCGATGACCACCTGGCGGCCGGCGTCCCCGAAGGCGCGATCGCACAGCACCTGCTCCACCGCCGCGACCGCCGCGGCGCGGCTGAGCGGGAGCAGCACTCCCTTGCCTGCGGCCAGGCCCGACGCCTTGATCACCGGGGGGCGGGCGAAGGTCTCCACGAAATCTCGGGCCGGCGCGAGCTCGGTGAAGGCTCCCCAGCGCGCAGTGGGGATGCCGTGCCGATCCATGAACGCCTTGCTCCACGCCTTCGACGCCTCGATCTGCGCAGCGGCGGCGGTGGGTCCGAAGCAACGCAGCCCGGCGGCGGTGAAGCGATCGACGATCCCGTCGGCCAGGGGCTGCTCGGGCCCGATCACCGTCAGCTCCACGCCCTCTGCGCGCGCGAAGTCCAGCAGCCCATCCACGTCGTCTGCTTTGAGGGACACGCTGCGCATCCCCGAACCGTCCGTCCCGCCGTTTCCCGGCGCCACGAAGACCATCCCCACATCACGTGAGCGCGACAGCGTCCACGCCAGGGCGTGCTCCCGCCCTCCGCTGCCGACGACCAGCGCCTTCATGCTCCCTCCCCAGGGGTGCGTCCCTCGAAGCGCAGCTTCACCCCGGGCGCCACAGAGACGTCCAGCGGGTAGTCGCCCGAGAAGCAGCCGGTGCACAGACGCGGCCCTCCCACCGCCGCGATCATGCCCTCGCGACTGAGGTACTCCAGGCTGTCTGCTCCCACCTCCGCGCGGATCTCACCCGTGCTCAGCCGGTGGGCGATCAGCTCGCCGTGCGTGGAGAGATCCACCCCCATGAAGCACGGGTGCGCGATGGGCGCCGACGCCACGCGGATGTGCACCTCACGGGCGCCGCCCACCTCGCGGATCAGGCGGATCAGGGCCGCCATGGTGGTGCCGCGCACGATGGAGTCGTCGATCACGCAGACCCGCTTGCCGGAGACGTTCACCGGCAGGCAGGTGTACTTCAGGCGCACGGCATCGTTGCGCAGGCGCGGAGACGGCTCGATGAACGTGCGGCCGCTGTAGCGGTTCTTGATCAGGCCCTCCGTGAGCTCGATCCCGCTCTCCTGCGCGAACCCCATCGCCGCGGGGGTGGCGGAGTCGGGCACGGCGAACACCACGTCTGCGTCCACCGGGCACTCCCGAGCCAGCGCCCGCCCCAGCCGCATCCGCGCGGCATGCACGCTGCGGCCACCGAAGATGTTGTCGGGACGCGCGAAGTAGATGTACTCGAAGGTACACAGCGCCGGCTCCCGGGACGCTGCGGGCGGCAGGAGCGTGCAGCCGCGCGCGTCCAGTCGCAGGATCTCCCCGGGCGCCACCTCGCCCTCGAATTCCGCGCCGGCGGTAGCCAGGGCGCACGACTCGCTGGCCACCATCCACCCGGCGGGTCTGCCATCGGTGTCGCGCAGCCGGCCGTAGCACAGCGGCCGAAAGCCCAGGGGATCACGGGCGGCGTAGAGCCCCTCGCGCGTCATCACCACCAGGCAATACGCGCCCTCGGCGACGTCCATCAGTGCGCGCAGCCGACCCTCCCAGTCGGGCCCCCGCCGCTCAGTGCTCGGGGCGGCGAGCATCTGCGCGATCACCTCGGTGTCGGACGTCGATGACAGCCCCACCCCCCGCCGCAGCAGGCGATCGCGCAGCCGATCGGCGTTGACGAGGTTGCCGTTGTGGGCGACCGCCAGCGGGCCGTCGAGGGTGTCCAGCAGGAAGGGCTGGGCGTTGCGAAGCTGCGAGCCGCCGGTGGTGGAGTAGCGGTTGTGCCCCACCGCCATGTGCCCCTTCAGTCCGGCCAGCGTCTCCTCCGTGAAGACCTGCGCCACCCGGCCCATCCCCCGGTGGAGGCTGGCAGAGCGACCGTCGCCGGCGGCGATGCCGGCGCTCTCCTGGCCGCGATGCTGGAGGGAATAGAGCGCGAAGTAGCAGGCGCGCGCCACGTCCACGCTGCCGCCCTGCGCGACCACGCCCACCACGCCGCAGGCCTCCCGGGGGGACTCCTCCAGAGGGGGCTCTCCCAGAGTGGACAACAGGGCCATCACGAGTTCCGCAGGCTCGCGTCGGACGACCGCACCCGCGCCTCCATCTCGACGTGCGCAGTCGCCACCCGAGCGGCGATGGAGGGATCGAGCAGCCCGAAGATCTTGCCCGCCGCGATGGCGGCGCCGCCGGGGTCGAGCACCACCACCGGCGCCACGCCAGACGGCATGCGGAGAGAGGAGAAGATGTCGCTGCCGCCGAACCGATCGGAGTAGGGCGGGCACGAGATGACCGGCGCGGTGACGTTGGCGTCGACCAGCGCGCTCAGGGCGTTGGAGCGTCCGGCGATCGTCACGAAGACCATGGGCCGCGTGTCCGCCTCGTAGACCCTCAGCAGATCGAGCAGGAACGCCGGGGCCTTGTGCGCCGAGGCCACGCGGATCTCGTTGGCGATGCCCAGCTCCTCCAGCCCCTCGGCGATGGCGGCGCCGGTGGGCATGTCCTTGAGGCTTCCCATGATGATGGGGACGAAGGGCTCGGTCACAGGACACCTCCTTCCTGCTGGGGGGCACTCTGCAGATGGGCGAGCAGATTGCGCGCGATGCGCGGGCCGGGGGGCTGCGCGCCGGGCTCGAAGGTCGTCCCGGTGATCTGCTCGAAGGCGGCGATATAGCGGCGGGCGCACTCGGTGATGACGTCGCCCGGGACGTTCGGTGGCGGGCCTTCTCCGCGGTAGCCCTGCTCCTTGAGCCACCTGCGGACGTACTCCTTGTCGAGCGCCCGGGGCTCCCGTCCCGCGGCCATCGCAGCTGCGTAGCCTGCGCTCTGCCAGTAGCGGCTGGAGTCGGGCGTGTGGATCTCGTCGATCACGGCAAGCTCACCGTCGATCAGGCCGAACTCGTACTTGGTGTCCACCAGGATGAGCCCGTTCTGCGCGGCCAGCTCGGTGCCGCGAGCGAACAGGTCGAGAGCCGCCTGCCGCACCCGCGCCCACAGCTTCTGCGACACCAGGCCGCGCGAGATCACCTCGGCCTCTGAGAGCCGCTCGTCGTGCTCGCCCGGGCCGGCCTTGGTGGTGGGGGTGATCACCGGGGCGTCGAGGCGCTGGTTCTTGACCAGTCCCGTCGGCAGATCGAGGCCGTAGGGGCGCTCCACACCCGCGCTGTACAGGGTCCACAGCGACGTGGACGTCACGCCCGTGATGTAGCCGCGCACCACCACCTCCACCGGCAGCGGATCGGCCTCGCGGCACAGGCTGGCGCTGGGATCGGGCAGCGAGACGAGGTGGTTGGGCACCACGTCGGCGGTCTGCTCGAACCACCACGCGGCGAGCTGGTTGAGCACCTGTCCCTTGTAGGGGATGGTGGCGATGACATGGTCGAACGCCGACAGGCGGTCGGTGGCGACCAGGATGCGGGTGTCATCTTGACGGTAGATGTCGCGCACCTTTCCGCGCACCACGGGGCCGGGCAGCGCGGTCTCGGCGACGGCGTCGCGCAGGGCGGAGCGGAGAACTTCATGGGAGAGCATGCGAGAACCTCTCGGGAGAAGGAAGGATCAAGGGGAGAGCAGGGATCGGAGATCTTCGGCGACGGCCCGAGCGGCGTCGGGGGCGCAGCCGGTGTACCCGGAGGCGTCGAGCCACCCGAGCACCGCGCTCGTCGGCGCCAGCACGGTGACGCGAGGGTCGGCGGAGAGCGCCGCGCGCAGCGGGTTCTCCTCTCCGCGGCGGCCGGCGGCCCAGGCGGCCAGGGAGTGCTCACGGATGACCTCGTGCAGCTCCTGGCGATCTCCGCCCCTCCGTACCAGCTCCATCAGCGCGCGCTCGGTGGCGGCGAAGGGCCCGTAATCAGCCAGCAGCCGCGCGGAGGCCGCGCGATCCACCACCAGACCGCGGATCAGCCGACCGGCGCGGCGCAGGAGATCGTCAGCGATCAGCGTGGCCTCGGGGAGCACGCTGCGGCGGTTGGCGGAGTCGTCGAGGGTGCGCTCCAGGTACGAGTGCGCGGCGTTGTCCCAGGCCACGCGCGGCAGCGCCGCAAGGTGACGGGCCTGCGAGTCGATGTTCTCGGCGACGATGGGGTTGCGCTTGAAGGGCATCGCCGACGAGCCGATCTGCCGCTCTCCGAACGGCTCCGCCCACTCTCCGAGGGGCGGTGACTGCAGGAGTCGCAGGTCGGCGGCGAACTTGTAGAGGGACTGCCCGAGCGACGCCAGGGCGCACAGCACCTGGTACTCCTGCTTTCGCGGGGCCGTCTGGGTAGCCGCGGGGAAGGCCGCGAGATCCAGGCGCGCCATCAGCCGACGCTCGAATTCACGCGCCGCCTCCGGACCGCCGAGGAGCTGCGCGTACGACGCCGACGTGCCCACCGCGCCCTTGAAGCCCTTGCCGCGGAGCGCGGCGCGGACCTGCCGCAGCGTCCGCAGATCTTCGCCCAGATCCTGACCGTACTGGGCCAGCCGGTAGCCGATGGTCGTGGGCTCGGCGGGCTGCAGGTGCGTGAACCCCATGGTGGGGGCGTCCGCCAGCTCCTCGATGCGCGCGGCGAAGCCCCCGCACACCCCCTCCAAGCGACCGATCAGCAGCCCGAGAGCGTCGCGCAGCCGGATCACGTCAGCGTTGTCTTCGATGTCCATCGAGGTGGCGCCCAGGTGGATGATCCCTCCTCCCACCGAGCAGCTCTCGGCGAAGGTGTGCACCTCCGCCATCAGATCGTGGCGCAGATCGCGCTCCAGCTCATGGGCCCGATCGATGTCGATCTCGGTCATGTGGGCCCGCAGATCTTCCACCTGCTCGGACCGCACCAGCCCCAGCTCGGACTGGGTCTCAGCCAGGGCCACCCAGATGCGCCGCCACAGCAGACGCTTGCCGTGCTCGCCCCACAGCGCGCGCATCTCGTCCGAGCCATAGCGCCACGAGTAGGGCGACTGCCAGAGGTGGTGATCGACGCTCATCGCCCCCCCTCCCCAGCCGCTGACTCCAGAGCCGCTGGTTCCAGCGCGCCGCCTTGTGGTGCCTCGAACTCCGACGGAGGGACCAGCGATACGAGCTGTTCGCGCTCGGGTCCCACCGACACCAGCCGCAGCGGGGCGCCCGCCAGCTTGGAGATGCGGTGCAGGTAGCGCCGCGCGGCCTTGGGCAGACCATCCCAGGTGCGCACATCGCTGGTCGGTGTACACCAGCCCGGCCAGGTCTCCCAGACCGGCTCGACCTCAGCGAACGTGGGGGTGTCCGGCACGTGGTGGAGGAGCTGCCCCCGCCAGCGGTAGCCGATGCAGATCTTGATCTCCTCGAAGGTGTCGAGCACGTCGAGCTTTGTCACCGCCAGCCCCGTGACGCCGTTGAGCCAGCAGGCGTACCGCAGAGCCACTCCGTCCAGCCAGCCGCAGCGCCGCCGCCGCCCGGTGGTGACGCCGAACTCGCGACCGATCTCCTGCAGGCGACGACCATCCGCGTCGTGCAGCTCCACCGGGAACGGCCCCGCGCCCACGGCGGTGGT
This sequence comes from uncultured Enterobacterales bacterium, assembly GCA_964464515.1. Classification (GTDB taxonomy): domain Bacteria; phylum Myxococcota_A; class UBA796; order UBA796; family UBA2385; genus CAYXGP01. Next base: position 6,393 of record CAYXGP010000064.1, read on the forward strand.
GTAGACCTTGGTGACCCCGATGACCTCTGAGAGCGCGGTGGCCGGCAGCCCCGCACCCGACGCCGCCGCCGACGCGCTTGGGTTCGACGAGGTGACGAAGGGATAGGTCCCCCAGTCCAGATCGCGCATGACGCCGAGCTGGCCCTCCAGCACGATGCGGTCGCTCCGCTCCAGCGCCGCCTGAAGCAGCGGAACGGTGTCCACGATGCGATCGGCCAGCGCCGCGCGCCAGGCCGTCGCCCGCGCGAGCAGCGCCTCGGGATCGATGGCGGTGACTCCGAGGTCGGCGAACAGCCGCGCGTTGCGAGCCAGCGCCGCGTGCAGGCGCTCCGCGAAGTACTCGGGGTGTAGAAGATCTCCCACGCGCAGACCACACCTGGCGGCCTTGTCGGTGTACACCGGCCCCATGCCGCGCTTGGTGGTGCCGATCCGGCTGCCGCCGCTGCGCCGCGCCTCCTGGAGCGAGTCGATCTCAGGGTGGTAGGGCATCACGAGGTGGGCGCGCGACGACACCACCAGGCCGCGGGTGGTCACCCCAGCGTCCTCCAGTCCAGCCAGCTCCGCCAGCAGGCGATCGGGGTTGACCGCGCAGCCGGTGCCGATGATGCAGGTCGTCTGCGGGTTGAAGATGCCCGACGGGACGAGGTGCAGGCCGAAGGAGCCGCGATCGTTGATCACGGTGTGGCCGGCATTATCGCCCCCCTGGAAGCGGATCGTCAGATCGGCGCCCTGCGCCAGCCAGTCGACGATTCGCCCCTTCCCCTCATCACCCCACTGAACGCCCACGATCGCGGTGACAGGCATGACACCCCCTCCAATCAAGCTACTTCAGCCGACCTGCGCGGCGTAGCGGACGCCGCCCACGAACAAAGGAAGACCCGAGTGACCAGACCAGCCGCGATGCCGCAGCGGGTGCTGGCGCGGCGTGATGTGGTCCTCGGGGTGGGGCATCAGCCCCAGAACGGTGCCGGCGGGATTCGTGATGCCGGCGATGTGATCGATCGAGCCGTTGGGGTCGTGCGGATAGACCGCCTCCCCCCCGTCGGGATCGACATAGCGCAGGGCCGCCAGCGCGCTGATCTGGGGGATATCCGCCGCGTCCCGCACCACCAGGCGACCCTCGCCGTGGGCCACCGGACACAGGATGCGCGCCACGTGCCCCCGGGTGAACACGCAGGGGCTGCTCGGATCGGGCTCGAGCCAGACCCAGCGGCACTCGAAGCGGCCCGACGTGTTGCGGGTCAGGCTGACGCGGGGGTGGTCCGCGCCGGGAAGCAGGCCGGTCGCCACCAGCGCCTGAAAGCCGTTGCAGATCCCCAGGACCGGTCGCCCCAGGTCGACGAAGCGGTGAAGCGCCTCACCCAGCCGGGCGCGGAGCGTGGCGGCCTGCAGGCGGCCAGCGCCCAGGTCATCGCCGTAGGAGAAGCCCCCCGGCAGCACCAGCATCCGGTAGTCATCCAGGCACCGCTCGCCCGAGAGCAGGCGATCGATGTGCACGATCTCCGGATCCGCGCCGGCCACACGGAGCGCCCACGCGGCCTCCCGGTCGCGGTTCGTTCCAGGGGCGTGGAGGACGAGAGCGGGGGGGCGCATGGGTCCGCCGAGAGCGGGAGGCCGCGTCTAATACAGGCAGCCTCCTCACCGGCGAATCTGGTGACACCCGGAGACACGGACCTCAGGTCCCGGTCGAGCCGAACCCCCGGGTCCCACGCGTGGAATCATCGGTCAGCACCGCCACCTCGATGAGTCGGACAGCGCAGACCGCCGCCACCACGAGCTGCGCGATCCGCATCCCCCGGCTGATCGTCACCGGCTTGTCGCCCAGGTTGATCAGGAGCACCTTCAGCTCGCCTCGGTAGTCGGCGTCGATGGTGCCCGGCGCGTTGAGCACCGTGAGCCCGTGGCGCAGGGCCAGCCCTGAGCGGGGGCGCACCTGCCCCTCAAAGCCCGCGGGGATCGCGAGGGCCAGCCCCGTGGGCACGAGGGCCCGTCCCCCGGAAGGGATCTCCAGGGAAAGAGTGACGGCGGCCCGCAGATCGAGGCCTGCCGCGCCGGCCGTCTCGTAGGCCGGCAGCGGCAGATCCCGCCCGTGGTCGAGGACCCGGACGGCGATCGTGGGACCACTCATGCGCTACGCGTTGATCTCACCAGAGGCGGCCAGGGCCTCCTTGCGCGACAGCCGCACCTTGCCCGAGCGGTCGATGTCGATCACGCGGACCAGCACCTCGTCGCCCTCGCGGACCACGTCGGTGGTCCTCTTGACGTGCCCTTCAGCCAGGTGGCTGATGTGGATGAGGCCCTCGGTGCCGGGGAAGATCTCCACGAAAGCGCCGAAGTCGACCGTGCGCTTGACCACGCCCAGGTAGAGCTTGCCCAGCTCGGCCTCCTGCGTGAGCTCGCGGATGATGTCGAGCGCCTTCTTGGCGGCCTCCTCGCTGGAGCTGGCGACCTCGACCCGACCGGTGTCGTCCACCTTGATGCGGGTGTCGGTGCGCTCCTGGATGGAGCGGATCATCTTGCCACCAGGGCCGATGATGTCGCGGATCTTGTCGGGGTTGATCTTGATCGCGGTGATGCGCGGCGCGTACTGCGACAGGTCGTCACGACCAGCAGAGATCGCCTTGCCCATCTCGTCGAGGATATGCAGCCGACCCTCGCGGGCCTGCATGAGCGCGCGGAGCATGACCTCACGCGGCACGCCGGAGATCTTGGTGTCCATCTGGAAGGCGGTGATGCCCTCCGAGGTGCCGGTCACCTTGAAGTCCATGTCGCCGAGGTGGTCCTCGTCACCCAGGATGTCGCTGATCACGACGAAGCTTCCGGCCTCGTGGACCAGACCCATCGCGATGCCCGCGACGGGGCGCTTCAGCGGCACGCCGGCGTCCATCAGCGACATCGAAGCGCCGCAGACCGTCGCCATGGACGACGAGCCGTTGGACTCCAGCACGTCGCTGACGCAGCGCAGCACATAGGGGAAGTCCTCCTGAGCGGGCAGCATTGGGATGATGCCGCGCCGCGCCAGCGCGGCGTGGCCGATCTCGCGGCGCTTCGGACCCATCATCCGACGGGCCTCGCCTGTGCAGAACGGCAGGAAGTTGTACTGCAGCATCCAGCGCCGGATGTTCTCGGTGCTGCCAGCGAAGTCGATACGCTGGGCGTCAAACTCGATGCCCAGGGTCGCCGAGACGAAGGCCTGGGTCTCGCCGCGGGTGAACAGCGCGGAGCCGTGGCAGCGCGCAGCCAGCCCGACCTCGCAGGCGATGGGGCGGATCTCGTCGCTGACGCGACCATCGATGCGGATCCCCTCCTCGACGATGCGCGTACGCATGATGCCGCCGAGCAGCTTGCGCCAGCTGTCCTTGATGTCGCCGGTGGTGGCGGACAGGGCGTCGCCCTCGAGGCCCTCGGTGAGCTGTGCGATGACGGCGTTGCGCGCGGCCTTGATGGCGGCGGAGCGCTTGTGCTTTCCGGGCACGGCCATCGCAGCGATCAGGCTGTCCCTGCCGGCTTCAGACACGCGGGCGGCCAGCTCGGCATCGACCTGCGGAGCCGGCGCGACCTCGTCCTTCTCCACGCCGGCCAGCTCGCGGAGCTGCTCGATCGTGGCGACGATCTCCTTGATGGCGGCGTGGGCCAGATCCATCGCGTCGATCATCACGGCCTCGGAGGCCTCCTTCGCGCCACCCTCGACCATACAGATGGCGTCGGCGGTGCCGGCGACGATCAGGTTGAGATCGGCCTGGTCCATCTCGGCCCGCGAGGGATTGAGCTTCAGCTCGCCGCCGATCTGGCTGACGCGAACGCCCGCGATGGGCTGCTTGATCGGCATGCAGCTGATGTGCGCGGCAGCCGAAGCTCCGCAGATCGCCAGCATGTCGGTGTCTGAGGCGGGATCGAACGACAGCACGGTGCCGATGATCTGGGTCTCGTTGCGGTAGTGCTTGGGGAACTGCGGCCGCATCGGGCGATCGATCAGCCGGCAGATCAGCGTGCCGCGCTCGTCGGGACGACCCTCGCGCTTGAGGAAGCCGCCGGGGATGCGACCGGAGCCGGCGGTGCGGTCCTGATAGTCCACCGTGAGCGGCAGGAAGTCGAACCGGGCCGGTCCGCCCTTGGCGATGGTCATCAGGATCGAGCTGTCGTCCTGCGAGACGACGACGGCGCCAGCGGCCTGTCGGGCCATCCGGCCGGTCTCGAAGGTCATGGGGCGGCCGCCCACCTGCACGGTGAGGGTATGAACAGTCATGGTGTCTCTCCTTGGAGCTCCACATCCGAGCCGACATGTGAGCACACCTGCAGATGGAGAGCCGCCAATGGGCTTTCCAAATACACGAGCGCGCAGGCCAGGCCCTGACCGGATCCGATGGAGGTAGCGACACCCCGTAGACCTACGGAGGGGGACCGGCACCAGCCGATCGCACCACGAAGACCTGCGAAGCAGCGCACCCTGCGGAACACGAGCGGGGTGGCTTGGGGGGAGCGGTGTTGTTGTCTCTTCTTGTTGAAGGTCGTTCTTTTGACGGTCAGGCTCGACAGCCAGGTTTGTTGACGGTCGGCCCTGATGAAGATCAGGTCCGAAGCGCTGGGCTGAAGGCCATGAACGCGGCGGGATCCAGATCTGGTTCTGTCAGATTCGATTCTGTCAGATTCGGAGCTGGATCTAGAACCCGATGCGTCCGAAGACAACCCTACCGACGCAGACCCAGGCTCTTGATGAGCGTGAAGTAGCGATCGGGGTGGTTGCTCTTGAGGTACCGCAGGAGCCGCCGGCGCTGGCCGACCAGCTTGAGCAGGCCGCGGCGGGAGTGGTGGTCCTTGTGGTGGGTGCGGAAGTGCTCGGTCAGGTACTTGATCCGACCCGTGAGCAGCGCGACCTGCACCTCGGGGGAGCCGGTGTCTGCGTCTCCGCGCTTGTATTGTTCGATCAGTTCGCTCTTCTGAGCCACTGAGAGCGCCATGGTTCACCTCGTTGAAAGCCGGTCTCGGCAGCACGGAGCAGGACGGCGCGACCCGCCGGCCGCCTGAGCCGGATGGAATGGCAGCCCCATCACCCGCGGGGGAGCATCCGTCAACCCTCCACGGTGTCCGCCGCCCGAGAACCGACGCGCGATCTGTCTGATGCTCCGGGCGGTCGTCATGTCCGCCCCCGCCCTTCGGCGTTATCGCCCGGGTATGCGGCTGGCTTTCTTCGACTGGCTGACCTGGGACTACGATCCCCTGAGCGTCACGCGGCGCCCTCTGGGAGGTACACAGTCCGGGGTTTGCTACCTGACCCGCTGCCTCGCCGCGCAGGGGCACAACGTCACGCTGTTCAACGGGGTGACCCGGCCGCGCGTGGTCGCGGGAGTGCGCTGCCTGCCGTTGGCGCGAGTGGTCCCGGAGCGGTTCCGGCAGCTCTCCTGGGACGTCGTGGTCAACGTCAACGTGGCTGGAGTCGGCCCGCTGCTGCGGGACATGTCCGGCCCGGATGTACCGCTCGTGCTGTGGGCCCACCACGACGCAGACCAGCCGCGGGTGGCGAAGCTCGCCGAAGAGACGGAGATCTGGGACGCCTACGCGCTGATCAGCGATTACCAGAAGGCCCGCTACGTCAAGGCATTCGGCATCCCACAGGATCGCGTCCACATCTGCCGGAACGCCGTCGCGCCGGCCTTCACCGCGACCTTCCAGCCCCGCGCGCCCATCCTCCCCAGCAAGCGCACGCCGCCCACGCTGGTCTACACCAGCACCCCGTACCGGGGCCTGGATCTGCTGGTGGAGATCTTCCCTGAGATCCGCCGTGAGGTGCCCGGTACAACGCTCGAGGTGTACTCCAGCCTGGAGGTCTACAGCGTCGCTGCCGAGAAGGATCGCGAGCTGTACGGCGCCCTGTACGATCGGTGCCGAAGCACCGAGGGTGTCGACTACATCGGGGGGGTGCCGCAGCCTGAGCTGGCCCGGCGCCTGCGCTCAGCGCGAATGCTCGCCTACCCGAGCATCTTCCCCGAGACGTCGTGCATCGCGGTGATGGAGGCCATGGTCATGGGCTGCCAGGTGGTGAGCACCGCGCTGGGAGCTCTCCCAGAGACCTGTGAGGGGTACGCCCTCCTCGTGCCACCGCTGGAACGCCCCCTGCTGAAGATCGCCTTCACCGACGCCGTGGTGAAGATGCTCCAGGCCCCAGCCAGCGGGCTGGAGAAGTTCCTCCAGGCGCAGACGCTGCACTTCAACCTGACCTGCTCGTGGCCTCGTCGGGCGCGAGAGTGGGCGGACTGGCTGGGCTCACTCAGGGGCTGAGCGCCCCGCCAGCACCCGCCAGCGAGATGTCTGCGGCGGGGCTACGACAGCGGAGATCTGAGCGCTGCGGCGAGACCAGGCGATGGCCCCACCCGGGGCTCAAGCCGGGGGGCGACCGAGCCCGAGGTTGGCGTCGGTGACGTCTTCGTCGGTAGTGGCGACCTTGCCGTTCTCGTCCTCGCCACCCGAGGCGACGGGCTCCCCAGACTCGTTGATGATGCCGTCACCGTCTTCGTCGGCGTAGGCCCACAGGTAGAAGACGCTGTTGGCCGGCACCGTCAGGGAGTAGTCCATGGAGGTCTGGCCCGTGAGATCCGGCCACTCCCACTTGTCGACGTCGTAGAGCTGATCGCTGTCGTTGATGTCGAGCTCGTAGGTGGGGCGGTACTTGAGCGCCGCCACATAGACCTCGCTGCCCTCGGCCAGATCATCGAAGCTGCCGCCCTCGAACTGCACCGTGCCCGAGACGCGGACGAACGGGACGACCGAGACACCGGGCGCGTCGCCGAACGGGATCTCGGTGTCGATGTCGGTCAGATCCGCATCGGCGATGATGATCGGATCGGCCTCCACGCCCGGCTCAGAGACGTGAACGCCCCAGGCGTCATCGGGATCGTACATACCGTTGAGGTTGGAGTCCCAGGCCGCGACGACCTTCACCTCTCCCAGGTTCGCGTAGCAGGAGAAGGAGTGGCTGCTGACGGCGCCGGTCTCGGTGGGCTCGGGGCTCGATGATCCGGTGTAGTACGGGCCAGCCCCGCTGGTAGACACCACCATGGTGGCGACGCTGCCGCCCTCGTACGCTCCGGTGATGGTGTTGGTGCCGGAGATGTTGATGTAGGTGCCCCCTCCCCCGCTGCCGTAGACGGGCGCGAGGATCTCGATGTCGATCTCGTCGTGGTTGATCCCGTCCGAGAAGTCGAGCGCCTGCGGATAGACCCCTGTGGGCTCGGTGGAGCCGACCACGCCGTCCACCGGCCACCAGTCCACCACCGCGTAGACATAGAGCTCGGACTCCTCGTCCAGCTCAGCGGAGATCTCGTAGGGGTTCGGATCGATGGAGGGATCGGTGAGCACGTCCGTGCCGGCGTACTCCACCCGCCCGTTGCTGTTGATCGTGTAGGAGGCCACGAAGATGGTGCCGAACGGGTAGCTGGTGTACTCGGAGTCCTCCCAGCTCAGCTCCTCTCGCTCACCGTCATCGCCGGTGGTGTAGAGCTGCACCGTGACCTCACCTGAGATCGAGCCGTGAAGCGCGTCGTCGGTGGTCTCGGTGGTCTCGGTGGTCTCTTCGGTCGGGCTCTCGGTCGTGGTTTCCCCCAGCGTCGGGATGGCGGTGTCGCCGTCCTGCGAGAGGGTCCCGTACTCGGGGTCCTTGCAGGCTGAGAGGGAGAGGAGACCGGGGATGAGGAGGAAGGTGGCTCGGTGCATTGCGACTCCAGAGCTGTGCATCTCTTGTCTTCATATGTCTCCTAACCAACCCGAACGGATCACTCCTTTCTTCAAGAAAAACAGTGGAAAGGCCGAAACAACGTCCGAAGTCGACCTCGACGCCTGCTCCTGATGCTCGGTGCCAGAACAACGGACGGAGGCGAGGCCGACGCCTCAGGGTGTCCCAGGAAGAGAACGCTTCAATGTGCGTCCTGAGGGCGGTCCCGCGTGAGGCGCAAGCCCGGTAGCTCGCTGAGATCGAAGTCGTATCCGGATACTTCGAGAGCGCGGCGAGTCGCTGGGCGACGCGGATCCGCGCCGTAGGTGGAGAGGGCTTGTTCTGGGACGGCCCTACTCCTGGTCAACGATGATGAACTCCACCCGCCGGTTCGACGCCCGCCCCTGATCGGTGGCGTTGGACTCGATGGGGTGCATCTCGCCGAACCCGCGGGCGTCCAGGCGGCTCGCCGCCACCTGCCGCTCGATGAGCGCCGCCCGCACCGCGTCTGCCCGCTGCTGCGAGAGCTTGAGGTTGGCGATGTCGCTGCCCACGTCGTCGGTGTGGCCCTCGATGCGGATCAGGCGGAGGTTCTCATTGGCGAGGACGACCGCGGCGATCTCGTCGATCAGGCTCTGCGAGCGATCCTGGATGATCGCCTTGCCGAACTCGAAGTAGATCTTCTCGGTGATGCGGATGATGTTCGACTCGACGACCACCCGGCCCTCGTCAGGGCAGCCGTCCTCGTCGTCCACGCCGTTGAAGATCTCGCGATCGTAGGGACAGGCATCCACGACATCGACGATCCCGTCGTTGTCGTTGTCCTCTTCGGGACAGCCGTCCTCGTCGCGGAACTGGTCGTAGTCCTCGGCGTCGTAGGGACAGCGATCGACGTCGTCGCGGTAGCCATCGCCGTCGGTGTCATCGACCGGCTGCTCGTCGGGGCAACCGTCCTCGTCCTGGTAGCCGTTGGCCGTCTCGGGCTCGCCCGGGCAGCGATCGGCCATATCCAGGATGCCGTCCTTGTCGTTGTCGCTGTCGGGGCAGCCGTCCTCGTCACGGTAGCCGTCCTCGTCCTCCGCGGCGTTGGGGCAGCGGTCGTCGGCGTCGAGGATGCCGTCGTTGTCGTTGTCAGGCTCGGGGCAGCCGTCCTCTTCCTGGAACTGGTCGAGATCCTCGGGGTCCTTGGGACAGCGGTCCTGCCCGTCTACGATGCCGTCCTTGTCGGAGTCGCGCGCGTTGGGGTCGAAGCTGGGCGCGACGGTCAGGCCGAACGCGACGCGGTAGTCCGGGGCGCCGACCCCAGCGAGCACGGCCCCACCAGCGCCGACGTTCAGGGCGACATAGCGACCCAGCAGGAACTTGAGCCCCCCCAGCACCTCGGCCGGCACCTGGGAGGTCTGCGGACCGAACACCGCGCCGTGGAATTCCGCCAGGATCTCCACCGGCTCGGCCGGATGGAGCCCCATGGCGACTCCATAGGTGAGCGCGTTGCCCACCCGCACGTCGCGCAGGCGGTCCTCCTCGCGCACTTGGTAGCCGAGCAGCACGGCCGAGCGGAAGATGTACTGGCGCCCGTGGATGGGCGCGTCGGAGAACTCCAGCACCAGCGACGGGGTGACGGTGAACGCCTCCTCTCCCAAAAACGAGCCGCCGTTGCCCGAGGGGACCGACACAGGGACCGCCACGGCCATCCCGATGGGCAGGCGATCGCGGTCGATGACGACCAGCTTGGGCTGGACCCGGACGTCGCTGACCGCCGCGGTGATCAGCTCCTCGCCGGGGGCCTGGGGATTGTCCAGCCCGTCGAGCTGGTAGCCCTCCTGCCACAGCACGATGGGCACATCGAGGCTGAGCGAGAAGAAGCGCGACATGCCCATGCCGAGCTGGATGTGCCCGGTGAGCCGGTCGTCGATGAGGCCGTCGCCCTGATCGCCGGAGCCGCCCGGGCGGGGCGCGATGCGCTCGCCGTTGTTGACCAGGATGAGGGGATCGTTGGCGTACTGGGTCCAGAAACCCACGCCGATCTGCAGGTGGCCGAGCGTCGCCGCTCCAGGCATCGAGAAGTACCCCATCGCGTCGGTGTGGGGCTTGAACAGCTCGACATCCACCGTTCCGTCGCCCGCATCCTGGGCGGACGCGGCGGCGGGGGCGATGAGCAGCACAGCTGCGAGAAGGCGGCGCAGCATCTTCAGCTTCTCCTCCGACGGGCCAGCGCGAGCAGAGAGAGACCGGTCAGCCCGATATGATGCCACGCCGCTGTTGGGAACCCGACCGCGGCGCAGCCGCCGCCCTGGAGCGTGGCGTACCCGATGGGGTTGCTGCACCCGTCGTTGAACATGCCGTTGCAGTCGTTGTCGAAGTTGTCGGCGCAGCTCTCTGCGGCGTCGGGGTGGACGGTCCTGGCGTCGGGATCATCGGGATCGTCCCAGCAGTCACCGTCCGCGGGGCTCCAGCCGTCTCCGTCGCGGTCCTCGGTCCGGTCGCTGCCCGTGCCAGCGCCCGTGTCACCGGTGTCGACGGTCTGCTGGCCGAGGGCGACTGGCAGCAGCGTCAGCGACATGAGCAAACGTAGCCCCATCGATCCTCCCTTATGGCGCTACGGCTGCCTATCACGGCGCGCGGGGAGGCGCGGCCGGCGCCGACAGCTCGATCACCACGCCGTCGATGTCGTCGTCGCCCACCGTGAGCGGGTTGCCGGGGAACCCACCGGTGGGATCGCTCCCCGGGGTGGGGCCATCTCCGGCGAGATCCGCGCAAGCCTCCACTGTGAGTGCGCCCAGGTTCCGTGGAACGGTGAGCGTGAAGGGCCCCGCCGGTTGGCGGATTTTTCCCAGCGCGCGGCGCCCCCCCGGCTGGGTGGGATCGGGCTGGAACAGGTCGATGTCCACCATACCCTCGCCGGCGTAGCGGACCTCTCCGTGAATCTCCACCCGCTCTCCGGTGTAGTTCGGGAACGCGTCGCGCATCGCGCCCGCCCCGGAGGACCCCGGAGGACCGCCCCCGCCACCAGGGGCGCCCGGCGGCGCCTCGGTGTGCTGCGGACCTGCCGCGTCGAACGCGCCCACCTCCAGGGTGATCTCCCCACCGGTGATGTCTTCCTCCACCACGTTCAGCGAGAGCTGGCCGAACGGGTCTTCGGCGGTCGGGCCATCCAACGCGGCGTCCTGGAACGCCTGGATCTCCAGCATCCCCTGGCCGCTGGGCACCGACAGCTCGAGGGGGTCCCCGGCGGCGATCTGCACCTTGCCCACGCTCCGCACCCCGCCCTCGGCGGCCGGGTCGGGCACCCGCACGTCGACCTCGATCGGCCCGACCGACGGCCCCTGGAGCGCCACCCGGACGACGACCCGCGGGCCCTCGTGATCGGCAAAGGGCACCACCCGACCGTCGCCCTTGGTGGGGTCCCCCGCCTGCGACTCCACCGCCGCGTAGTAGCGCGGGTCCAGCGGCTCGGGCACGCCGTCGGTCCGCTCCAGCCAGCAGCCGGCCAGCGCGATCAGCGCGAGGCAGAGAGAGCGCTGCGGTACCACGTCGCCGTCTTCACCAGTCCCACGTCGAGCGGGGTCTTCGCCGACCAGCCCAGGCGCTCCTGGGCCCGGCGCACGTCCAGACACTTGCGCGGCTGGCCGTCCGGCCGCGTGGGATCGCAGCGGACAGCGCCGGTGAACCCGCAGGCCCGCGCCACCGCCGCGGCCAGATCGGCGATGGGCACCTCCACCCCGCTGCCGATGTTGACCGGCTCGGGGCTGTCACAGTCCGCCATCGCCAACACGCCGTCGGCGGCGTCCTCCACATACAGGAATTCCCGCGTCGCGCGCCCCGTGCCCCAGACCACCAGCTCGTCGTCCGGCCCCAGCCGCAGGCACCGCTGCAGCAGCGCCGCCACCACATGCGAGCGCTCTGGATCGAGGTGGTCGCCCGGCCCGTACAGGTTCGCGAGGATGGGGAACACCGCCCGGAATCCATACTGCCGGTGGTACGCCCGACCAAGATCCATCATCAGGCGCTTGGACAGCGCGTAGGGGCCGTTGGTGGGCTCAGGATAGCCGTTCCACAGGTCGGCCTCGACGAACGGCACCGGGCACAGGCGCGGGTAGGCGCACGCCGAAGACACGCCGATGAAGCACATCGCCCCACACTCCCGGGCCGCCCGCAGCGTGTGGATGTTGATCAGCGCGTTGTTCTCACCGGACTCTACGGGGTGATCGCGCATCCAGCCGATGCCCCCACCGTCGACAGCGCAGTGGATGACCGTCTGCGGACGCGCGCGCTGGAACAGGTCGCGGACCTCCTCGGCGCTCGTGAGGTCAGCGTCGGCGCGACCCACGGCCACGGCGTCGGCGCCGCGCTGCGTGAGCAGGCGAACCACGTGACGGCCCAGGAAGCCGGTGCCCCCGGTGACCAGCACGCGCTGGCCTGCCCAGTCGGGAGAGATCCAGTCAGACATTGCTGTACGGGTTCCGCAGCTCGACCAGGGTCAACCCGGCCAGCAGCTCATCCAGCCCGTGATCGATGTCGATCGTCGTCTGGTAGCCGATCCCCCGCACCCGGCTGTAGTCCACCCGGTAGTCTCGACGATCCTCGTCCTGGCCGATCTCCGCGAAGTACACCAGGAAGTCGATGCGCTTCTCCAGCAGCCGGACGATGTCCTCCTTCGTATAATTCAAGGAGTCATGACCGACGTTGTAGACCCGGTGCTCCAGCGCGTCCCAGCGATTCAACACGTGCTCGAACGCGCGGGCGATGTCCACCACGTGGATGAACGTCCGGCGAAAGCACTTCTCGTAGACCACCAGAAAGCGCTGGTGGATCGCCTGCCAGGTGAAGTCGTTGATCATCAGGTCCAGCCGCAGCCGCGGCGCCAGCCCGAAGGCTGTGGCGAAGCGCAGCGAGACGCTGTCAGCGCGCTCGGAGATCAGCTCCTCACCGCGGGTCTTGGTGCGGCCATACAGCGACAGCGGGTTGAGCGGGGTGTCCTCGGTGCAGACGCCGATCACCTCGCCGTAGTTGGAGCCGGTGGAGGAGTACAGCAGCCGCGCGTCGGGCGGGCTCAGATCGACCACGTTGCGGGTGCCGATCTCGTTGACCTCCACGGCCCGCTTCGGCAGCTTCTTGCACAGCGGGTAGCCAACGAGCGCCGCCAGGTGGATCACCACGTCGGCACCCTTCAGCTCCGGAGCCAGGGCCTTGTGATCGGTGACGTCGACCCGCGCGAGCGAGAACCCGGGGTGGATGAAGCAGGGCAGCAGCGAATGGCCGCCGAACATCAGGTTGTCGATCACATGGACCCGATGGCCCGCCGCCAGCAACCTGGGGACCAGGACCGAGCCGATGAACCCGGCTCCGCCGGTGACGACGATCTTCATGGGGAGGTCACCCACATGAGACCGTCTTAGTCCGATCGCCTGTCAGGGGCGACGCGCCCGTGTTTCAGGCGACGCTTGACCCGCTCAAGAAGACCCGCGCGCTGAGCCCGACGCGGCGCCGAACGCCGCCCGCAGCGCATCCGCCAGCAGCGCGCCGTGCTCCGGCCCGAAGGCGTGCGACTGCCCCACGAACAGGCCCCGCTCGTGGACGGCGTCGGCCACCGGCAGCGGCCCCTCCACCCGGGCTCGGGGCAGGCGCGCGAACGCCGGCTGCCGCGCCAGGTTCGAGCCAGAGATGGGCCGCGAGTCGATCCCCCGCGCGGCCAGCCGTTCACTGAGCGTCGCCCGATCGATGGGAGCGTCGGCGTCCAGCAGCAACGGAAAGCCGAAGCCGGCGTGGGCGGTGCCAGGCACCTCCGGGAAGACCCGCAGCGGAAGCTCCAGGGCAGCGATGCGCGCGCACCAGTCGGCGTGGTTGGCGCGCCGCCGGGCGGTGAACGCAGCCAGGCGTGCCGCCTGGTGGATCCCGAACGCCCCGGCGATCTCCGTGGGCCGCACGTTGTAGCCAGCCGAGACGAACAGGAAGCGCGGATCGGTGCCTGAGTGGCGCGCCGCCAGGGCGTCGCGATCGGTGCGCTCGCGGATCCAACCGTGGGCGCGCAGACTGCGGCAGGCGTCGGCCAGCGCCCGCGAGGACGTGGTGATCATGCCGCCCTCGCCGGTGGTGATGTGGTGCGAGAAGAAGAAGCTGAACGCCCCCGCGATCCCCAGCGAGCCCACCATCTGACCGTCCAGGCGCGCGCCGTGGGCGGCGCAGGCGTCCTCGATGAGCAGCGGGGTGGTGACGCGAGCAGGACACCCCAGCAGATGAACCGCCAGGACCGGCCGATCGCGCGCGCCGCCGATGCACAGGGTGTCGGGTTCGACGTCCACCAGCACGGGGGTGAGGCCCGCCTGAGCGATCGTGAACAGCGACGTGGACCACCCCACCGCCGGCACGAGCACCTCCGCGTCGGGCTCCAGGACGCCGGTCTCCACCAGGGCGGTGAGCATCACCAGCAGCGCGCTGGAGCCGGAGTTGACCATCACCGCGTGCTCGGTGCCCACCAGCTCAGCCCATGCCGCCTCGAACGCGCGGACCCGCGGGCCCATCGTCACCCAGCCCGACAGCAGCGCGTCGATGGCCTCGGCCACCTCCGCGGCGCCGAACGAGGGGACGGCCAGCGGCAGCGAGTCGGCCGGGTGGGCGCGGTCCGGATCCAGGGTGAGGTGGTCGGCGATCAGCCGCCGGATGTCGCCATCACGATCCGTCTGGGGACGATCGGTCACGAGCGCTCCTGCAGAAAGGGCGCTCCCGGCAGCTCGGACAGCAGCACCTTGAGGTGGTCCTTGCCCACGGGCCAGGAGTGCGCCTTGCTCTCGCCGCCAGCGCGCTGATCCTCGCGGGTGGGCAGCTCGGCGATGCGCCAGCCCCGCTGCATCGCGCGGATGGAGATCTGGTACTCGATGGGGAAGCGCTTGACCGTGGTGCAGAGGTCGAGGAGCGCTGCGCGGCGCAGCGCGCGGAACCCGTTGATGGTGTCGGTGATGTAGGGCCCCTCATTGAACAGCCGGTTGGCGAGCCAGGTGAGGGCCTGGTTCACCCGCGCGCGCGGCCGCAGCAGATCGCGCTCCTCGTTGAACGCCCCGGCGGCGAACCGGCTGGCGATTGCCAGATCCGCACCGCCGATCAGCAGGTCGTCCAGTCGGACGATGTCGGCCGGATCCTCGTTGCCGTCCGGCGAGTAGAAGACGAGGCGCTCGGTGTCCGTGGCCTCGGCGGCCACGCGGAACGCCACCCCCCGACCGGCGATCGGCTGATCGAGGATCGGCACCCCATGCGCCGCCACGAATTCGCGCGAGCCGTCGGTCGAGCCGCCGTCGACCACCACCACGCGCGTAAACGCAGGCAGCGGGAGCTGGTCCCACACCTGCCGCAGCCCGTCGATCTCGTCGAGCACCAGCAGGACCAGCGTGCTGTCGCGGGCCTCGGCCATCGTTCCGCTCACCGGATGAGCCCCTGCTCCAGCAGGAACGCAGCCACCCAGCCGGCGATCACCGCGTTCCCCGCCGGATTGGCATGCCCGCGATCCCGCGCGAAGTAGAGCTCCTGCTCCCGCGAGGCCTGCTCCATGTCGAGCTGCGGGTCAAACACCGGCACGCCCAGCTCGTCGCCCGCCGCCTGGAGGATCAGCCGGTGCTGCGCGGTGTAGCCCGCGCGCTCCAGTGGAAAGCCGAACAGCACGGGGCTCGCGCCGATGCCCTGCACCCGCTCGACCAGCCCGCGCAGGTTGGCGGCGTAGTCGGCCGGGGGCACCCGGAAGGTGCCGCTGTTCTCGTCCTGCGTGCGCTCCTTTGCGCGGATCTGCACCCCGCCCACGAGGCTCCGCAGACCCAGGTACAGCTTGGACCGGTACAGCACATGATTCTTGAGGTAGCGGTGATCACCCTGCAGGATGGCCTGGCTGCGATCGGAGTACGCAGCGCGGCGGGCGTCCTGGACGACGTACCCGATCACCACCACGTCGGGCTGGTACGACGCCAGCACGCCGTCCCACAGCCACAGGCCCTGGAAGGTCGTGTGCCCGGGCTGGCCGGCGTTGATCACCTCGACGCCGTAGGGTGTCAGCGCCGTCTCAAGCAGCGCCGGGTACGAGCTGCCGTCAGGGCTGCCCCAGCCGTAGGTGGTCGAGCAGCCCATCGTCATCACGCGGGCCTTTCCGGGCGCGCGCGCCACGTCGTGCAGGGGAGCGCGCAGCCCGTTCGCGTCGGTGGTGACCGTGAACGCCGTAGACTCCTCCCTGTGGGGAGTCGGGTTCAGGCGCTGGTCGGGGTCTGCCGTCCAGAACGGGGAATTGTGCTCGAACGCCGCGGTGACTGTCGGCCAACCGAGCACCCGCAGGCCCAGCTCCAGCGCACCGAGCACCCCGACCACGGTCAGCAACGAGAAGACGAGCTTTCGGGACGTGCTGGACTGTCTGCGGGATCGGGGAATGACCGCCTCGGGCCTACGGTGCGGGCGAGATCTCGATCGCGGTGTGATCCTCGATGCCGCCGGACGTGTACCACTTGTTGTCGAACAGGCTCACGTCGTTGATGCGGTAGGCGATCTCGCCGTGCTCGGGCGCCTCGAACACGATGCCGGAGCCCACCGGCAGGATGGTCTCGATGCCCGCTTCGGTGGTGAACTTCAGGAGCAGCATCCCCTCCAGGCAGCCTTCGAGGTTGCAGGGGTAGTCCCCCATCCCCGAGGTGGAGCGATCGGGGTCGCCGGCCACCGTGATCCACGGGCCGTCGTCGCTGACCCGAAACCCGTCCATGGAGGTGCCGCTGAACTGCACGCGATCGCCCTGGCAGATCGGCATGGGGCGCTGCCAGCCGTTGCCGATGTCGAGGTAGTCGAACATCGTGTAGTCGAACGGGGTGTGGCACTCGCCTTCGGTGAGCTTACCCGGCAGATCCCGGAGCCAGGCTCCCCAGGCGTCGCTGCCACTACCTGTCGCCGACGCCTTGCAGTGGCCCAGGTTGGCGGCCGACGTGGACTCGATGTCCTCGGGCCGCCCCAGCAGGGTGGTCTCCAGATCGTCGATGCGCTGCTCGGGGAAGGTGATCCCGTCGTCACGACCCCCACGCCACTGCGCGATCATCTCGTCGAGCGCCTCGGCCCGCTTCATCTTGCGATCGATGGTGTTGAGCTGCGCCCAGTCGGGGGGGTGGAAGCAGGAGTGCGCCCAGCCCTCCTCGACGTGCCAGCCCACGGGCGGCGGTGCGGGCTCGTCCTTCTTCTTCTTGGCCGCGGCGACGCCAGGCAGGATCAGGCCGGCCAGGAGTGGGATGGTTCGCATGGGTCCTCCGGTTGCCCCAGCCATAACCAGGAGCGGGCTCGCATAACCAAGAACGGGAGGCCGGCTGGCCTCCCGTAGCGATGTACACAGACAGCAGCAGGATCAGATCTTGCCGCCGAGGTCGAAGGCGATCAGCAGGCCATAGATGACCAGCGACTCGATCAGCGCCAGACCGATGATCATGGGCACCAGGATCTTGCCCGACGCCTGGGGGTTGCGGGCGATACCCTCGAGCGCCGAGCTGGTCGCCCGACCCTGACCGAGGCCGCCACCCAGAGCGGCGAGGCCGATCGCGAGGCCGGCGCCGAGGCCGACAGTACCCTTCCAGGCGTCAGCACCGCCGTCGGCGAACGCCGGGGTCGAGATCATCATCAGCGCAATCAGGAAGGGGAGCATGCGGATCAACTGGGACTTCATCGTTCCTCCGTAGACGGGAGAGGGAAAAAACAGGGAACGCGCGAGCGCCGAGTGTGCACGATGCGCACTCAGTGGTCGTGCTGGGGGAGGGAGAGGGCGATGTAGATCACCGACAGAAGGGTAAACACGAACGCCTGCAGGAAACAGACGAAGATGCCCAGTCCCAGGAAGATAGAGGGCACGAGGATCGGCACCATATCGGTCATCACGCCGAAGACCGTGTGATCACCGTACATATTGCCCATCAGACGAAGCGTGAGCGAGACGGGACGAATGAACAACCCGACCAGCTCGATCACGAAGATCAGGGGAGCGAGCCACCACACCGGGCCGCCCATGTGCTTGAAGTAGCCGAGCCCCTGGCTGCGGATCCCCACCCAGTTGAACACCAGGAAGACGATGATCGCCATTCCTGCGTTGTTGTTGAGGTTGTCGGTGGGGGGGAGGCCGCCGGGCACGATGGCCCACAGGTTGCTGAAGAAGATGTAGATGAACAGCCCGGCGATCAGCGGGAAGTAGCGAACCGCGTGTGTGCGATCGAGCGCCGACATCGACAGGTTCAGCAGCCCCTCGGTGAAGATCTCGAAGAAGTTGCGAATCGTCAGCGTGCCATCAGAGACGAATCGCTCCTGCGGATCGCGGGCGCGTGCTCGATCGAGGCCTCTCCGCGCCAGCAGCGCCGCGCCGATCAGCCCCAGCGCGACCACCCAGCTCGACAACACGACGATGGCGCCGGTGTGTGCTGCGCTTTCGGTCATTCCCTGGCTCTGCAGGAAGACATCCAGCGCGTGGATGAGCGGCTCTGCCAGCTGGACCCATGAGAAGTGGTACATCAGCCCTCCCCAAATCGGGGGTGGAGTGCCAGGGCCGCCTGAGAGACGATCCCGGCCACCGCCACCGAGCTACCGATGAGCACGGAGGCGGGCGGGAAGATCGCCAGCAGCCCGAAGAGAGCGGTGAGGACGATCAGCAGCTTGAGCGCTATGGCCGCCCCGGACAGGCCAGCCCCCTCTCCAGCCACCGTTGCCGCGATCAGCCGCCGACAGACCCACACCCAGAGCTGGAGATTGAACACCATCAGTCCGCCGGTCAGGGCCACGCCTGCCGCGAACAGCGGGCCAGCGACCGCCCAGGAGGCCGCTGTTGCGGCCAGCCAGAACCCGGCGGTGCTAACGCTGATCGTGCGGATGCTGATCGTCATCTTCAGTGTCGAGTTCGGTGTCGAGTTCGGTGTCGAGGCGTGCGTTGAGCTGAAGGAGGCGGGCGATGCCCGCCGCGAGGCCGGCGAGGGTGAGGGTGAGCGCGAGGAATGGGGTGGTGTCGAGGTTCTTGTCGAGCCAGCTCCCGATGAGGAGCCCGATGACGACCAGAACCGCCAGTTCGAGCACCGCCGCGGTGCCAGCAGCGAGCAGGCGCATCATGCGGGGGTCCATGTCGGCTCCGCCCCACCGTGGCCGGCCGGATTATCCCCTCACTCCGGCGTCGTCAACGCGCCGTCGCGGCCGCGATGGCCCCACAGAGGCGCTCGCCTAGATCGCCCACCTCCGATCGCTCCATGACGGCCGGCAGGAAGGCCGCTTCAAACTGCGAAGGCGGCAGGTACACGCCGCGATCCAGGGCCGCCCGATGGAACCGACCGAAGGCGGGAAGATCGCACTCGCGCACCTGCTCGAAGTGGCGCGGCGCCTCGGCGCGGAAGAACACGGTGAACATGGAGCCGACCCGCGCCAGCGACAGCCCTCGGCGCGTCAGTTCGGGCAGGAGCGCAGCCTCCAGATCGGCGCCGAGCGCCTCGAGGTGATCATAGAGCTTCGGGGTGAGCTGCGTCAGCGCTGCCCGACCCGCCGCCACGGCCAGGGGGTTCCCGCTGAGGGTGCCCGCCTGGTACACCGGACCCGCCGGTGACAGCCGCGCCATGACCTCCCTGCGCCCGCCAAACGCCGCCAGGGGCAGGCCACCCCCGACGATCTTGCCCAGGGTGACCAGGTCGGCGTCGATACCGTAGCGCGCGCAGGCCCCGCCGCGGGCCACGCGGAAGCCGGTCATCACCTCGTCGATGATCAGCAGGGCGCCATGGCGAGCAGTCAGCTCGCGCAGGCCCGCCAGGTACTCCGGCGCAGGAGGAATGCAGCCCATGTTTCCCGGGACGGGCTCGAGGATGAGCGCCGCCACCTCGTGCTGCGCGAGGTGCTGCGCGACGGTGTCGAGGTCGCCGAAGGGGGCAGTGAGCGTGAGCGCCGCGACCTCCGCGGGGATGCCGGGGGAGCCGGGCCGCGCGAACGTCGCCACCCCCGAGCCCGCCGCGATCAGCATGGCGTCGTGCGCGCCGTGGTAGCAGCCGTCCAGCTTGATGATGTGCGAGCGCCCCGTGAAGCCCCGCGCCAGCCGGATGGCATGCATCGTGGCCTCGGTGCCCGACGAGCACAGACGCACCATCTCCAGCGCCGGGTGAGCCGCGCACAGCTCCTCGGCGAAGCACACCTCCCCCTCGGTGGGGGCCCCGAAGCTGGTCCCCTTCTCGGCGGCCGCGACGATCGCTGCGTGGATGGCCGGGTGGGCATGGCCCAGGATGAGCGGCCCCCACGAGCCCACCAGATCGCGATAGCGGTTGCCGTCGACGTCGGTGATCCAGCTCCCCGCGCCGCTGGCGATGAAGGGCGGAGCGCCGTCGACCGCCGCGAAGGCGCGCACTGGAGAATTGACCCCGCCGGGGATCCGCTCACATGCAGCGGCCAGCAGTGCGTCGGAGCGCGTGTGGTCCATGGCAGTCGTCATCTCTTGCGGCCTCATCGATTGCAGGCGCCCCAGAGACCGGCGCCCGCGTCTCGGGCGGCCGCCTCGTCGGCGTCGAAGGAGTCTTCGAAGGTCGTGTTGGGGTGGTAGGGAAACGCGTAGGCGTAGCCCCCCTGGAGCAGGCCCCGCTGGACGAAGCCCTGGCTGCTGGTGCCTGTGTGGATGTACGCCAGCCAGCGGTCGTAGTCGTCCTCACACTCCGCGTCGAAGGTGAGCCAGACCCGCCGGTCTTCCAGCATGGAGATCACCAGATCGCGCGCCTCCTCGGCGTAGCACTCCGAGGGCTCTCCGTCGTAGCCGATCTCCGTGGTGTCGATGCCGATGAAGCGCACCGAGCGATCGCCCTCGCTGGTCTCCATGCGAGCGGTGTCGCCGTCGATCACGTCATAGACGGTCGCCAGCTCGGGCTCCCGACACGGGCTGTCCCCCGCGGGCAGGGTGGACGGGTCGATGTCGTCCAGCGAGTCCGTCGGCAGCGAGGTGGTCGAGCCGCTGCCGGTGGTGGTCGCAGCGCCGGTCGTGACGGATGCTCCCGTCTCTCCATCCGATCCCGTACAGCCCAGAACGCAGAGCGAGGCACCGAGCAGCACTCCGAATGTCATCTGCGGCGCGCCGAGGGTCATCTGCGGCGCGCGGGGTGGACCTTCTCCGACCCGCCGACGTAGCGGGCGTCAGCGAGGTCGCTCCAGCGATCCTCCAGCCGATCGAGCGCGACGTCGCGGCCGATGCGGGCGAGCGAGGCCTTCGGACCGCTGCCTGCGGCGTCGAGCGCAGAGGTGTAGGCGGCGTAGGCCTCCTCAGGGTGCGCATCGAGCTGATGACGCGCCAACGCGAGCCAGGCCGTGACGGCCCGATCGGGATCGGTCGTGGCGGCGCACAGCGAGCGCTCGGCCTCGGCGTCGCGACCGGCGCGGCTGTAGGCGAGTCCGGCGTCGAGGAGCCAGCGGCTGGCCTCGGGGTCGCTCGGACCGGTCGCGGCGGCCTCGCTCCACAGGCTGGCGGCCTTCAGGGGGTCGCGGTTGTGCGTGAGGGAGGCCTGCGCCAGGTAGGCGAGCACCTGCGGACGGTGGCGCGACTGCGGCCAGGTCTGCTCGAACTCCTCCAGGAGCGCGACAGCGCGTCGCGAAAACCCGGGCTCGATGGACCGGAGCATCGCCGAGCGCCACAGCGCCTCCTCTCGCACCGACGCAGGACCCCAGCCTCGCGCCAGCACCTCGTAGGCGTCGGCGGCCTCATCGATCTGTCCGGCGATCGCGAGGTCGGCTGGGCGCTCCAGGGCCACCGGCGAGAGGGGGCTCCACCACCAGGCCACCAGACCCACCGCGGCGACGGCCACCCCCGACAGGCTGCGACTCAGGTACCGCAGCTCGGGGTAGCGCCGCCGGGTAGCGGAGGGTGATCGGTGGTCAGAGGGGAGCGCCAGGTGTTCCATAGGCCGGCGGCTATCGTCAGGGGGTGCCCTCCGCAACCGGCCCCTCAGGGGCGTCTGCGGGGGCGTCTGCGGGGGCGTCTGCGGGGGCGTCTGCGGCGACCTCTTCAGAGTCCTCGGACGAGGGCTCGACGTCATCGGTGTCCCCCTCGTCCTCGTCGGCCACGCGCGCCATGGAGACGATTCGCTCGCCGTCTTCGATGCGCATGAGGGTGACGCCCTTGGTGTTGCGCCCGATCTCGCGGATGCCGTCCACGCGGCACTTGATCACCCGCCCGGAGTCGGTGATCAGCATCACGCGATCGGTCTCGTCCACCACCACCGCGCCGACGACCAGGCCGTTGCGCTCGTCGGTGACGATGTCGATGATCCCCTTTCCGCCGCGGCCCTGGACCCGGTATTCGTCGAGAGAGGTGCGCTTGCCGTAGCCGTTCTCCGTGACGGTCAGCAGCCTGCCGTCGCGTTCCGAGTCGAGGATGATCATGGTGGCGACCTCGTCGCCGTCGAGATCGATGCCCTTGACCCCCCGCGCCACCCGCCCCATGTGGCGGACGATCTTCCCGGAGTCCTCGTGGGTGCCCGGGAATCGAATGCACATGCCGTTGCGGGTCTCGATGAAGACGTCCTGCTGCGTGCGAGCCTTGACCACCACCAGCAGCTCGTCGCCCTCCGCGCAGTCGTAGGCGCGCATGCCGTTGGTGCGCAGGTTGCGGTATTCGTCGAGGCGCGTGCGCTTGACCAGCCCCTGGCGCGAGCAGAACAGCAGATCGAAGTCCGGCGAGAACTCGTCGATCGACAGCACCGTGGTCACCTCGTCTCGCTCACCGAGCTGGATGAGGTTGACGATGGGGGTGCCGCGCGCTGTGCGGGAGACCTCGGGGATGCGGTAGACCGGCACCTTGTGGACCCGCCCCTGCCGCGTGAACACCAGCAGCACGCTGTGGGTGTTGGCGATGAACAGGTCCTTGACGGAGTCCGCGTCGCGGGTGCGCATGTCCTGGCGACCGAACCCGCCGCGCGCCTGGAGCGTGTACTCGGAGTGGCTGGAGCGCTTGATGTAGCCCTGCACCGACAGCGTGATGACCTGATCCTCGGCAGAGATGAGATCCATGATGGACAGCTCGTGGCTGGCCTCGGTGAACTGCGTGCGCCGGTCGTCGGCGTAGCGCGCGCGCACCGCCATCAGCTCCTCGCGGATGACCCCCATCAGCCGGTCGTCGGAGTCCAGGATCTCTCGCAGCTCGGTGATCTGCGCCGTGACCACTGCGGCCTCATCCTCCAGCTTCGCGCGCTCCATGCCGGTGAGGCGCTGCAGACGCATGTCGAGGATGGCCTGGGCCTGGATCTCGCTCAGCTCGAAGCGCTCGATGAGGCCCTTGCGGGCGATCTCAGCGTTGGCGCTGGCGCGGATCAGGACGATCACCGCGTCCAGCTCGTCGAGCGCGCGGAGGAGCCCCTCAAGGATGTGCAGCCGCGCCTGAGCCTTGCGCAGCATGAAGCGACAGCGGCGGATGGTGACGTCGCGGCGATGCTGGAGGTAGTGCCAGAGCATCTCCTTGAGGTTCATCACCACCGGGCGGCCGCCGGCGATCGCCAGCAGGTGTACGCCGAATGTGCTCTGCAGGGCCGTGCGCTTGTAGAGGTGGTTGAGCACGATCTCGCGCACGGCGTCGCGCTTGAGCTCGATGACCACCCGCATGCCCTGGCGGTCAGACTCGTCGCGGAGGGCCGAGATGCCTTCGATCTGCTTGGCCTTGACCAGCCGGGCGATCTCCTGGATGAGCCGCGCCTTGTTCACCTGGAACGGGAGCTGGTCGATGATGATCGACTCGCGACCGCCCGAGATGTCCTCGTAGGTGGCGCGCCCCCGGATGACCACCCTGCCCCGGCCGGTGGTGTACGCCTCGCGCACCCCCTGACGCCCGTAGATGGTGCCCGCCGTGGGGAAGTCGGGGCCGGGGATGTGGTCGGCCATGATCTGCTCGACCGTCAGGTTCGGGTCATGCGACAGGGCGATCACCGCGTCGATGACCTCGCCGATATTGTGCGGCGGCACCTTGGTGGCCATGCCCACCGCGATGCCGTCGGAGCCGTTGACCAGCAGGTTGGGGTAGGCCGCCGGCAGCACCGTGGGCTCCTCGGTGGAGCCATCGAAGTTCGGCGAGAAACCCACCGTGTCCTTGTCGATGTCGCGCAGCAGCTCCTCGGCCAGCCGCTGGAGCTTGCACTCGGTGTAGCGATAGGCAGCGGCCGGATCGCCGTCGACGCTGCCGAAGTTGCCCTGCCCGTTGACCAGGGGGTACCGCATGTTCCACGGCTGGGCCATGCGCACCAGGGCGTCGTAGACCGCGCTGTCGCCGTGGGGGTGGTACTTTTTCAGGACCTCGCCGACCACACCCGCGCACTTGGAGTACCGCCGATTGGACAGCAGCCCCTCGCGGTACATCGCATACAGGATGCGACGGTGTACCGGCTTCAGACCATCGCGCACGCAGGGTAGCGCCCGGCCGATGATCACCGACATGGAGTAGTCTAGGTAGGAGGAGCGCATCTCCTCCTGGATTTCGACGGCGATCAGATTGCGCGCGAACACCGTGGACACCTCTTGTTGTGTGCGAGGAAGCCGGCGGGCGGCCCCTCCGATCCCTAACGCGATGGACCCCTCTCTGAGCCGATGAGCGCCTCCCGCGGACGATCCCTGTCCGGTTTCGGTGCCCTGCTCGGGGTGCTCGCGCTGGCGCTGATCCTCCGGATTCTGGCCCTCTCAGCGCTCGACCTGTCGGACCTGCCCGGCCCGGGCGGCGTCAAGATGGTGACGGCCCTGGCCACCGGACACCACGACCGCGACTGGGCCACCTGGGCGGTCGCCTCATCGCTCCCGTTGTTCAGCGGCGACGTGGTGACGGCCTGCCGCGCGTTGATGCTCGCCGGGGGGCTGGCGCAGGTCCTCGGCGCGATGCTGGCGGCAGGGGCGCTGCTGGGACGTCGCGCCGCGGCGATCGCCGGCCTGCTCGTGGCGGTGTGGGCGCAGCCGCTGTTCGTCTCGGTGATGATCGGCGCCGACGCCCTCTCGGTGGGGCTGGCCTGGCTGGGGGTCGGGCTGGCCTGGCTCTCCGCCGAGCGCGGCTCGTGGGGTCTGCCCGGCGTTGTGATCGGGGCGCTGCTGACCGCGTTCGCGGTGACGCTCAAGATCAACGCGCTGCCCGTGCTGGGGCTGCTGGCCCTGGCGCCGCTGCTCGCGCGCAACTGGCGGGACGCCGCCCTCGCCGCCGCGGCGCTGCTGGGCGCGCTTCAGCTGGCCCGCTGGGGGTTCCTCCCCACCCACAGCGGGCACGTGCAGCCAGGCGGACCCGCCCTGGATCTCCACACGGTGCGCGCGGGCCTGGAGCGCCTGCTCGAATTCGCCGACCGCAACCCCGAGGCGCGCAGCGTGATCCAGATCCTGTTCGCCGGCACCGTCGCGGCGCTGCTGCCTGGCGGGCGCTGGCCCCAGCGGGTGCTGCTGGCGGCGGTGGGCGTGGGGGCGATGGGCCTCGCCACGGAGTCGATCGGGGTGAAGCTGCGTATCCGTCACCTCCTGGCGGCGAGCCTGCCCGCGGTGGTCCTGCTGGGCTGCGGGCTCGCGTGGATCGAAGAGCTCGCCCGCGGACTGCTGGCGCGCCTGCATCCCCGCGCCCGCCGCCAGGCCGCGGCCCGCACGCTGGGGGTCTCGGCCGTGCTGCTGCTGGACACCTGGGCGTACCTCCACGCCTGGAGCGCCCTGAGGCAGGCCCGCGCCGGGGCCGCCGCCACGACGCTCCCCGCGCCCCCACATCGCTGGGCTCACGCCTACGCGCGACTCAGCGGCCTCGTGTTCGACGACATCTCCGGGTACGGCGCCGCGCCGCTGGCAGAATTGGCGCGCACCGCGCCGCCCGGCGGCGTCGCGACGATCCCGCTCCGCGACGCCCGGGAGCGACACCTCACCGCCGCCGCCGCCGTCGCCGGCCGCCGCTACCGCGTGCTGGAGGCGCCGCGCTGCTGCTCGGGCGAGGCCGATCTGACCTGCGCGCGGCAGGTGGTGGCGGCGCTCGATCGAGCGGGGGCATGGCTCGTGCTGCCCGAGAGCGCCGTGGACCCGCAGCGCATCCCCAACACCCAGCGCACATGGGCGCGGCTGCTCACCGTCGCCGCCGGGGAGGACGGCGAAGCGGCGTCTGCCTGGTGGCGGGTGTGGAAGAGCTCGGGGAGCGGGGGCCCGCTGCCCTGTCGCGCCGGCACGCGCTGAACCAGCGCCTGCTCACAGGGCCGACTGCTCACAGCGGTTGCCGCTCAAAGAGGCGAATACAGGTCGGGGATCCACGACACCCGCGCCATCCCTGATCCGAGCGCCGACTCGGCCCGCCAGACCACCTCCCCCTCCGCGGTGAGCTCCTCGATGACGCCCATGCTGGTCCAGGACACCAGGTAGTTGCCGCTCGGCAGCTTGCGGGCGTCGCCGAGCAGCTCGACGAAGCCGCCGTCGGGGTGGGGATGGGAGAACTCCTCCTGCCAGGTCATCGCGCTCTCGTCCCAGGAGTACTCGACCATCCGCGAGAGGGGCTCGTCCTGGTTGTGGTAGCCGTTGTCGAAGACCATCATCCCGCCGTCCCAGACGTGCGACATGTGGGCATGAGAGAAGCGCAGCCCGTCTCCCACGAACGAAAGATCGCTCTGCGCACCCCCGAGCTGCCACAGCACCTCGCCGGTCTGCCGATCGACGCGCCAGACAGCGTCGAGGTTCTTCGACATCACGGTCCACGCCTCGTCGTCGACCATCAGCGAGTTGGCGTGGGTCCAGTCCTTGCTGCCGGTGCCGTAGGCGTCTGCGTCGAAGTGCCCGCAGGTCGGCACCTCGCTGATCGCGTCGAAGAAGTCGAACGCGGGGGTGGGCTCCGTCTCGGACTTCGATCCCGGCTCGACCACCGCGATGCGATCCCCAGCCAGCGAGACCTCCACTCCGTCGATCTCGCGGTCCTCGAACCCCACCATCAGGTACGACAGCCGCCCGTCGGGCAGCTCGGCGAAGTCATGATGCTGGAGGGGGGTGCGGGTGTAGACGCGGGTCTGTCCGTCCAGCGCGATGGCCTCGATGGCGCCGATGTCTTCGGACTGGTCCTTGTCGTGGTAGTTGAACAGCACGTCGTCGCCGTCGAGCGAGAGCCGCGCGCTGGGGATGGAGCGACCGGGCGCGTCGGCGAACCACACCGCCTCACCGTCGCGATCGAGGATCACCGCCCAGCCGCCCCCCTTCCAGATGAAGCTGGTGAGGATGAAGCCGCCCGAGTGCCGCGCTGGATCGCTCTCCGTCACGGTGACCAGCGCCAGATCCCCCGGCGGCGGATCCAGCTCCAGCGTGCGCGCGCCGCCGACCGTCTCGATGCCGTCCACGGTGACCACCGGCTGCCAGGTGTAGGTGCGCCCCACCTTCAGCCCCAGCAGCACCGCATTGTGAGAGGAGCCCTCGGTTCCGGCCGGCGTATCGAGCGCCACCTCGCCCTCTCGGCTCACGCGCACATGGCCCGCCCCGACCACATCGGAGTCGAACGACACGTGCTGGACGGTGGGCACCTGTGCGCTGGCGACGATGGACACCGACGAGAAGCCCGCAGCCGTGGTCGCGGGGACGGCCTCGCCGGAGTCGCCGCCGCCCGGATCCGCGCAGCCGAGGAGCGAGAGGAAGGGCAGCAGGTGACGAAGACGTCTATGGTGCATTTCCCGCTCCAGGTTGCGGGGGAGCCTACCCGGAGTCGGACCATGATCGCTTGCTGGATCTGGAGCGCCATCGCCTGCTCAGACCCTCCGGATCCGGACACCGGATCGATCGACTCCACCTCCCCTCCGACGGCCACCGGAGCGACGACGCTCTCCGGTGATCTCATCCTCACCGACGAAGACAACTACACCTACGCGGGAGTCGTCGAGGCGGCCTCCGAGCCGGTGGCGGCGCAGACCGACATCGCGGTGGACTGGGGCGCCCTCACGATCGACATGCTGGGTCGGGAGATCGCAGATCCCGCAGGCATCGGTCAGCTCGCGCTGGTGGAGTTTGACTACGCGCCCAGCGATCTGCTGACAGCCATCGCCGCGAACGAGATGAGTCAGTCCGACATCCTCGATTACCGTCTGGTCTCTGCCGAGGGGCGGACCGCCGCAGACCTGTCCGAGCTGTCCGTGCTGGGCAACGCCTTCGATCCCGCGACCGAGCTTGTCCCGACAGACGGCACGTGGGCGCTGAGTCTGATGGACCTCTTCGGCGCGCGCATGGATTTCCGCTCGCTGATGCTGCTCGACCTGTCTGGGGCCGCGACGTCCGTGGCGTTCACCGATGAGACGGCGACCGTGTTGATCGACGTCGACCTGGACGATCGCGGCCCGCAGACCTCCGCGGGGCTCTCCTACACCGCGGACTGGTCAGCGATGACCGTCGATGTGTTCGGACATGACTTGGACGATCGACTCGCCGACCGCCTGCTGATAGGCCACCTGCCGACCAGCGTTCTCGCGGAGGTCGAGGCGAGATTCGTGCAGATACGACAGGACGCCGACGCGCTGTACGAGCTGGAGGTCTACGGTGACACGAAGGCCGATCTGGCCAACGCCGTCTCTACAGACGGGACCGCGTTCCCCGGATTCACAGCCAGAGGGACGTGGCTGCTCGGCTTGGAGTGCAGCACCTGCACCGGGCCGGTGCCGCTGGTGATGACCGTGGTGACTGTGCTGTGACCGGGGCCCTCATGACAGTGCTGTGACGGTGGCGCTGTGACGGTGGCGCTGTGACGGTGGCGCCGTGACGCCACCGCCACCGACTCTGCGCATCAAGGCTCGATGGGATACTCGAACTGCGCCGACGCCCCGCCGCCGGTGAACGTCACCGTATACAGACAGGTGCCCTCGGCCACCCCCTCGATCTCGAACCAGCCGTACTCGTACTTCGTGTCCGACGTGTCCTCACCGGCGTCCTTGTCGCGGACGTCGCAGATGTCCGGCGTATCGGAGACCACCGTCTTGGTCATGTCGGCCTGACAGACCACGGCGTCGCCGACCAGTCCGCGGACGTAGAACGCGTTGGTGTCACCGACGTCGATGTCTTCGAGGACGAACGGGATCGGCTCCTCCACCCCATCTACCTCGGAGAGGTCTGCCACCACCATCGTGAGCTGCGTGTCGTCGATGTCGCTGTCCAGCGTGACGGTGCCCGTCGAGGCGGTGTCGAAGGCCATGTACTGCTGGCCGCTGTCGGCGGAGTCCAGCGACGCGCCGCTGCCCGAGACCGTCAGCGGGTAGTACCCGTACCCGATCACCGGCTGGGTGTTGCTCATCTCCATCTCGAAAGGCACCCACACCCGCGAGTCGGTCAGATAGGCAGCGACGTCATCGGTGCTGCACGTGTGGGACAGCTTGAGCACCTCCGGTGTGCTCGCCAGCATGTTGATCGAGTCGGTGAGCGTCTCGCCGTCCTGCGTGGTGGCCTCGACCTCCAGCAGCGCGGTGCCGTCGCCCGTCCCCTGCGCGGTGAGCTGGTAGCCGCCGAACGTCGACACGGTGAGCACCGCCTCGTCATCGAAGGCCGCCGACAGCAGATCGACCGGGGTGTTGGTGCCGACCTGCCGCACATCGATGTCCAGCGACGCCCCCACGGCGACCGGCTTGTTGAAATTCGTCACGTCGTCATCGGCGACGTACGAGAACACGAAATTGCCCTCGTTTCCGGTGAGGCTCGACACGCATCCCGTCGTCATGGCGAGCAGGACGATCTGTGAAAAGGTCCGATTCATGGTTGTTCTCCTCCATCCATGCTCACGCCCGGTGGCGTGAAGGGGGAGGATAGCCGACGCCCCGGACATGCCGCCGACCGGCCGCGGGATCACCTGACCGCGCGCATCACCGCGCCAGCGCCCAGACCGCCGGCCGCGCAGATCCCCAGCAGGGCCGTCTCGGCGTCTGTCTGGTGCAGCTCGTTGGCCATCGTGAGCACCATGCGAGCCCCGGTGGCCCCGAACGGATGACCCAGCGCAACGCTGCCGCCGTGCACATTGAGTCGGTCCACGTCCACCGCGCCCGGCGCCTGCTCGCGGCCCAGCCGCGCCTTCGCGAACGCCTCGCTCTCCAGCGCGCCCAGCACGCTGAGCACCTGCGCCGCGAACGCCTCGTGCATGTCGACGCGGTCGATCTGATCGAGCGTGAGGCCGGCGCGATCGAGCGCCTTCGGCATCGCCAGCGCGGGACCGATCAGGAGCTGGTCCGCTGGATCGACCCCCACGTAGGCCCAGCTCTCGAACGTCGCCAGGGCCGCGAGCCCCAGCCGCTCCGCCGCCGCCGCCCACGGGACCCACACCCCCCCCGCGCCCGCGGTGGGCCCCCAGCGGTTTGCCGCCCGCACCCGGGCCG
>CAYXGP010000065.1:0-36133 GCA_964464515.1 uncultured Enterobacterales bacterium
GTCAGTGCTTGCTGAGGCAGTGTCTGCTGCTGCAGTGTCTGCTGCGGCAGTGTCTTCGGCGGCAGTGTCTCCGGCGGCAGTGTCTTCGGCGGCAGTGTCTTCGGCGGCAGTGTCCGCAACGGCAGAGGTCACTTCAGATGGGCTGGCCTATGCCGGGTCCGTCACGACAGAGCCCGTCACGACAGAGCCTGCCACGACAGAGCCTGCCCCGGAAGGGCCCGCGGCGGAGGAGGACTGATGGGTGCCTGGATCGCCTTCGGCGTGATGGCGCTGCTGATGGTGGGCGGCGGCTTGATGGCGGTGACCACGCGCGATCTCGTGCGCGCCGTGTTCTGGTTGGCTGGCGTGCTGGTGGTGACGGCGGCGCTCTACGCTTCGCTTGCCGCCGAGTTCGTCGCAGCGGTGCAGATCCTGCTGTACACCGGCGGCGTGGTCACCCTCATGCTGTTCGCGGTGATGCTGACCCGTCGGCTCACCGGCGCGCACATCTCAATCGGGTCGCGGGAGCCCCTCAAGGGGGTCTTCATGGGGTTCGCCACGTTCCTGATCGTGCTGGCGGCCGTCTGGAAGGGGCTCACATGGAGCGCACCTGCCCAGCCGGTGGAGGCGAACACCGCGGCCCTTGGCGCGGCCTTCCTCTCTCCGCAGCTTGAGAGCGGCCAGCCGGGCCTCATCCTTCCGCTCGAGGTGCTCTCGCTGCTGCTGCTGATCGCGATGATCGGCGCCATCGTCATCGCGCGACGCGACGGCCCGCGGGCGGCCATCCCCACGCTGAAGCGGCGGCGCAGACCGCGGGAGGTGTCGTCATGAATCCGTCCGTGCTGGCGGCAGGTCCGGGCCTGGAGGCGTATCTCCTGCTCGCCGCCGCCCTGTTCAGCGTCGGCCTGTATGGCGTGCTCACCCGCAAGAACCTCGTGGCGATCCTACTGTCTGTCGAGCTGATGGCGAACGCGGCCAACATCAACCTGGTGGCGTTCTCGCACTTCGGCGGGGGGATCCTGCCCCAGACCATCACCCTGTTCACCATCGCGCTCACCGTGGCGGAGGTGGCCGTGGGGCTGGCCATCGTCATCGCCGTCTACCGCACCCGGTCCGACATCGACGCCGATCGGGTCGCGAGCCTGCACGGGTGACGCCATGACGATCCTCGAACTCGCCCTCTTCGCCGTGCTCGGCCCCCTCGCCAGCTTCGCCCTGCTGGCGGTGGCCTGGCCGCTACGGCACAGCGGCCGCCCTGCCGGCGTGATCTCCGCGGCGTTCGCCCTCGCGTCGCTGGTCAGCGCCTGCCTGGCGCTCCACGGCTTCATCGACGGCGGCGAGACAGCGCAGGTCCACGAGTGGCCATGGCTGGTCAGCGACGGTCAGGTCTTCGCGACGCTGGGCGCGCAGCTCGACGGCATCTCGCTGTCGATGTTGGTGGTCGTTACCTTCGTGGCGGCCTGCGTGCAGGTCTACTCGCTGGGGTACATGGCCGAGGAGTCCGGTCCGGCCCAGGGACGCTACTTCACCTGGCACTCCCTGTTCATCCCCGCGATGGGCGGGCTGGTCATCGCGCCCAACCTGCTCCAGCTGTTCATGGGTTGGGAGCTGGTGGGCCTGTGCTCGTACCTGCTCATCGGCCATTACTGGCGCAAGCCCCACGCCGGCTACGCCTCGGTCAAGGCCTTCTGGGTGACGAAGTTCGCCGACATGGGCCTGATGATGGGCATCATCCTGCTGTTCGCGACGACGGGCGCGTTCGGCTGGGACGTCGATCTGCCCGCCGGTGGGGTGGCGCTGGCGGTCCCCGCGCTGCTGCTGGTCGGCGTGATGGGAAAGAGCGCCCAGGTGCCGCTGCACATCTGGCTGCCCGACGCGATGGCCGGCCCCACGCCGGTCTCTGCGCTGCTGCATGCGGCGACGATGGTGGCGGCGGGGGTGTTCCTGATCGTCCGCGCCTACCCGCTGTTTCTGGGCGCACCCGAGCTGCTCACCTTCATGACGTGGCTCGGCGCGATCACCGCGGTGATGGCGGCCTGCACGGCGGTCGTACAGGACGACATCAAGAAGGTCCTGGCGTACTCCACCTGCTCGCAGCTCGGCTACATGATCGCCGCGCTGGGCTCCGGCGCGCTGATGGGCGGCTACTTCCACCTCACCACCCACGCGTTCTTCAAGGCGCTGCTCTTCCTGGGCGCGGGCGCGGCCATCCACGCGGTACACAGCAACAGCATCCACGACATGGGCGGGCTGCTGAAGAAGATGCCGGTGACCGGCGGGCTGTTCATCGCCGCCTCTGCCGCGCTGGCCGGTCTCCCGCTGTTCTCGGGCTACTTCAGCAAGGACCTGCTGCTCGAAGACCTCCTGCACGCCGGCGCGCACGTCCCGCTGGGGCTGCTGATCTGCGCGGCGGGCCTCACCGCCTTCTACATGACGCGGGTGGTCTGCGTGGCGTTCCTGGGGCAGCCCTCCGAGAAGGCCGAGCATGCACACTCCGCTCCGGTGGTCATGGCTGTGCCGATGCTGGCGCTGGGTGTGCTCGCGGTGGTCGGTGGCTTCGCCGACACCACCCTGGCCGGCCTGTGGGGCGTCGAGTACGAGCGGCACCTGGTCACCCCGGTCGGCGCGGTCACCACCGGCGTCGGTCTCACCGGCATCGGCCTGGGCTGGATCTGCTTCGGCAGCGGCGGCCTCGCGGGGCTGCGCGCGGGGGTCGCCCCGGTGGGTCGGTTCATCCTCTCGGGCCCGGTGGACATGTTCTGGGACACCGCCTGGCGGCGCGGGCTGGCGCCCTTTGCGCGGGCCATCGCCTGGTTCGATCGGTACATCATCGACGGTCTGATCAACATCACCGGCTGGGCCACGCTGCGCGCGGCCGACGGGCTGCGTGTGCTGCACACCGGCCGAGGGCCCGACTACGTCTTCGCGGTCGTCGTCGGCGCGGTGCTGTTCGCCATCTACGGCGCGCTGGGACTCTGAAGCATGGACCCCATCCTCGATCTCTCCCTGAGCACCGCCAGCGACGTTCCGTGGCTGTCGATCATCGTGTTCTCACCGCTGGTGGCAGCCATCATGCTCATCGCCATCCCCGGGGCGTCTCGGGCGATGGTGCGGATGGTCGCCATCGCCAGCACGGTGGTGTCGCTGGCCGGCTCGCTCGTGGTGGCCCTGGCCTACAACCGCGGCGAGGGCGGCTACCAGCTCCGCGAGGACTACCCGATCCTCCCCGATCTGGGCGTCAACCTGAGCCTTGGCGTGGACGGCTGGGGCGTGACACTGCTGCTGCTGACCAGCCTGATCATCTTCGCAGGATCCTGGGCCACCTGGACGCTGAAGGATCGCAGCAAGGAGTTCTACATCCTGCTGCTTGCGCTGGTCTGCGGCGTGTTCGGCGTGTTCGTCAGCCTGGACCTGTTCGTCTTCTTCCTGTTCTACGAGATCGCCGTCCTGCCGATGTACCTGCTGATCGGCATCTGGGGCAGCTCCAAGCGCGTGCCGCCCGCGGGCGTCTTCAAGAAGATGCTGTCGGGCTTCGATCTCGGCGGCCGCGAGTACGCGGCGATGAAGCTCACGCTGATGCTGCTCATCGGCTCGGCGTTCATCCTGGTCGGCATCCTCGCGATGTACTTCTCGGCGGGCGGGACCAGCTTCAACATCCTCGATCTGGAGGCGGCGACCTACCCGCGCGCTCTGCAGATGTGGGCGTTCCCCGCGCTGTGGCTTGGCTTCGGCTCGCTGGCGGGGGTCTTCCCCTTCCACACCTGGTCACCCGACGGACACGCCTCGGCCCCCACGGCCGTCTCGATGCTGCACGCCGGCGTGCTGATGAAGCTGGGCGCGTTCGGCGTGATGCGGGTGGGCATGGTGCTGCTGCCGGAGGGCGCGCAGGAGTGGGCCTTCATCGTGGGCGTGGTCGCCGTGATCAACGTGGTCTACGGGGCGATCTCGGCGATGGGGCAGAAGGACCTCAAGTACATCGTCGCCTACAGCTCGGTGAGCCACATGGGCGTGGTCATGCTCGGCGCGGCCACCCTGCAGGTCGATGGCTGGAACGGTGCGGTCTACCAGATGTTCGCCCACGGGCTGATGACAGGGCTGTTCTTCGCCCTGGTCGGCCTGGTCTACGACCGCGCGCACACCCGCGAGATCTTCCAGATGGGAGGCTTCTCGGGCAAGATGCCGGCGGTCGGCGTGTTTTTTACGATGGCTGCGCTGTCGTCGTTGGGCATGCCTGGGCTGGCCGGATTCGTCGCGGAGTTCCTGGTGTTCCTGGGCGCCTGGCGCGCCGGACACTGGTGGTGGGCGGTGGCCGGCATCATCGGCGCGTGGGTCACCGCGGTCTATGTGCTGCGCGGCGCGCGGGCGATCTTCTGGGGTGACGGTCCCGACACCGAGCGGTACCCGGATCTCAAAGACGCCACGGGTACGGAGTGGGTGGCTCTGGTGACGCTGGGCAGCTGCCTCATCCTGTTCGGCCTCGCGCCGCTCCTGCTGCTGGAATTCATCGACGTCTCGACGACGGACTACCTGGGCCGCGTGCTCGAGGTCTCGTTGGCCGACGTCGGCGGCGCGGGGAACCCCTGATGGCCTTCGACACCGATCTCATCGCCATCGACGCCCTGGCCTTCCCCGTGGCGGTCGTCGCGGTGGCCCTGCTGGTCTTCATCGCCGATCTGGTCTACCCCGACCGCGCCGAGGACAAGCGCGGGCTGGGCGGCTTCACCTGCGCGGCTCTGGTGTGTGTGCTCGCCTCCACGTGGCTCGTGGACCCCTCTGGTCCGGCCTTCGGCGGCGCGTATGTCCAGGACGCCTTCACGCTGTTCATCCAGCGGCTCGTGCTGGGTGCCGCCGCGCTGGGCGCGCTGGGCAGCATCGACCACGCCGATCGCGTCTTCCCGAAGCGGCAGGGCGAGTACTACCTGCTCATCTTGTTCTCGCTGATCGGCATGATGGTGCTGGCGGGCGCCCGAGAGCTGGTGCTGTTGTTGGTGTCCTTCGAGCTGATGGGGATCCCGCTGTACGTGCTGGCGGCGATGCGCAAGCGCAACTCCGACGCCGTCGAGGGCGCCATCAAGCTGTTCCTCACCGGCTCGGTCAGCTCGGTGGTGACGATCTACGGGCTCTCGTTCGTGATCGGCGCGGCAGGCACCACCTGGATTCCGGCGCTCGCGCAGGTCGAGTCCACCCCGCTGCTGGTGCTGGGCATGGTCCTCACGTTGGCGGGCATGGGCTTCAAGGTGGGCGCGGTGCCGTTCCACATGTGGGTGCCCGACACCTACCAGGGCTCCTCACCGCCCTTCGTGGCCTTCCTCTCGGTCGCTCCCAAGGCTGCGGGCTTCGCGGCGCTGGTGCGGCTGTACCTGGAGGGCTTCGGTGCCCTGCGTGACACCTGGTGGCCGGTGCTGCTGGTGGTCTGCATCGTCACCCTGCTGGTGGGCAACCTGATGGCGCTGCCGCAGAAGAGCGTGCGGCGCCTGCTGGGCTACTCCGGCGTCGGGCACATCGGTCTGCTGCTGCTGGCCTTCGGCATCGCCACGCCCGAGGGCATCGGCACGCTGCTGTTCTACCTGGTGGCCTACCTGTTCACGAGCATGGGCGCGTTCTTCGTCTGCGAGGTGGTGGCGCAGTCCCGCGGTGACAAGGGCGGCGACGCGCTGACCGACTGGAACGGGCTCGCCCGCTCGCGGCCTGCGCTGTCGCTGGCGATGCTCATCTTCCTGCTGTCGCTGGGCGGCATCCCCTTCGTGGCCGGGTTCTGGGCCAAGATCCTGCTGTTCTGGGCCGCCTGGAAGGCCGGGATGGGGCTGATGGTGCTGCTCGGGGCCTCGCTGGCCGTGGTGGGGCTGTTCTACTACATGCGCGTCGCTCGCAGCATCTACATCGAGAAGCCCGAGGCCGACGCGCCCACGGCGGCGCCGATCGGCCTGCCCACCGCCGCCGCGATCTGTGTGGCCGTGGTTGGCGTGGTGGGGGTGGGGGTGTTCCCTCGGCCGCTGCTGGAGTCGGCGCTGGAGGCCGCGCGGGTGGTCATCGGGGGGTAGCTCCACCTGAGGAAGCGTGAGCAAACCGATCACGCGTCGGGTTCCCAGGTGTCCGGCGCGGGGAGCGGCGCGGTGTACTCCTCCCCGACGGGCAGCGCGGCCCGAAAGACGGCCGCGTCCAGCGCGAGCCCGGCGTCCTGGGCTTGCCGCCACGCCGCCCGCAGATCTGCCGCGGCCTCCGCTGTACCGCGCGCGATGCTGTTCTGAGCGACCGCTGCGTCGAAGCGCAGCCCCTCGCGCAGCGGAAGCACACCCCGGCGATCGGCGACCGCCGCGAGGGCTGCCTCGGCCCGGGTGATGTCGCCGCGCTGTCGGTGGTGCGCGGCGACGGCGATCGCGACGTTCGCCGCCTCTGCCGGCGCGTCCCTCGCGCGTGACAGCACCGCCTCGGCGTTGGCAGGGTCGAGGTCTCCGCGGGCCAGCGCCAGCTCGATCAGCCGGCGCTCCGTCTCGATGACCAGCGCGGTGTCCCCCTGCGCGGCGGCCATCTCGAGGGAGCGTGACAGCAGCCGCTCGGCCTCACCCAGACGGCCCTCGGCCAGACGCACCTCCCCCAGGTTGCCCAGCGTCAGGGCCTCGAGGTTGCCGAGGTGCTGGGCGCGGGCCTGGGCCAGAGAAGCCTCCAGCGCATCGCTGGCTCGCTCCAGGTGTCCCAGCAGCAGGGCGACGTAGCCCAGGTTGCTCAGGAGCGTCGCTCGGGGTCGCGCGTCTCGTTCACGGAGCGCCAGCGCAGCCTCCCAGGTCTCCTCGGCGGTCCGCAGATCGCCCTGCAGGGCGCAGATCACCGCCAGGTTGTTGAGGGCGCGTGCGCGCTCGAACGGCGTCAGCGCGCCGGGCTCCAGCGCGGCTTCGCTGGCGAGCCGTGCCTCATCGAGCCGGCCGAGCGCGCGCAACACGTTGCTCATGGTGCCGGTGGCCCGCGCACGCTGCTCGGCGTCGCGTGCGCGGCCTGCCGCGTCGCGGGCGTCCTGCAGCGCCTCCTCACAGCGACCGAGCCGCCACAGCACGGTGGCGCGGGTGTTGAGGAGGGGGCTGGTGGGCGGGACGCTCTGCGCGCGCGCTCCGTCGATCAGCGCCAGAGCGCCCGCGCCGTCGCCCTCCATCATCGCCATCCACGCCAGGCGCTCCAGGGCCTGCTGACGGATCTGCGGAGGCACCGCGGGCTCGTCGGCCAGCGGTGTGAGCAGCGCTCGCGCCTCGGCGTGGCGCTCGATCGACTGCCAGCGCCGGCCCAACTCCAGCCGCTCGGTCGGCGTGGGCGGCGCGGTGTTCCCCTGGCGGGTCGCGCTCTCGGTCCCCATCACGGGTGTCGGGGAGGCGACCCGGTGCCAGGTCCCACGGCGGGGCTGCAGCCGCCCGGTCTGCACCAGACGCTGCAGCCCCGCCATCACGCCGCCCGGCCAGCCGCCGCTCTCCGCCAGAAGCTCCTCGGCCAGGCCCTCCGCGTCGCGCACGGCGCCCAGCGCCGAGCACAGGAGGGCCCGGACCTGGGCGGCGTCCAGGGTCGACAGGGGGAGCGGCTCCGCTCCAGGGAGTGCCTCCGCGGGAGCGCCGGCCGCCACCAGCAGCACCGAGTGGCGCGACGCGCGCAGCGCCAGGCGCTCGACGACCGCGCGCGGGGTGTTCTCCGGCGCCAGGGCCACCGTCCAGCCATCGACGGCCAGGGACGCCAGGGTCGACGCGGGGGAAACCAACCGCACGGTCGCGCCGGCCAGCCGTCCGCGCACGCCCGCCTCATCCAGCACGCGGGATCTGCCTGCACCCGGAGGCCCGGTGATCAGGAGGGCTTCACCACGACCCATCGCGGCTGCGCGGAGGCCCGCGTCGATCCGCACCAGCGCGTCCGCGCGACCGATCAGCTCGGGTGCGCCCACCAGCGCCAGGGGGTCGTCCGGGGGTGGGGCGAGGGCGCCACCGTCGGCGCCCGCCAGCAGCCACAGCGCCTCCGAGGCGCTCGCGGGCCGGTCGGCGGGATCGCGTGAGAGGAGTCGGTCCACCAGCGCGGCCAGCGCCGGGGGGAGCGACGGCGCGCGGTCGGCGACCGGCGGCAGGGGCAGCGCGTGCGCTCGCCGCAGCGCCTCCAGCGACCTTCCGGAGACCGGCGGTGCGCCGGTGAGCAGGTGGACCAGGGTGGCGCCGAGGGCGTAGAGATCGGTGCGCACGCCGCGGGGTGCGCCCTCCAGCAGCTCCGGCGCCATGTACGGGGGCGTCCCGGCCACTTCACCCGCCCCCAGCCGGCGCCACACGGCCACGCCGAAGTCCACCAGCACCGGCTTCGCCGGATCGCCGCTGCGGCAGAGGATGTTCTCGGGCTTGAGGTCTCCGTGGAAGACCTGGCGGGCATGCAGATACACCAGGGTCTCCAGCACCCGGCGGGTGAACGGGAGCGCCTCGTCCGGGCCCACGCAGTGCAGAGACGACGGGCCTTCGACCAGCTCCTCGACCAGCGCCGGCCCCAGCGCCGGAGCCGTCACCACCTCTCGGACCTGCACGCAGCCGGGGTGCCGCAGGCGCGCCAGGATGCCGAACTCGTGCAGATGGTGATCGGTGAGGCCCGACAGGAGCTTCAGGGCGAGGGGGTGGCCTCCTGAGTCGGTGACGGCGTAGACCGCCCCGGAGGCGCCCGCTCCCAGGCGGCGCACCACCCGAAAGCGGCCAGCGACCTGGGCCCCCGGCTGCAATCCGTCTTCAGGCCGGTCAGGTAGACTCACCGTCGAAGCGCCCCACGCGCGGGCTGTGCTGGGGAAGAGATGCCCAGGGAAGAGATGCTGATCCGAGCAGGTTCTCAGACATGGCTTCAGGGGGTCACGAACGACCGGAGATCGTCGTTGAGTTGGAGAAGAGACGGCGGGTGGAAGTACATCATGTGCCCCGCGGGGTAGCTACGCTCGGTGATGTTTCCGCGCAGCGGCTCCGGCAGCGCCAGGTGGCGGGCCGTGTACTCGCTGGCCGCGAACGGCGTGGCGAGATCGTACAGGCCGTTGCAGAACAGCACCCGCAGGTGGGGGTTGGCGCACATCGTCTTCTTGAGGTCGGCGCCGACGTCGATGAAGCCGAGCCAACCCTCGCGGCTGAATTTCCAGCCCTTGTTGACGTCGAGGCTCAGCACCTCGTACATATGGTCGGTCTCCCAGCCGATCTCTCGACGCAGCAGGTGGTTGATGCATGCAGTGAACGGCCCCAGCGCAGCGTCGTAGCTGGGATCGCGCTCGATCGTGGCCTCGTCAGGGGCGGCGTCGTGGCCGGTGTAGCGGCTGTCGAGTCTCCCGATTGTGCGTTCGGCTCCGGGCAGGAGCTGCTTGGCGAACCACATGGGATCGACGCGCAGATGACGTGCGGCGATGGCCTGGGCGTCGAGTCCGGTCAGCGCGGCCAGCTCGGCGGCCATGGCGTCGCGCTCGCTCTGGGGCAGCGCGTCTCCCAGGTGCAGCGCGGGGGCGTAGCGGCGCCACGTGAATTCGCGGAGGCGATCGGCCAGCGCGTTCGGGTCAGCGCCCTCAGCGCGGCCGTGCCAGGCGGCGGTCATGCCGATGGTGGGCAGGAAGGCGGCCAGCGCGAGGTCGTTGATGCCCTGGTTCACGAACGTCTGCCAGTGCAGGGCCGCGCTCACCAGGCCCAGGCCGTTCACGGGGATCCCCCGCTCCGACAGCCACCACGCCACCGTGACCGCGCGGGTGGTGCCGTAGCTCTCGCCCATCAGGTAGCGCGGGGACGTCCAGCGACCGTGTCGACTCAGCCAGCGCTCGATGAACTGACCGACCGAGGCGGTGTCGGCGTCCACGCCCCAGAAGTCCTCGCCCCTGCCCTCGCCGACGGGCCGCGAGAAGCCTGTGCCCACCGGGTCGATGAAGACCAGATCGGTGGCGTCGAGCAGGGTGTGGGGGTTGTCCACCAGGCGCCACGGCGGCGGCGGCGGGTGGTGGGGATCGGGCATCTCCACGCGCTTCGGGCCGAAGGCCCCCAGGTGGAGCCAGACCGACGACGAGCCCGGCCCGCCGTTGAAGCAGAACGTCACCGGGCGCTCGGCGCTGTCTTCGATGTCGGTGCGGCGGTAGGCGATCGAGAAGATCTCGGCGGTCGGCTTGTCGTCCTTGCCGCGCAGGTGCAGGGTGGACGCCGTGATCTCGTAGGGGACGCGCACGCCGCCAGCGACGATCTCGCCGCTGGTCGTCTCGCTTCGCTCCGCCGGGATCTCAGCCGGCTTGGCGTCGTCTTTGCGAGCCGGGTCTCTGCTGTCAGGGGTGTCAGGCATCGGGCCTCCTGGCGGGGCCCCCTAATCGACTGGGGCCGCTATCTCTGCCGCAGGGAGCGGCGGCCGCCGATGCGCTCTCCGAAGGCGCAGCAAATCCACCCGGATGTGATGTCACGCTGGTCGGGATGGTCGCCGCGCGAGGAGGCAGCAGATACCGGAGTACAGCCGGAGGCTGCCAGTGTCGGATCGGTCTGTCGTCATCACCCACGCCAGCGCGGCGGACTTCGAGTTCCACGCGCTGCCCGCTCGCCCCCGCTCGACGGCCGTGCTCATGGCATCGCCCGAGCACTTCGACGTGCTGTACGTCATCAACCCCCACATGGCGGGCAACATCGGGTCGGTCGACTCGGCGCGGGCTTGCGCGCAGTGGTCGGCCCTGCGGCAGGTATACGCCTCCCTGGGCTACCCCGTGCATGTGATCCCAGGCGCGCCGGGCCTGCCCGACATGGTGTTCACCGCCAACCAGTCGTTCCCCTATGTGGGCCTGGACGGTGAGCCGCTGTCCATCATGTCGCGGATGGCGTCTCCCCACCGGGCGCCCGAGGTGGAATTCTTCGCGGAGTGGTACGCCGCGGCCGGGTACCGCGTCATCCGACAGGTCGATCCCCCGGTGGAGTTCGAGGGGATGGGCGACGCACGCTGGCACCCCGGCCGGCGCCTGCTGTACATCGGTCACGGCTACCGCACGGCTCCGGGGGCGCTGGCTCGCGCCTCGCGGCTGATCGGCTGCCCCGTCGTGGGCTTGGAGCTGATCGACCCGCACTTCTACCACCTCGACACCGCGCTCTCCCCCATCGACGAGACCACAGCGGTCTACGTCGAGGAGGCGTTCACTTCCCGCGGCGTCGCGCTGCTGCGGCGGCTGTTTCCGCGGCTGGTCCGCGCCCCCCTGTCGGAGGCGATGGGCGGCTTCGCGGCGAACGGCCACTCGCCGGACGGGCGGCACTACATCGTCCACCACACATGTGTCGAGACGGCGGCGGCGCTCCGGGAGCTCGGCGTCACCGTGATCGATGTCGACACATCGGAGTTCATCAAGAGCGGGGGGTCTGTTTATTGTATGAAGATGATGTTGCCCTGATGGTTTTGCTCGCTCAGGGGATGTCGAATGGATACAGCACCAACCCCTCGTCCCAGTCCCGGAACGTCGGCGCGCCTCCAGACGACGCGCTCTCCTCCAGCAGCTGCCATCCCATCCCCGGCCAACCATACAGCGGATAGAGCGCCGCCCCGGGGCCCTCCGCGCGTCCATATATTGGCGCGACGGCGTCGTCACCGGTCAGGCTCGACCAATACTCGTTGGTCTCCGAGAGCGCCCAGATCCCGAACGGGGCGAACGAGATGTCGATGTACGAGTCCGAGCCCACGCAGTCTCGACCCGCGGTGACCAACCAGGCGTCTCCCGGCTCGGACAGGCTCCCGTCGAACGTGAAGGTGTCATCGCCTTTCACGGTGGTCTGCGCGTAGACTGTGTAGGGATCCAGGCCCACGCACTCGGCGGCGGTGAGCATCCAGACCCGGACGGTGCCGTCGGGTCGGCTCCCGCCCCACTCGACCCGCCCGGTGAGGGTCGACGGCTGATGGGGCAGCAGGTTGGCGGACAGCGGGAAGCCGTTGAGATCTCCGGCGAAGGGCACCGCGGAGGTCAGCGCGCCGAATCCTCCGTGCAGATCGAGATCGAACAGGTTCCACCCCTCCTCGGCGCCGGCCGCATACAGCGACGTCTCGATGCGCCCGCGGAGGTAGCCGATGATCTGGGGGGCGACACCGACCAGGGAGTCGCCGTCGCTCGGGCCGGGCACGTCATCGCGCTCGTCCCAGGCGATCAGCAGGTAGAGGCCGGCCTCCGCCTCCGGCGCGGTGTCCGGCCAGATGTAGTGGAGGCTCTCATCCGGTGGGGCGTCGGAGACGTGGAACTCGAACGCCGTGTCTGCGCTCTGCAGTCCGCTGATCTCGGTGCTTCCGAGCACCGGCCCGAAGCCCGTCGGGAACGCTGTGATGTCCATCGCCACCAGCCCCACCGTGAGGCGATCCGTGGTGATCTCGGTGCGCTCCCGCTCCGGCACCTCCACCTCGCCGTCGATGGAGAACGCGGTCCACTCGGCCAGCTCCGGCAGGCAGCCCGTCAGGAGCAGCAGGGCGATCATCGGCCCATTCCCCTGCCCATCTTCATGCGCTGTGCGGCGGTGGGCTGGAGCAGCCCCAGCCCCAGCGTGACGGCGCCGCTGCCGATCAGCACGCCGCCCACCACCACTCCACCTCGCGCGGACCCGTAGCTCGCCTCGGCCTCGAGGTAGGCCTCGTGATCGAGCGCCGCGAGGGCGCTCTGCGCGTCGGTGGCCGCGCTCCGCCCGCTGAGCTGGCCGGCCGCGGTGAGCAGGAGTCCGCCGCTGAGCAGCGCGCCGCCCGTCCATCGGAGGATGCGTCCGCGCACCATGCGGCCATCCTGGACCTCCCACGACGCCGCGCCCACCCGGCCCTGGTAGACCGTCCGGTCGATGACCGCCAGCACCTCGGTGTCGGCCGGGAGGGCCGCTGACAGGAGCGCATCGAGGGAGCCCCACGACGCCGGATCGGTGACCTGCAGAATCAGCTCGTCTCGCACCGTACCCGGCAGCAGGAGCGCGCTCGACGTGTCGACATCGACCAGCAGGGAGGGCGTCTGTCCGTCTTCGAGCTGCACCACATGCCGGCCCGCGGGCAGCTCGATCGCGCCCCCCTCGGGTTCGAGCATCCGGCCGTTCACGCGCAGGCGGTCTGGTGCCGGCAGCAGCGCGAGGGGGACCCGCGGTCCGTCCCGGAGGCCGTCGCGCTCGGCGTAGAACAGCGGCGCGTTGTCCGGCGCGTAGGTGGTGTCCCACTGAAGCTCGGGGTGAAACACCGCCGACTGACGGAACGCGGCTCGGGCGTCTTCCTCGCGGCCCTCCAGGCCCGCCAGGTAGCCGCTGTACAGGTAGACCTGTCCGGCGACCTCCGAGACCAGGGGCTCATCGAGGCAGGGCAGCAGAGCGGTGAACTCCTCGGCGAGCGTCTGCGCGCGGGAGTGATCCACCGCCCGAATGGCCCGGCGGATGGCGTCGCGCTGCTCGACGAGGCGCAGACTGCCCGCGGCCGCGTCGGTGCAGGTCGTCAGCGTCCCGCCCGCCAGCAGCCGCGGCTCGGGTGTGGGGAACAGTCCCGACAGCGTCTGCAGCTCCAGCGCGTCACGATCCGCGCCCGTCACGCGGGCTGCGCGATCGAGGGCCTCCGGATCGGGGGATGGGGTCAGCACCACCTCTGCTGCGATTGCCACATTGATCATCAGCGCGATCAGCGACACGGGGCGGCCTCCTCGAATTGCCAGCAGACCAGCATCTGCTCACCGGATGTGACGGTGATCTCGCGGCGGGTGGCCGGGAACCCGCGCGGGGTGAACACCACGGTGTGGCGTCCAGGAGCGACCTCGACGTTCTTTCGCGGGGTCCGGCCGAGGGGCTGCCCGTCGAGGGTCACCTGGCTGTAGGGTTCGCTGTTCAGGGTCAAGAACCCGGGGGCGGCAGCGGTCCTGGAAGCGGCAGCGGTCCTGGAAGCGGCAGCGGTCCTGGAAGCGGCGGCGGTCTCCGGGGGGGAGGGCTTGGACCCTGCTGGGGCCGCTCGCGGTCTCACCGCGCGCGTTGCCGGCTTCGCGCGGGGCTCCGGCGCAGCTTCAGTTCGGGGTGACTCGACGGCACGCGCGGTGCCGGTCGCCGCAGGGGTCTTCTCAGCAGGGGTCTTCTCAGCAGGGGGCACTTCTGCAGCGGTCGTCTCTGCGGCGGTCGTCTCTGCGGCAGGCGTCTCTTCGGCGGGCGCTCCTTCGCTGGACGCGGGGAGGGCGTCGGCGGGCGCCGCGGGCCACAGCCACCAGATCCCGCCGACGAGCGCGGCGAGCACCGGCGCGGCGAGTCCCCACCGGCGGCGCGGCTGTGCCTCCGGGGGCGGCGGAGCCTCATCGAGGAACGAGAAGGACGTCGTGGCCGGGGCCAGGCTGGGCGGCGAGAGGGTGGTCCCCGGCGGCGCGGGCGCGGGCGTCTGCGTGAGCGAGACCGCGTCGAAGGCCTCGCGCATCTGCGCCGTGGAGGCGTAGCGGGCGTCGGGCTGGTAGCGCGTGGCGCACTTGATGATCGCCGAGAGCGGCTCGGGGATCTCCGCGAACTGATCGGCGTGGAGGTTCTCGGCGTACAGGTCGAACGGCTCGCGCGCGGTGAGCAGGCAGTACAGCATGGCTCCCATCGCGTAGATGTCGCTGCCGGGGCCTGCGCGGGTGGCGTCGGTTCGCAGCTCCGGCGCCAGATAGGCCCAGGTGCCCATCACCGTGCCGGTCCGGGTGAGGGCGGAGGTCTCCAGGTGCGCGATGCCGAAGTCGGCCAGCTTTGGGATGCCCTGCGTAGACAGCAGCACGTTCTGGGGCTTGATGTCGCGATGGATGACGCCGCTGTCGTGTACCTTCTCCAGGCCATCGAGGAGCTGTCGGAGCAGCGGGATGGCGCGCGCGGGAGGCAGGGGGCCCTCCTCGCGCAGCAGATCGAGCAGGCTGCCGCCCTCCAGCAGCTCCATCACCATGTAGATGCGGTCGCCGTCGCGCCCGACGTCGTGCACCGTCA
Organism: uncultured Enterobacterales bacterium; assembly: GCA_964464515.1. Lineage (GTDB taxonomy): Bacteria > Myxococcota_A > UBA796 > UBA796 > UBA2385 > CAYXGP01. The sequence continues at coordinate 14,892 of CAYXGP010000065.1, forward strand.
CGACGTTGGGGTGGTGCAGGCGAGCCATGGTCCGCGCCTCGACCTGGAAGCGTCGGCGCAGAGAAGGGCGCTCGGAGATGGCCGGGCTGAGGATCTTCACCGCCCGGAACACCTCAAGCTGGACGTCCCAGGCGCGGTAGACCGTAGCCATCCCGCCGCTGCCCAGCTCCTCTCGGAGGTGGAAGCGTCCGCCCAGCACATCCTGTGTTTCTTCGAGCAATGCCGGCCCCTGAAGTGGGCATCATAGCCAGGGGCCGGCTCTTCTTCAGGTCGAGCGCGAGGCGCGAGCGCTAGGAGAGGGCGCGACGAACGGCCTCCACGCACTTGTCATCGCTGGGGAAGCCCGTGAAGCCCTTCTTCGCCACACGGTCTCCGTCTACCCAGACCGAGAATTCTCCGCGGCCACCGGGCGTGATTCGGACCGACTGGTCGGTCGCTTGTTGGATGAGGTCCGCCACACGGGCGGCACGGGGTTCGTAGTTTCACATCTCGCAGTAGCGAATCAGGATCTCTGACATCAGGACCTCCTGCGGAGATGATATCTCCTCGACGCCCACCACCCCTGTAGACTCCCCCCTGTCGAGTCCGCCATGCAAGCTCATCTCACGCCCCAGAACGTTGGCTGGATCGAAGTCATCACCGGATGTATGTTCAGCGGGAAGACCGAGGAGCTGATCCGTCGCCTGCGGCGGGCGCAGTACGCGCGCCTTCCGGTGGTGGTGTTCAAGCCCCGCATCGACGATCGCTACGCAGAAGACAGCGTCGGCTCGCACTCCGGCCAGCGCATGCGCTCCTTCCAGATCGAGCGCTCGTCGCAGATCCCGGCGTTGGTGGGCGACGCCCGGGTGGTGGGCGTGGACGAGGCGCAGTTCTTCGATCCAGGGCTGGTGGAGGTCTGCGAGACCCTCGCCAACGACGGTCGACGCGTGCTGGTGGCCGGCCTCGACATGGACTACCTCGGCCGTCCGTTCGAGCCGCTCCCGCACCTGATGGCCGTCGCCGAGTACGTCACCAAGAACCTCGCGATCTGCGTGGTCTGTGGGAACCCGGCTGATCGCTCCCAGCGCATCGTGCGTCGGGACGCGCGGATCGTCGTGGGGGAGTCCGACGCCTACGAGGCGCGGTGCCGCCTACACTGGGACCCCAGGGGGAGCTCGACCGGCGGGGTGCAGATGCTGCTGGGGCGAAACCTGGCAGAGTAGCGTCTACCTCTCTGCCGGCAGTGTCATCTCGAAGGCAGTGTCATCTCGAAGGCAGTGTCATCTCGAAGGCAGTGTCACGGTGAAGGTCGCCCCGACTCCGGGGGTGCCGGTGGCGCGGATGCTGCCTCCGAGGCGCTCGGCGATCCGCTGGCAGATGGTCAGCCCGAGGCCGGTGCCCTGCTCGGTGTGGCTCCCCAGGCGCAGGAACGGCTGGAAGATCTCCTCGGCCTGCGACGCCGAGAACCCCACGCCGTTGTCGCGCACGGAGATCTCCAGCCCGCGCGGGGCCAGGGCGGCGGTGACCTCCACGACGGGAGGGGTGTCCGGGCGGTGGTACTTCAAGCCGTTGGCGACGAGGTTCTGCAGCAGCCGCCGGAGCTTGACGCGGTCGGTCATCACCGCGGGCATCTCACCAGCCACCAGGCGACCCCCGGTGCGCTCCAGCAGCTCGAGCAGCCCGCTCCGGGTCTCCTCGACCAGCTCGGACAGCTCGACGGGGGCCAGGCTCATCGGCGCTCGGGACAGCCCGGTCAGCGCGAGCATGTCACCGACCAGCGACGACAGCCACTCCACGCCCTCCTGGATGTGCGAGAGGAGCGAGAGGCCTTCCTCGCCGAGCTTCGCGCCGTAGGTCATCTCGATGAGCGTCGCCGACAACGAGATCGCGCTCAGCGGCGAGCGGATGTCGTGGGCGGTGGCGGATGTGAACAGCTCCAGCTCGGCGACCGCGGTGGCCAGCTCCTGCTCCACCCGCCGGTTGGCGATCAGGTTGCGCACGCGGACGCGCAGCTCGTCGTGGTGGAACGGCTTGACCAGCAGATCGGCGGCGCCGGCCGACAGGATGCGCAGGCGCGTGGCCGCGTCGCCGTGGGCGGTGACGAACACCACGGGTACCCGCGCGAACTCGGGGTCGGCGCGCAGCGCATCGAGCAGCTCACTGCCCGTCATTCCGGGCATCATCTCATCGGTGATGACGGCGTCGGGGCGCAGACGTCGCGCGGCGGCGAGGCCGCTGAGGCCGTCCTCCGCGCTCACCACCCGGTTCTCCTCCTCAAGGACCGCGCGCAGATAGCCTCGGAGATCCGCGTCGTCTTCGACGATCAGGACGAGCGGGCCGCTCCCTGCGGCAGCGGTGGGCGCGGCGGCGGACAGGGCGGGCGTCGCGCTCCACAGATCCGTGACCGCCTCGGGATCGACCGCCCCGATCGGAAGGGTCACCGTGAAGGTGGCGCCCTCCATCTCCGCGGACCGCACGGAGACGTCGCCGCCGTGGGTCTCGACGATCTCCCGCACCAGCGCCAGCCCGATGCCCGATCCCTCGAACCGCCCATGCTCGCTGCTCTCGACCTGGAAGAACCGCTCAAACAGGCGGGCGTGGGCGGACGCGGGGATGCCGATCCCGTTGTCGGTCACCTCCAGGTGGGCGTCGGCACCTGAGGCCCGCAGCACAACCTGGACGCGCGGCGTCTGCCCGAGGACGAATTTCACGGCGTTGGAGAGCAGGTTCGTCAGGAGCGTGCGCAGCAGCCGGGCGTCGGCGCGGACGAGGAGTCGCTCGGGCAGACGCAGATCGAACCGCTCCGGGTCGGAGGCGTCCTCGAAGGCCGCGGCGGTGTGTCGGACCAGCGCCGCCAGATCGAACGTCTGCGGGCGCAGCGAGGACCCGCCGGCTTCCAGGCGGGCAAGGTCGAGCAGATCACCGATCAGCGTCAGCAGGCGGGCGCCGCTGCGATGACCGACGGTCGCTGCTCGCTGCAGCTCCGTCTCCGGGTGATCCATCATGCGCGAGAACACCCCGAGCATGATGGTCAGCGAGGTGCGCAGCTCGTGGCTGATGTCGGTGAAGAGCTCGCTCTTCTTCCTGTCCAGCTGCTCGAGCTGAGCGACGGCCCGCGCGAGGGCGTTGCGCTGCGCGCGAGAGCGCCGCTCCAGGTCTTCGATGAGGAGCTGCGCCTCGACCTGCTCGCGGCGGTTGCGCCAGGCGATCCTGCCGCCGGTGGTCAGGATGAGCGCGGCGGTGACCAGAAAGCTCAGGGCGACGATGGCGTCGGGCGTCTGCTCGTTCGTGCCGACGCTGATGCCCCCCGCGATGTAGAGGGTGATGATGACGCCGTAGGTGATGGCGTGGGCGTGCAGGGGCCACAGAAAGAGCACGCCGACGACCATGCACAGGATGACGCCGACGTAGTAGTACGAGCTGAAGCCGCCGAGCGCGACACACATCAAGCAAGCGCTGGCGGCCAGCGCCGTGATGAAGATGGAGGTGGTCAGCACCGAGTGCCGCTCCCACCAGTGGGTCTTGTGGACAGCCAGCAGCGCCAGCACGATGAGCATCCCGGCGACGCGGATCGCCAGCATCGTGCCCATCCAGCTCTCTGGCACCACCACGCGATCGAGGGCGTGGAAGGCGGGGTAGAGGACGAGCGCCAGCACAACACACACGCGGAACCCGCGCCGGTTGTGCTCGACGACGAACGACTCCCAGCGAGCGTTGACTGAAGCTACGAAAGCGGGATCGGAGAGCGGTGCGCTGCCCTGACCGGGTGCTGATGGAGCCGAGTCCATGCGGGGGTCTATCACTTCTCCGGGATCGGGAGGTGCGGCGGGTGTTCACGGTCCTTCCTGCCGATCTGGCACGTGCCGCCGACGGTAAACGAGAGTAGGAGGGGCGCCCGGGAGACCACGGTCAGGCGCCGGGGATGTGAGGAGGAGAGGACACTGGCGCTCTCGCCCGAAGACGCACCCCACGACGCGGGCTGGCCGCTGATCGCGCCGGTGCGGGGCGAGCTCGATCGCGTGCTGGACAAGCTCCCCGTGGAGGACCCCTGGTCGGTTCCGCGGGCTGGACTGGGCGGAGCGCTGGTCATCCACATCGCGCGGGGCCTGGGAGGCCGCTACTGGAAGGACGCCGCGCGCGCTGCGGCGACGGCGGTGGAGGCGTACAACCAGCGGGTCTTTCGCGGCGCGCCTGACGCCGGAGAGCTGTCGCGCTGGCTGGGCCAGGACCTCACATGGATTCGCCGCGCGACGACGCGCATCCTGCGGCGAGACGACGCGCTCATCCGGCAGGTGGTCGAGCGCCTGACGCTCGACCACAGGCTCGGCGACCAGCCCATCCCGGAGATGGTCATCTTCCTGCGGATGGCCGGCGCGGCGGGGGTGCTCGTGGGGGCGGTGCCCGACGACGACCACGCGCGGCTCGATCGCGTGCTGACCTGGCTGGGGCTGCTCACCGACCCCCAGCTCGATCCCCGGACCTGGGCCGGCGCGCTGGCCGCCATCGGCGCGCAGCAGTCCTGCGGCGATGACCCCCGCGCGCACGCCCGCGCGGCGCTCCACGCGGCCATCGGGGAGCTGCCGGATGGGGTGCTGAGCGAGCGGCTGCTGGAGATGGCGGCGGCGGAACCGGCGCCGGCGGTGCGGCGGCGACACTTCGAGCTGTGGGAGCCTGCGCGGGTCCGCGCGGTCGCGCCGCGGTCGTCGCGGCCAGGCGGCGACGACCCGCTGTCCGTCTTTCGTCGGCGCTGGCGGGAGCCCATCGAGGAGACGCTGCGCGCGGTGGTGGAGACGCGCTCCGACGTGGTGGGGCGGGCGCTGCTCTGGCTCCAGAACCAGGGGGGGAAGCGGATGCGGCCGCTGCTTACGCTGGCGGCGGCGCAGGCGGCGGGGGGAGCGCCCGAGGCGGCTCTGGTCCCCGCGGCGATGATCGAGTGGCTGCACCAGGGGTCTCTGCTGATCGACGACATCCTCGACGGGGCCACTGTTCGGCGGGGGATGCCTCCGCTGCACGTCGAGGTCTCCGTGCCGTTCGCGCTGGGCGTCGCGGCCTGGACCGTCTCGCGCCTGCACGGTGCCCTGGGCGACTTCCCCTCGGAGATCGCAGAGGAGCTGCTGGCGGCGGCGACGGAGCTGGCGGAGGGTGAGCGCGCGGAGCTGCGCCACACGGCCGACGCTGGTCTGGATCAGGCCGGCTACGAAGCGATCATCGGCGCGAAGACCGCGCGCTTGTTCCAGGCGGCGGCGGCGGTGGGCGGGCTGGCAGTGAACGCGGAGCGCGCGCATGTGGCGGCGCTCGAGCGCTACGGGGCGTCGGTGGGGCTGGCGTTCCAGATCATAGACGATCTGCTGGACTACACCGGCACCGCAGAGCGGCTGGGCAAGGCCCCCGGCACGGATCTCCGCGAGCGCAAGGTGACGCTCCCGGTGCTGCTGCTGCGCGAGGAGCTGAATGGCGCGGAGCGCCGCCACCTGGACGCGCTCCTGTTCGGCGATCCGCAGCCGCCTGGCGGGCTGGCCTGGGTGCGGCTGCGGCTTGCTGCCTACGACATCCCCGACGCCTGCCTGGCGCATGCGCGCGCGCATCGGGCGACGGCGCTCCAGGCGCTCCAGGCGCTCCCCCAGCGCACCCCCGCCGCGGCCGCGGGCGTGGCGGCGCTGACGTCTCTGGCGGATCGGGTGATCGACCGCACGCGGTGAGGGATGTCTCCGTTCGACCTGCTCAAGCGCCTGCTGATGTGGATCGTCACGCTGGCGATCTGCATCTCCGGCTACGGTCTCGCCAAGCTGGAGCCCTTCGCCGCGCCGCGGTTGCTGCCGATGACCGCGCTGGACGCGGCGATCCCGCTGCTGCCCTGGACCGTCTGGGCGTACGGAACCATCACCTGGGCGAGCCTGTTGTGTTGGCTGTCGGTGCCGAATCAACAGCAGGCCCGGCGGCTGTTCGGCAGCCTGGTGCTGGCCTGCATGGTCTGCTGGATTTTCTTTTTGTTCTGGCCGACGACGTTCCCACGGGGGGACTGGCCGCTCCCCGAGGTCGACTCCGCGACCATCCGGGAGTTCGCAGACCTACGAGATGCTGACTCTCCGACGAACTGCTTCCCCTCGATGCACGTCGCCATGGCCTCGTCCATCGCGCTGACGTGGATGGGGTTCATCCGTACGCGGTGGCTGCGCCCGCTGCCGCTGCTGTGGGCGGCGGTCGTGAGCGTGACGACGCTGACCACCAAGCAACACTACGCCGTCGATGTGCTGGGCGGGTGGCTGGCTGGGCTGGCGGCGGTGATGGTCGCGCGTCGCTTGACCCGGCCGCTCGACGCCGCGGGGCCGCCGCTGCGGTTGGAGCGGGAGATCGACCGGCGTCTGGTGGCGAGGATGCGGGCGCGGGTGGCGGCCCACCAGTGGTCGCTGGATGATCTGCCGTGGCCGGAGGGGCCGCTGCCGCCGCTCGATCCACTGATGGCCCGACTCATCGGACACATCATCTACATCGAGGAGATCGCCGGGCTCAATTTCCAGTTCCAGCGGGACGCCAGCGCCGATCCCGATCTGCGCGCGCTGTATCAGCACTTCGCCGACGAGGAGCGCCGGCACGCCGACGGGCTGCGGCGGGTGCTGGCGCTGCACGGCGCCGCGCTGGAGCCCCCGGGGTTGGGGAACGCGCTGGTGCTCGACCAGTTCGACACGCTGCGGCCCCACCACCCCGCCGACGCCACGCTGGTGGCGCTGTCAACCCCGGTGTTCGAGACCTTCCTCGACGCCGGCACGATCCCGTTCCTGCGCAGCCACCCCCAGCTCGCCAGCCCGGCCTTCGACGCCTTCGTGGAGCGGGTGAACACTGACGAGGCGCAGCACATCGCGCTCAACTGGCTGCTCTCGCGGCAGGCGGCGCGGACCACTCCGGGCTGGCGGAGCCTGGGTCTGCTGCTCAACCCAGCGATATTCCGGGGCATGCTGGCCGTCCCGTGGATGTCGCTCGACGTCTACGCGGTGGCGCATCGGCTGGGTTACCGCTTCGAGACGCTGCTGCCGGCGTTCGGCAGACTGTGGCGGCTGCATCGGCGTTTTCCTGAGCTCGGGCGGTACGCGCCGTGGCAGCTCTTCCGGCTGTTCGTGGTCTGTGGAGTGGTGGCGACGGTGACCTGCGTGGTCGCGGCGCGGCTGCGGGTGCTGTGCATCGGGCTGTGGGTCCGGGTTTCGCGCGCCACCGACGCCATCTCCTGGGCGCTGTTCGGCGAGCGGCTCCTCGAAAAGCGCGGATTGGCTCCGACCGGGGGTATAAACACAGCGGGGTTCAAAACGGCGGGCACCGAGCCCGACACCCCCCGGAGGAGACCATGACCATGCGACTCGCACTCACCCTGACCACGCTCTGTTTGACCATCGCCTGCACCGACAAGGACGACGACGACACCGGCGCCACCACCGGAACTTCTGGCGGCACCACCGGAGGCACTACTGGCGGCACCACCGGAGGCACTACTGGCGGCACCACCGGAGGCACTACTGGCGGCACCACCGGCGGTACGACTGGCGGCACCACCGGCGGAACCGGCGCTGTCTCCCCGCAAGAGGGCGACTGGGAGCTCACGTTCACCATCACCGATGACTCCTGCGGCATGATGCAGGGCAAGCTGATCAAGCCTGAGATCAGCGACCTGACCATGATCGACGCCACCACCATGGTCTGGGACTCCAGCACCAAGGACGAGATGACCTGCGCGCTTACCGGCTCAGACTTCGTCTGCGACACCTTCACCGAGGTCGTCGATGACAGCCTGCAGCCGCCCTACACCCTCACGATGACCAATGACGTCGCCGGCGCGTTCTCCAGCGACACTGCCCTGGACGCTACCTCCAGCGCCGCCATCGACTGCGCCGGGAAGGCCTGCGGAGACCTCGAGACGGCGCTCGGCTCGACGTTCCCGTGCCTGCTGGGGATGGATGTCGCGGGCGTCGCCCTCTGAGTCGCTGCTCCTGATTCTCCAGGGCCTTCTCAGCGGCTTTCTCAGCAGCTTTCTCAGCAGCGCAGCGGCAGCAGGGCCTCTCGCCCGACGCCGCTCTCTGCGGAGGCCTGGACCGAGTCGTTCACCGCCATCGTCGATCTCGACGATGGCGGTTTTGTGCTCCTGCAGCTCTCGTTCAACGGCGCTTCTCGTTCAACGGCGCTTCTCGTTCAACGGCGCTTCTCGTTCAACGGCGCTGCCACCGGCGCTGGCTTCGTTCAGGCCCGGGGGAGCCCGTCGCGCGGGGGATCGGAGGGGTGGTCGTGACGCCGTGAGAGCCGCTACTGGTCGTCCAGATAGGCGTCGAGATCGTCGGCGGTGTCGGCCAGGGAGTTGACGATCAGGTACCGGGCCCCGTCCTCGGTCACCGGGAGGTCTCCGTAGTCGACGTCGAACCAGACGGCCTGCATGCGCAGCGAGTTGGAGTTGCCGTCCGGCAGGAAGATCGACAGGACATACATGTCGTGCAGCACGAGGTCGAACCGATCGCCCTCGACCTCGTGGGTCAGCCAGTTGCGCTGGACCAGCATCCAGCCCTTGTCGGTCTCCACCCAGCGGAACTGGAGCTCGTTATCGACCTTCATCTCGATGAGGCCCGCCCACTTGGACTCGCTATAGGTGTGCCCCTCGAGCCAGTCGCACTCCCTCGACAGGAAGCAGTCGAGATCGTCTTCCCAGGTGCGCTGGTAGACCTCGTAGGTGCCCGGAGAGATGTCGTCGAAGCTGGCGGTGAGCATCGCGTCGGTCATCGCGTTGACGCTGTGGTCGGCCTCGGTCAGCACCATGACACCGATCAGGCCCTCGACGCTGCGGTCGGTGCCGTCGAGGTTGTCGACCGCCTCCTCCGAGAGGTTGTAGATCGAGTAGCCGTCCAGCGACTCCTCGCGGTGGGCGCTCAGCCAGGCCTCGAGGTTCACGAGGCCCACGTCCAGGTACTCGACGTCTTCGTTCGCCACGTGCTCGTACAGGTAGCCGCACAGCGACTCCAGATCAGCCGGCGCGTCCGGCGGCGGCCTGCAGGCGATGAGGCTCGTGGCGAACAGGATGGTTGCGACGCGCATGGTGGCTCCCCCGAGGTTTATCTTCCCCTCTAACCACCCTACTAGCGGATCCCTGCCCTGGCTCCACAGCCTGCTCCAGCTCACCCGCCTGCTCTGGACTACTGGCCCATCCGAAGTCCCCCCACGATGAGCGAGACGTACACCGCCGTCTTCGGCACCCGCACCAGGCAGGCCGCCGCCACGGGGAGGAAGCGCACCCCGAGAGCGCCCGCGCTCCACGTCGCCAGTCCGAACGGCAGCGGCGCCATCCCCACCCCTGCCACCCCCAGCGCGCCGTGCCGCTGGACCAGCGGCAACATCCGCGGCCAGCGCGCGGCGATCCAGTGTCGCAGCCTCTCAGGCATGCCCACCAGCCGACCCAGGCTGAAGCCCACGAGCCCCGCCAGCACGCTGGCACCGGCGCTCAGCGCCAGCACCGTCCACGCAGCCAGTCCCCCCTGGATCGCCAGCAGCATCACCGGGGCGTAGGACAGCGGGGTGGGCACCGCGTCCACCATCAGCACGTAGGCGAACAGGCCAGCAAACCCGAAGGTCTCCACCGCCCACACCGCCACCGCCGTCATCGGCTCGCGCAGCAGCGTGCCGCACAGCGCCACCAGCCCGAAGAACCCCGCCAATCCCAGGACGCCGCCCGCCGCCATCCGCGCGCGGTCCGGCGGGCGGGTCGGCAGCGGGGCGAGGTCGTCGGAGGCGGCAAGCGCGTCGCGGAGCGCCTCACCCGTCGGACAGCCTGCCCGGGCCAGCACCGCCGGCTGACCGACCGGCGCGTCCAGCCACTGCCACGCGCCGGCGGCGGGTGCCTCGTGGAGTGTGTCCATCCAGACGTGTCGCCACCGCCCCGACGGAAGCCAGACGCGGACTCGCTGGACGCCGGGGCCGAGCGCGGGGGCCACGAGCAGGTCGGGTCCCAGCATGAACTGCCTGGTGAGTCCCCACGCCGCTGGCGCGTCTGGGAACTCCAGCGCCATGTGCCGAACGATCGGCAGCCCGCGCGCTGCAGCCTGCGCAAGCAGCCCCCGCCGGTAGTCAGCCAGCGCTGCGTACACCCGCGCGAAGCGAGCGAAGTGGGCCAGCGTCTCTGCGTCGGCGTCGATCTGGTGGTTGCGCTTCGGCTGGCTGCCCTCGTGGGTGCGCAGCATCGCGGTGAAGGCCGACAGCTCCGTCCAGCGCGCCAGCAGCTCCCGGCCGCGGACGGCGCCCACCAGCGGCAGCGGAAATCGCAGCCCCGGGATCGCCACGGTGGTGTAGCCGCCCACGTCGGTGTGATTCAGCGCAAACCCCGACAGCCCGCCAGAGAGCAGCCCGGCCAGCGCGCTCCGCAGGCCGTCGTGCCGATCCCACGTCGGGAGCTGGTCGCCGAGCCACATCATGGTCGCGTGTCTCGGAGATTGGGTGTGGCCCGACCGGCAGAAGAACAGGGCCTCGCCCTCCAGGCCGGCCTCCGCGATGGCCTCACGGTTGATGCGCGCCCAATCAACTGGATACTGGTTGTGGTAGGCGGGCGCGTCTCGACCGTCGGCCAGCTTCGCGTCGAATGGCAGGGCCTCACCGTAGTCGGCCATCCAGCCGCTGGCGCCGCTGCCGATCAGGCGCTCTTTGATCACGCCCTTGATCCAGTCTTCAGCGCCGGGTGCGGTCAGGTCGAGCAGCGCCGCCGAAAAACTCGTGTTGGGGATCTGGTAGGGCGCGCCCGTCTCGTCACGAACGAGCAGCCCCCGCTCCGCGGCCTCTTGAAACAAGCCCGAGCCCCGGTCGACCAGGAACGGGTTGATGTAGGTGAGCACCCGCGCGCCGTCAGCCCGCATGTCGGCGACGAGCTGATCCCAGCCCGGGTAGGTGTCTTTACACACTCTCCAGTCCCACCAGAGCTGCGAGCCGATGGCGGTCTTGCGTTTGCCGACCCAGTCCTGGAGCCAGTACGCCGCCACGGGCACGCCCGCGGCCTTGAGCGTCGCATGCATCTTCCTGACGGCCGCGGTCCCGCCCTGCATGCCGATCACCGCGCCCCGGTCCAGCCACGTCGGCGTCGATGGCATGCGGCCGGCCTGGCGTGTGTGCGCCTCGATCAGCTCCGCAGGGGTGCCCCCGTGCAGAATCCGCCCCGTCAAGCTCTCGGCATGAACCAGCGCCGCGATCTCGCCCGAGGTCCGCAGATCAAACTCACAGTACGCGGTGGTGTCCAGCGACAGGGCTCGGCTGGCCGAGGTCAGATAGAATGGCACGGCCACATAGGTGGTGTGTGCGTCTCCCCCCGCCCCGAAGAGCGCATTCATCACCCAGGTCAGCGGCTGCCTGCCCCGGCCGATGCCCTGCTCCTGCGACAGGATGGGCACGCGGCGGCCCGCGCAGTCGACGTGGGTGAATTGCTCACCGAAGCCGAGAATCCGCGCGTCGGGAGCTGAGCGCCCACACAGCAGGACGCGGTCGGCGCCGGGCACGGTCGCGCAGAATCGCAGGTCATCCTCGACCCACAGGCGGAAGATGTAGGGGCGCTCATCCAGGCATCCGGTCAGCTCCAGCACGCCGTCGTCCGCCTCGATGGTCGTCACGGACTGGGTCGTCGAGATGGCGCGCAGGCGGTCCCGGATCCAGAACATGCCTCGGGCCTCGCGCACGGTCGCGTCTCCGTCGGCCGCGCGGAGGAAGGGCGCTCTCGGGGGGGAGGCCCAGAGCCAGCGCTCGGGCTCTGACCGGTGAACGATCTCCAGGCCCACGTCGGGCGTCCACACGACCCGAAAGTCACCGACGTCGTACACACCCGCGCGCAGCGGGCCGGTCAGCGCGCCCGGGGGCGGCAATGGGTCGGGGGTGGAGCGGGTCGGCACGGTGCCTGCTCTATCCCGCGGGTGATACACTGCCGCGGGTTCAGGTTGAACCCGGAAACGACGAAAGATGCCCTTCCTCTCCCTCCCAGGCTCTCCCCGCCCCCTCGGCGGTTCCAACCTCCACGCCTTCCCCATCGCGTACGGCTGCTGGCGCTTCGCCGGCACCGATGTACAGGCGGCCCGCGCGAAGATCGACGCCGCCTTGGAGTGCGGCATCAACCTGTTCGACCACGCCGACATCTACGGCGACGGCGAGGCCGAGTCGCTGTTTGGTCGGGTGTTGGCCGAGGCCCCGAGTCTGCGCGAGAGGATGCTCATCGCGACCAAGGGCGGCATCGTCATCGGTGTGCCCTACGACTCCAGCCCGGAGCACATCGAGGCGGCTTGCGAAGCCTCCCTGCGTCGACTCGGCGTCGAGACCATCGATCTGTACCAGATCCATCGGCCGGACTTCCTGGGCCATCCGGCCCGCGTGGCCGAGACCCTGGCCAGGCTGCGTGAGCGGGGTAGGATCCGGGAGGTGGGGGTGTCCAACTACAGCCCGAGCCAATTCGCGGCCCTGCAGGCCCACCTGCCGTTCCCGATCGCGACCCGTCAGCCCGAGATGTCCTGCTGGCGGACGGCTCCCCTCCGCGATGGAACATTGGACCAGTGCATGCAGTATGGGCAGACCCCGCTGGCTTGGAGCCCGATGGGCGGCGGCCTGCTGGGGTTGGGTCCGACGGGGGCGGCCGTCCATCCCCACCGGGCGCGCTTGATCCCGCTGCTGCAGCTCCTCGAACGGCTGGCCGGAGAGCAGGGAGTGAGCCGAGGTGCGGTGGCGCTGGCCTGGTTGCTGGCCCACCCGGCCGGGATCATCCCGATCATCGGGACCCAGCGCGTGGAGCGTATCCGCGAGTCGGTCTCTGCGCTGGGCGTCGAGCTGACCCGCTTCCGATGGAACGAGATTTTGCAGACAGCGGAGGGCAGGCGCCTGCCGTGAGAGCCCACCATGAGCAGTCCCTTCGAATTCCAATGCAGCTGCGCCATGTAGATACGCCGGTCGAAGCCGCTCCCCGACGTTATCCTGGCGTGATTCACCAGGGCGGTGTATCCGCCTCGTCGCACTGCCAGGCCTCGATGGTCACCGCCGGCCCGCACCCGCAGAGAAGGAGGCCCGCGGCGTCGGTGATCCGTGGGTGAACCATGCGGGCGGCCGCTCAGCGAGCGTCGTCCAGCAGTCCGCGGACCATCTCCAGGTTGTCGGGATCGGCCAGGTCGTACTCGGTCAGACTGACGACGGCGGTGACGGCGCCGTTCGGGTCGCGGAGCACCAGATCGCGCCACTCGATGCCCCACAGCCCCCAGGCGTCCGTGGCCTCGGTGTCTTGCAGCCAGGCCAGATCGCGCCCCTCACAGATCGAGGCGTTGCCTTCCTCGTAACCGGCGGCGTTGACGCCCAGGATGCGGACCTCGCCGGTGTCGAGCTCGCCCTGGAGCATGTCGAGGTAGCCGAACTGGCTACTGCAGTGCCCTCACGTGGCGTGACCGAAGTACCAGGCGGAGCCCTGGCCGTCGTGCGCAGCCACCGAGACCTCTGCGCCGTAGCTGGTAGACGTGGTGTTCTCGTCGACCAGCGTGAAGTCGGCCGGGCTGGTGCCCACCATCGGGTGCTCGAGCGGATCGCTCGCGGTACAGGAGATCGCGAGCCACAGTGTGGTGAACGGCATTTCTTCGCCTCCTGTCCACATCCATAGCACCGCGGAGTGACCGATGACCACGGAAGGGCGCCTGATCCTGGAGCCTCCCGCGGTGGTTCCTGCGGGAGCTACCACTGCGGCTCCCACAGTGGCTCCCGCAACGGTTCCCACGGGGGCTCCTCGCCTGACGACCCCGGGCTCTGCGCCCCACCCCAGGTACGCCGTCTGGGAGCTGACGCTCAAGTGCGATCTGGCCTGCCGCCACTGCGGCAGCCGCGCCGGTCGGCCGCGCGCTGACGAGCTCTCGCTCGACGCTGCATTGGATGTCGTTCGTCAGCTCGCTGAGATGGGCACCGCAGAGATCGCATTCATCGGTGGTGAGGCGTACCTGTACCCCGACTGGCTGGCGGTCGTCCGGGCGGCCGCCGACGCGGGGATACGCTGCACCATGCCGACCGGGGCTCGCGCGCTGGACGCAGGAATGGCGCGGGCCGCTGCGGACGCCGGGATGGTCGCGGTCTCGGTGAGCGTGGATGGATTGGCGCAGACCCACGACACCCTCCGCGCGGTCGTCGGCAGCCACGCCGCGGCGCTGCGGGCCCTCGGTAACATCAAGCTGGCTGGCATGGACCCCCTGGCCAATACGCAGATATCCCAACCCAACCTGCCGGAGCTGGAGGCGCTGGCCGATCTCCTGACCGATCACGGGGTGGCCACGTGGCAGGTGCAGCTCACCGGGCCGATGGGCCGGGCCGCGGATCGCCCGGAGTGGCTCCTCCAGCCGTACCAGATGCTCGATCTCGTGCCGCGGTTGGCGGCCATCGCCGAGCGGCTGAAGCGCGCGGGCTGTCGCATTCATGCCGCGAACAACCTGGGCTACTTCGGCCCCCATGAGTCTGCACTCCGCGCAGCGTACTGGCAGGGATGTCAGGCAGGGCGTTTCGTCCTGGGGATCGAGGCGGATGGGGCGATCAAGGGGTGCCCGTCGCTCCCCACTGCGCCGTATTCGGGCGGGAACATTCGGGAGCGGCCGCTGCGCGAGATCTGGACGGACACCGCGGCGCTTCGGTTCATCCGGGACCGGCGGCGGGATGAGCTGTGGGGGTTCTGCCAGACCTGCTACTACGCCGAGCTGTGCGGGGCGGGGTGCTCCTGGACGGCGCACACGCTGCTCGGTCGGCGCGGAAACATGCCGTACTGTCACCACCGGGCGCTGGAGCTGAAGCAGCGGGGGATCCGCGAGCGGATCGTGCAGGTGGCGAGCGCGCCCGGGGAGCCGTTCGACTTCGGGCGCTTTGAGCTGGTAGAGGAGCCGCTACCGGAGTCGCTGCCCGCGTAGCTCTCCGCGGCGCTCAGGGGCAGTCGGCGTCGTCTCTGTCGGTGTCGCCGTCGCAGTCGTTGTCGACATGGTCGTCGCAGACCTCCGCGCTGTCGGGGTTGATGGTGTTGTTGAGGTCGTCGCAGTCGCCAGCGCTCTCGAGGTAGCCCGCCGGCGCATCGCACTGGGACACCCCGCCGTCGTCGTCGCCGTAGCCGTCCTGATCGATATCGGGGTACCAGGTGCTGGCGTCCAGTGCGTCATTGTCGATGCTGCCGTCGCAGTCATTGTCCACGCCGTCGCAGATCTCGGCGGCGTCCGGGTGGACCGCGGGGTCGGTGTCGTCGCAGTCTTCGTTGGAGCCGTGCCCGTCGGCATCAAGATCGGGTTCATCGACGCTGGCGGTGCCGGTGTCGGTCCACATGTCCTTGTCCGGCGGCGTTCCGTAGCAGGCGGCCAGGATCGCCGGCGTGAGCACGCTCAGCATCGCCATCCCCAGCACCGGCCGCCGCCGGTTGGGGCGCGCGTCGCAGAACGGACAGGCCCGCTCGCGGGTCAGGTGATGGCGTCCGCACTGTTCACAGGTGATCATCGACTGCTCCGAGGTGTCGGGGCATGGTAGCGGAGCGACGGCCCACCGTCTCCTCCGGGTCCGGGATACAGCACCCGTCATGCGCGCTTGTCTTCTCTTGACGTTCGTCGCCGCGATCGCCCCCGGCGTGCGCGCCGACACCGGCGATGACACCGGCCCCGACAATGGTAGCCTGTCTCAGCGCGACACCGCTGACGCCGAGGCCGGAACCCTGGAGGTCGGGGCGGCCGAGCCCGAGCCGGTGGGCTGCGGCTGCGCGTCGGTGACGTTTGGCCAGGCGGCGGCCGGGGGGCTGGCCTGGGCGACGCTCTGGGTGGTGGCGCGCCGTCGGGAAGCGTCTACGGACGGGGCAACACACGGGTGACGGAGCACGTCGCGGCCCCGCCCGTCGAATTTCGCGGTGTTGACTTCGCCTTCGATGCGGGGGCGCCGCTCCTCGCCGACTTCACCCTGACCCTCCCTGCCGGTCGGGTGACGGCCCTGGTGGGCGAGAGCGGCTGCGGCAAGTCGACCGTCCTGCGACTGGCGGCTGGCCTGCTGAAGCCGACCACCGGCTCCATCGCCGCCGGAGACCCCAGCGATCGGGCGTTCGTCTTCCAGTCGGCCAACCTGCTGCCCTGGCGGACGGTGGCGCGGAACGTGGCCCTTCCGCTCGAGCTGCGCGGCCGCGGCGATCCCGCCAGGGTCGACGCCGCGCTGACGGCCGTGGGGCTGGACGACGTGCGCGATCACCTGCCGTACCAGCTCTCGGGGGGCATGCAGATGCGCGCGTCGCTGGCCCGGGCGCTCGTCACTCGGCCGGGGCTGCTGGCGCTGGACGAGCCGTTCTCGGCGTTGGATGCGCTCACCCGTCGGCGCCTGCACGCGGTGTTCTCCTCCGCCTGGGCCAGCGCCACCGTACTGCTGGTCACCCACGACATCGACGAGGCGGTGCTGCTGGCGGACCAGGTGGTGGTGCTGTCGGGCCGGCCGCTGCGGGCCTCCGAGCCGGTGGTGGTGCGCAGGTCTGAAGACGGCGATCCGCGCTACTCGCCCGAGGTGGGGCGGCAGGTGCGCGCCATCGAGGCCCTGCTGTGAGCCGCGGCGCGCCGGGCTGGGCGGTCTGGATCGCCGCGGCGATTGGACTCGCGGCGTGGAGCGGGCTGGCGGCGCGCGTGCCGCCCGTGTTGCTGCCATCTCCGCTCGAGGTGGCGGTGTCGATGTGGGAGCACGCGGCCGTGCTGGCACAGGCCACGGCGATCACCGGCGCGGGGGCGCTCGGCGGGCTGGCTGTCGCTACGATCCTGGGAGTGGCCGGCGGGATCGCCTTCCTGTGGAGCCGCACGCTGGAGCGGGCCCTGCTGCCCTACGCGCTCCTCGTCCAGACGGTGCCCATCGTCGCCATCGCGCCGCTGCTGGTGATCTGGCTTGGGTACGGGGTACCCGTGGCGGCGGCCGCCGCGGCCATCGCGGCGTTCTTTCCGCTGCTCACCGCGACGCACGTCGGCCTGTCGTCGGCGCCGCCGGCCCGGGTGGAGCTGCTGCGGCTGTACGGCGCGACGTGGAGCCAGGAGCTGATCAAGCTGCGTATTCCGGGGGCGTTGCCCCACTTCTTCGCCGGGCTGCGCACCGCCGGGGGGCTGGCCGTAATCGGCGCCATCGTCGGGGAATTCGTCGGCAGCAACGGGGCCCCACCCAGCCTGGGCAACCTCGTCCTGCGATCGGCGCGCTCGGCGGACACCCCGCAGACCTTCGCGGCGATCGGCTGCGCGGCGGCGATGGCGATAGGCTTCTACGGACTGATCCGCGCCGTCGAGTGGCGCAGCATCGGCCGCTGGTTTGCCCGGAGCTGACAGACGTGCTGGAACAGACGTGCCGGAGTAGACGGACCATGACCCCCCGATCTCTGGGACCCCTGTCGCTGGGACCCCTGTCGCTGGGACCCCTGTCGCTGGGACCCCTGCTGGGCCTGCTCCTCGCCTGCGCCGAGAAGCCCGAGGCCGACGGCCAGCTCATCCGGCTGGCGCTCAACTGGTTCCCCGAGCCGGAGTTCGGCGGGTTCTACGAGGGGGTGCTCGGCGGGCACTACGAGCGCGCGGGCTTCGCGGTGCAGATCATCCCGGGCGGTCCTGGCGCGCCCACCCTGGAGCTGCTGGGCGCGGGGCGCGCCGAGGCGGCTATCACCGCCGCTGACGATCTCCTCCTCAAGCGTCACCGGGGCGTCACCGCGGTGGGGGTGTGGCCGGCGTTCCAGAACACACCGCTGGGGCTGATGGTGCATGCCGCGGAGGGCCTCACGAAGTTCGAGCAGCTCGCGGGGCCGCCGGGGCATCGCGTCGCCATCGAGGTGGGCGGGCCGTTCCAGATCTTCCTGTGGAAGCGAAACGGCTGGGGTCAAGAGGTGCAGGCGGTGCCCTACGGCGGCAGCGTCGGCCCGTTCCTCATCGACCCCACGCTGGTGCAGCAGGCGTACATCACCTCGGAGCCCTGCGCCGCCCGCGCCAAGGGGGCCGAGGTGGGCTTTCTGGAGGCGCGCCTCGCTGGCTGGAACCCCTACGGCACGGTGCTGGCCGTGGCTGATCCGGTGCCGGAGTGGGCGCCAGCCTTCGTGGCCGCGACCCGCGCCTCATGGGAGGCGTACCTGGCAGCGCCGCAGCGAGCGAACGCGCGCATCGCCGAGCTCAACGAGCAGCTCACCACCGAACTCACCGACTGCATCTTCGCCGCGCAGCGGCCGTTCGTGGAGGGCGAGGATGGCCTGGGCGCCATGACCGCGGCCCGCTGGGAGGCCACGGCGAAGACCCTGGTGGAGATCGATCTGCTGCCCGCCGGCAGCACCGCGGACGGCGCGTGGCGGGCTGTGTCCTCCGCAGGGGTTTCCTCAGCAAAGGCGGGAGCGAAGTGAAGGCGGTGCGTCAGAATCAGAACGTCGCGCTGTGTACCATCGTCGCCAACAGCGAGGACTGCCTGCCGCGCTACCTGGCCTGGGCGATCCCGCGGTTCGCAGAGATCGTCATCGTGCGCTCTCCGTCGGACGACGGCACCGACGCCCTGCTGGACGCCGCCGCCGCGCGCTGGCCCGAGCAGATCCGCCTCTCTTCGCGACCGATGGAGACCATCGCGCTGCAGAAGCAGTTCTGCATCGAGCAGGCCACGCGCCGCTGGCGGCTGCTGGTCGACGCCGACGAGGTGGTGATGCACGGCGAGTGGGACACCATCGCCGCCCACATGGATCGCACCGGCGTGGACATGGTCGGGCTGCCGCGGTTCAACCTCCAGGCCGACGACCAGCACTACAGCACGCGCTACTACCCCGACATCCAGGCCCGCTTCTACAACGAGCGGGTGCGCTTCTCGCTCAAGCCGCGGTTTCAGACCCACCACAAGATGGAGGGCGCGCGGAAGGGCCTCCTCGGAGACATCCACATGCTGCACTGGGGACACATCCGCAGCGAGGAGCAGCTCCTTTGGAAGAGCCGGGTGCGCAGGCGCTTCGCCGAGAACGACTACTTCGAGGGCGCGCAGCTCAAGGAGTACGACAACTGGTTCCATCTGCGCAACGCCGAGTTGGATCGTGACGCCACGCCCCTGCCGGCCGGCGCGGCGCGCTATGTGCGGCGCCTCGAGGCGGCGGTGGCGGCCGACGCCCTGTTTTCGACGGTGGGCTGAGTGTCGCTTCTCTGGGACCACACGGCGGTGATCGAGCGCCCTGGCGCCGCTCTGCGCACGCCGCGCGGCGCGCTGTTCGCCGGGGACTGTGTCGACATTCTCCAGGGTGTCCGCGCGGGGTCCGTCGATACGGTGTTCGCCGATCCTCCGTTCAACCTGGGGAAGATGTACGGCCGCGGAGTCAACGACGAGCGGGCAGAGGCAGAGTACTTGTCGTGGTGTCGCGTCTGGATGGACGAGTGCGTTCGCATCCTCAAGCCGGGGGGCGCTTTTTTTTTATACAACATCCCGAAGTGGAACGTGCTGCTCGGCCAGTATATGCAGGTAGACAAGGGCCTGATGTTCCGACATTGGATCGCGGTCTCGATCAAGTTCGGCCTGCCGATTCAGAAGAGGCTGTACCCGGCCCATTATTCGCTCCTGTACTATACGAAGGGCAAGCCGAAGACCTACCGGAAGATCCGCACCCCGATCGAGGTGTGCCGACACTGCGGCGGCGACATCAAGGACTACGGCGGACACCGAAGCGCCATGAACCCCAAGGGGGTCAACCTGACGGACGTCTGGACGGACATCTCGCCGGTGCGTCACCGAAAGTTCAAGAGCGAGCGCCGCACCGCGAACGCCCTGTCGACCAAGCTGCTGGAGCGGGTGGTGGAGATCAGCACGGAGCCCGGAGACCTCGTGGTCGATCCGTTCGGGGGCAGCGGCACCACCTACGACGTCTGCGAGCGGCGGCACCGGCACTGGATCGGCATGGACATCGCGAGCTGCGACGTGATCGCCGAGCGGCTGCGGAGCTCCGAACTGCACCGTCATCGCAACACCGACGTGCTGGACGTGCCCGAGACGCCGGGGCTGCCGGCGACCGCCAGGGTGGACCGGACCGGGTCTTCCGGTTAACGGCGCGGGCGCAAGAATTTCTACATTCGGTCTGGAGCACCAGATGCAGCCCAAGATCCATCCAAAGAACTACCGGTACGTCGTCTTCAAGGACACCGCCGCCGACTTCGCCTTTTTGACCCGCTCGACCGTGGCCTGCAAGGACACCATCGTGTGGGAAGACGGCAAGGAGTACCCGCTGTACAAGCTGGACATCTCGTCGGCCTCGCACCCGTTCTACACCGGCAAGCAGAAGATCCTCGACACCGCCGGCCGCATCGACCGGTTCCGTCGCAAGTACGGCCTCGCGTAGATGACAGCGCGGCCTCTCGGCCCGAGCGGCCTTCGGGTCTCCTCCATCGGGTTGGGGGGCATGCCGCTGTCACTGTCCGGTCGCCCCGGCCGCGAGCGGGCCCTGTCGGTTATCGCCGCCTCGCTGGAGGCCGGCGTCACGCTCATCGACACCGCCGACGTCTACTGCCGCGATGACGATGACATCGGGCACAACGAGCGCCTGATCGCCGAGGCCCTGCGCGCCTGGGAGGGCGACGTCCTGGTCGCCACGAAGGGCGGGCTGCGCCGGCCCGGCGGCCGCTGGACGGTGGACGCCCGGCCCGAGCGCCTGATGGCGGCCTGTGAGGCCAGCCTGACCGCGCTCGGCACCGACTGCATCGCGCTGTACCAGCTCCACGCGCCGGACGACACGGTGCCGTTCGCCGACAGCGTCGGCGCGCTTGCGCGGCTGCGGGAGCAGGGCAAGATCGCCCACGTCGGGCTGTCGAACGTCTCGGCGGACCAGATCTCTGCGGCCTGCGAGATCGTCCCGGTGGTCAGCGTCCAGAACCGCTGCAATCCGTTCGATAGGAGCGCCTGGTCCGACGGCGTGCTGGCCGAGTGTGAGGCCCGCGGGCTGGCGTTTCTGCCGTACTCGCCCGTCGGCGGGAGCCGCGGCACGCATCAGGTGGGCACCCATCGCGTGCTGGGCCGGGTCGGCAGTCGGCACGGGGTCTCGCCGTTCCAGGTCGCGCTGGCGTGGCTGCTGGCGAAGTCGCCGGTGATGATTCCGATTCCGGGGGCCAGTCGAATACTCAGCGCTCGGGACAGCGCAGCTGCGATGACACTGAAGCTGACGAGTCGCGATGTGCTTGCATTGGACCGAGCGTTTCCGATCGCTTGAGCTCGCGGCCGGCTTAACAGAACAGTGGCTCTGAATATGGCTGAACACCGGCGAACTCGGCACCACGAGTCCACGA
>CAYXGP010000066.1:0-11217 GCA_964464515.1 uncultured Enterobacterales bacterium
ACAGCGGTGAGCGTTCAGGTGGACAACAAGATCGCGCAGAACTGGTGGTTTCTGGCGGCTGGTGAGGAACCGCCGCTCTGCAACACAGCCGCTGCGTCCACAGCGGCTGTGTCTGCAGCGGTGCTCCACACCGGGGGGAAGCGTCACAGCAAGGAGACGAGACGCGACCAGGGGCCGCGAGGGCAAGCGAGGGGTTGTCCACCTGAACGCTCACCGCTGTGAGTCGACTGGAGCGCTGGCGCTCGTCTCTACACCCCTCGCGGCCGCCGTCGCGCAGAGCAAAGCAGCCGGAACCGGCCGCAGTGGGCCCAGGAGCGCGAGCGGCGTGACGCGCCAGGGCACCTCCTGCAGACAGTTCTTGCCAGAATACAGTATCTCCAAAACATGGCGCCTCCAAGGCGCAGTGTCTCCAAAACATGGTGTTTCCAAAACACAGTCTCTCCAAAGCGCAGTCTCTCCAAAGCGCAGTCTCCAGAAGGCAGTCTTTCCAGAATACAGTGTCTCCAGCAAGCAGTATCTCCAGTAAACAGTGTATCGGACGCAGCGATCCGGGGGGCACGAGCGCCCGGCCCGGCATAGTCCCCGAGGCTCACCCCGGACGGTCCATGCTCCAGATCCATAGCCAGCCCGACGGCCCGACGGTCCTCCTCGACGTCGGCGGCCCGACCCCGGTCGCGGCGATCTATGTGTGGTTCCCGTTCGGAGCGGCTGATGAGACCGACGACCTGGCTGGCGCGGCGCACCTGCTGGAGCACATGCTGTTCAAGGGAGCGGGCGGGCACGGACCCGGCCACCACGTGCGACAGATCGAAGCGCTGGGCGGCGAGATCAACGCCTTCACCGCCCACGAGCAGCTCGTGTTGCATGCGACGGCCCCGTCGGATCGGGCGCAGGCGGTCTTGTCGATTCTGCTGGAGATGGCCTTCCGGCCCCACCTCGACGCGGGTGAGCTGACCCGCGAGCGTCAGGTGGTGCTCGAGGAGCTACGCGAGGCCGAGGACAACCCCGAGTACCTGCTGTCGCAGGCCCTGCGGCGCCGGCTCTGGGGGCCGCATCCGTATGGTCGCGCCATCCTGGGCACGGCGGCGTCCGTCGAGGGACTGACCGCAGCGGCGCTCCGCGCGGCCCACGCGCGCTGGCTGTCTCCAGGCGCGGCGCTGATCTCGATCGCGGGTCCGATCGACCCCGAGCCCATGCTGGCGTTCATCAGAGGGGCGGTGTCTCCCCGCGCTGCCCCGACCCGACCCGACCGCCCCGCACAGGCGATCGAGCCCGGCGCTCTGGGCGTCGACGCGGGCTTCGACGAGCACGTGCTCGAGCTGGTGTTCCCCATCCCCGGCCCGGTCCACCCCGACGCGGCGGCGATCGATCTCCTCGCCAGCGCCCTGGGCGACGGCCCGAGCGCGCCCCTGAGCGAGCGACTCCGCCATCGCCTCGATCTGGTGACGGGGACCTGGGCGGCGCTGGAGGTCGACCGCGACGGCGGCTTGCTGGCGATCGGCCTGACGGCGCGCGAAGGGCGACTGCTCGACGCGGCCCGCGCCCTTGGCGGCCTGCTGGAGGAGGTGCGTCGGGGCGGCCTGGACGCGCGGAGCCTGCGCCGGACCCGCGCGACGATCCGCGCCGATCGGCTGCGCGAGACCGAGACCGTAGACGGACGCGCCTTCCGCCACGCCTGGTACACCGCCTACCACGGCGATCCGGAGGCCAGCCGACGGATGGAGGCGGCGCTGATGGCGCTGCGCCCCTACCACGTCGCTGCCGCCGCGCGCCGCTACCTGGATCCGGAGCGCTGCGTGATCGGGGTGATGTCGAGCGCGACCACCCCGGAGGCCGTGGCCTCGGCGCTGGCCGCTGGCAGATCTGCGGCCAGCAGCCGGGCCACCCAACGCCCCCCGCAGAGTGAGCTGTCACGGTTCACCATGGACAACGGCCTGCGCGTGGTGGTGCGCCCCGACCCAGAGGCCGAGCTGGTGGCGCTCTCGCTCGTGGGGGTGGGCGGCGCGATCGCGGAGGGCCACCGAAACGCCGGGCTGGCACAGGCCTGGCAAGCCACGCTGATGCGCGGCGCGGGCGACCTGGACGCCCTGGGGTTCGCCGACGAGATCGCAGACCGCTCCGGCCTGTTGGTCCCCTGGACGGCGCGCAACAGCTTCGGGGTGAGCGCGAGCTTCCCAGCGAACGAGCTGTCCACGTCCCTGCGCCTGCTGGGCACCCTCCTGGCCGCGCCGCACTTCGCGGAGCACGAGGTGGCGAGGGTCCGCGCCGATCTCACGGAGGCCTGGCGCGTACGCGACGACGATCCGGAGCGGCTGGCGTGGGACCGCGCATGGGCGACGCTGTTCCCCGGTCACGCCTGGGGGCGTCCTCCGTCTGGCACGCCCACCTCGATCGCCCGCATCACTCCGGGGCGGCTCCGGGGCCTGCATCGCCGGCAGATCTGCGGCAGCAACCTGGTGCTCACCATCACCGGCGGCGTGCAGCCCGGTGAGGCCTCGGCGCTGGTGCGGCGAACCCTGGGCGGTCTCGCAGCGGGGAGCCCCCACCCATGGCAGCCCGGGCGCCCGCTCGGCGCTGCACGCCGCCGAACCATCCGTGTCCCCCGCGCCGACGCGCCGGCCCACCTCGTCCTGGCGTTCCCCTGCGCAGGCCACGGCGATCCGGCGGCGCCGGCCACCCGCCTCCTCTCGGCGGTGCTCGGGGGGGCCAGCTCCGGCGGCGGGCGGATCTTCGAGCGCGTTCGCGAGCAGCGCGGCCTGGCGTACCAGGCGGGCGCGATGGTGCAGCTCGGGCTAGGCGGCGGGATGCTGGCCTGCGCGCTCGCCACCGATCGCCGCACAGCCGCGAGCGCCGAGCGAGCGCTGTGGGAGGCGCTGGACGAGGTGACCGCCGGTCCGGTGCCGGACGACGAGCTGGCGGGGACCCGCGCGGGGCTGGTCGACGGCGCGGTGCTCGGGCTGCAGCGCTCTCTCTCGCGGGCGGAGCACCTCGCGGTGGCGGAGCGGCACGGCCCCGGCGCCGAGCAGGCCGACGCCATCTTGCGCGCGCCCGGCGGCGTGTCTGCAGCGGCGCTTCTGGAGACTGCGCGGGCCGTGCTGCGGCGAGACCGCGCGATCTCGGTTTGGGCGGTGCCCCGGACAGAGACCCCTCAGGCCTGAAACCGCTTAGGGATCTGCCGGAGGTCCGGTTGTCCGACATCCCCGAGCCGCGCGTACGCGACATCCTGCCCACGCTCGAGCCCCGCCCCTTCCTGTGTCAGCGCTTGATCGATCGGGTCGGCCGCCGGGGCTGGGAGCGCCCCACGTGGGGCTTCGGCCGAAAGCTCTACCCCCGGATGGGTCTCGCCGATCCCTGGGACCCCGGTGCCCGGCCAGGACGCGAGCTGAAGCTGGGACCGGTCTCGCTCAAGCTGGGCCGGGAGCGCCGCCAGCCAGCGCCCCACCTGCGGCCGAAGGAACCCAAGAAGAAGAAGCCGGTGGATCCGGTCGCGAAGTGGCGCAGACCGCCGCCGAAGCGCGCGCCGTCCCCTCCCCCGGCGCCGACACCCCAGCCAGCGACCGCCGCAAAGAAGGGACCGACGCTGAAGGGCAAGCTCCCCGTTCGGCCCGACGTCGACGCGCCCGCCGCCCCGCCGAAGCGCTCGCTGCCGCCGGTGCGTCCGCCCGGTCATGTCGCCGGCAGACGCCGCTCCGCCCGGGTGTCGATGAAGCCCTCGCAGGCCCGCTCGCCGATCTACCGCTCGGTGGAGAAGCCCACCCCCGTCCTCGAAGACAGGCCGGCAGAGCCGCCGCCCAAGCCGATTCAGAGATCGCCGCCGCGGGGGCCGCTTGGGTTGGATGACCTGTTCGGGGGGATGAGCGAGGGGCGAGTATCGATGCGGAAACGGAAGAAGAAGGACGATGAGTGATCGTGGAGACGCGCTCACGTGGTTCGACGCCATCGAGAAGTCGTGCAATCGTGAAACCGTGGTGTCGCAAGGCGAGGACACGCGAAACCGACCGTGCCCGCGAACCGCGATCCACGTGTGGCGCAGAGACGACTCCAAGCGCCCCCCCAGGGAGAAGCTACCCGCCTTCTCCAGCAGCCAACCCAATCGGACAATCCGGCGGCGCGGTGATCCGATAATACCCCACCTCATCGATCCAATACTCGCCCTCCCAGGCCCACTCCCGCCAGCCGTCCTTGACGCGACCGGTCCTCGAGACGACGCGCCGGGCGTCCGGCATGGCCCCCTCGATGCTGGCCATCTGGTACAGCCGAGTCTCCATCTCGAGCATGTCGAGCTTGCTCAGCTCGGCGTCGGCCAGCATCCGGTTCAGGTCGTCCGCCATGCGCTGCGCCCGCGCGCGGATCCGATCTCCTTCGGCCGCGATGATGGTCTCGCGCCGCTCGGAGACCCACGCAGACGCCCGCTCACTGAACGGATTCTGTGAGACGTTGCGGAGACGAGCCGTCTCGTCCTCGGCCGAGCGAACAGCCGTGAGTCCGTCCGCGAAGCGGTCCTCCGACTCGAACCGCCAGACCAGCATCGCTGGCAGATCGGAGCTGCCCTCCTCGACCTGCTTCGCCATCTGCTGAAACAGCTCTTCCGGCCCGCGATCGGCGGCCTGCTGCAGCGTGGCGACGTGGTGGTTGTACCGGTCCTTGAACACGTCGATCTGTCGAGTCGCTTCGGGGAACTTGCACATCCCATACAGCGCGTGGATGCGCAGCAGCGACGCCTCGGGGAAGTACCAGCCCTCCAGGAACGGGGAGGCGTGGTCGTGCAGTAGACTCAGCACGCCGTTCATGTCTTGCAGACGGTAGTGCGCCCAGGCGCGCTCGAACTGCGACTCGCCCCACTGCCGACTGCTGCGATCGACCTTGGCGAAGTACTCGATGGACCGTGGAAAGTTGCCTGCGGCGTAGTACGTCCGGGCGATGTTGAGATGGATCATGTCGACGAAGCGCTGCTCGCGTCCCGCGGCGCTGCCGGCCTTCTGCGCGTCGAGCAGCGACTCCAGCGCCTTCTCCGGGCGGCCCTGCCGCGACAGCACGACGCCCTGCAGCGCCTTGGCCTCGGGGAAGGCGGGATCGTCGTCCTTGACCATCCGCAGCACGCCGAGGGCGAGCCCGTAGCTGCCGGTGTGGTGCGCCTCGCGCGCGGCCAGGTAGGCCATGCGGCTGCGCGTCGCTGCATCGACGTCCAAGCCGACGTTGGCCGCGAACACGCCCTGGAGCAGCGAGAGGTCCCCCACCTGATCGCCCAGCTTCAAGGCCGCGACGGCCGAGCCGGTGACCAGCTCGGGATCGGTGGCGAGCGCACGCTGGTGTGCGATGAGCGCCGCGTAGGGCAGATCGAGCTCGGAGAGCACCGCGCCGAGGCGCGCGTATGACTCCGCGTGGAACGCTCCGCGCTCCGGGTCCTCCACCACCTCCATGAGCAGATCCGCCACTTGCGCCTTGCGGCCCTCCCGCACGGCGGTGTCGATCTCGCCGAAGACCTCCTGACGCTCCTCCATGGAAGGCATGATCCGGTCTCCCGCCACCGCGGGGCCGGTCACCGCGAGGAGCGCCGCGAGCAGGAGGGGCCTCACCCCTTCTTCCTCATGACGGTGTAGCCCACAGTCAGGGCGACGTTCTGCTTGAGGAAGTAGGCCTGCGAGTCGACGGTCTTCACGCGCTTCTCTCGGAGCAGCTCGTCGCGGACCTGCAGACGCAGCGTGTTGCCGCTCTTCAAGAAGATGCGCGCGCCGACGCCGAGCGCCAGCGTGGGGGAGATCGCCATCGCGCCGTCGGGCATCATCGACTGCTCCACGGATCCACCGATGCCGGCGAGCCCGTAGAAGTCGTGGTGCAGCACCCGGCTGCCGCGCCAGGCCAGCTTGGCGTAGACAGGTGTCCACAGCGCGTTCGCAGTGAAGCTCGACCAGTAGCGGTAGGCGTCGGGAGACAGCCCGTAGGCCGGCCCCTCGATCAGCTTGTAGTTGGTGTTCTTCAGGCTGTAGCCGCCGCTCAGCGCCACCTCCGCGCCCAGGGTCTCCGACAGGTGGAGGCCGCCGGTGGCCGCGATGATGGGGGTCGAGGTGTAGGTGTCGAAGGGCATCCAGCCGAGGTGACCGCCGAATTCCAGCGCGCCCTCCTTCTCGTAGAGCATCTTCTGGACGACGGTGACATGCTCATTCTTGAGCATGCCGATGTCCAGGGTGTCCTGGGCGAGTGCGTTGCCCGAAAGCAGCCCCGCGAGCGGGAGAATCGCGAACATGGACCTGATCCGTGTAGCTGGAGAGCCGAGGAGACCGCCCCCGTTTGAGACGGTCTGGAGACGGTCTGGAGATGGTCTGGAGGCCTGGAAAGGGAGCCCTAGAAGGGAAGATCGCGGGGACGGCCATCGAGGGGGCGGTAGTAGATCTCGACGTCCTGGTTGTAGTCGGGGATCGCGGATCCCCAGAACACCACGGCGTTCTGCCCGGGATCATACGACCAGCCGTCGCTGTAGACCGCGTCGGACTGTCCGTACTCGCCGTCGATCAGCTCACCCGAAGAGATCTCCTCGCCGTCGACCCACACCCGGATGGTGGTGACGTCGGGGATGCTCTGGAGCTGAAAGGCCGTCTGGAGGTCGCCGAGGAGCGCGCCGAGATCCTGAAGGTGCTGCGCGAAGTCGGTGGTCTCGCACTCGCCGCCGGCGCCGGCCTCGGAGATGACGTTGTAGAACCCGCCGGTGGCCTCGGTCATCGTCTGCAGGCGCTCGACCGTCCAGGTGGGTACCGAGGTGGACGTGCAGCTCAGGGTCTCGCCGTCCCAGTTGGGGCCGATGGTCACGAAGCGGATTGGGCGGTCGAAGTCCTCGAACAGGTCCAGATAGACGGTGGGGTCCTCGTCGCCCTGCGCCAGCCGACGGGAGTTGTCGCCCTCGTCGCTCACGATGACCACCACCACGGTGGACTCCTCGCGCAGGAAGCCGGGGTTGCTCAGCTCGTCGCCCTCGGAGAACGGCGACAGCGGATCGTAGCACTCAGCTGGTGGGTCATCGACAGCGCGGCACAGCGCCAGGAACGCCGCCTCGAGCGGCTCCTCGTCGCCGGCCCCGCCGCCGTCCTCCCACTCGCCGAAGCCGCAGACGCAGTCGAGGTACTGCTGAGTGATCACGCCGCCGTTGTCGGTGTCGCACTCGTAGTCGGGATCGGTGGGGACATCGACCCCCTCCCAATTGGCGGCGTCGCAGAGCAGGTTGCTCGCGAACAGCTCGTCCAGCCCCTCGTCGCCCTTGCTCACTACGGTGGGATCGCCCAGCAGCAGCCCAGCCTCGCCCGCGTCGATGCCCTTGGTGGGGCCGCGGGTGAAGTCGACCGATGTGGTGGTGATCGCCAGGTTGTAGTCGAGGTAGCGCCCCCGCTCCTGGGTGTAGGCCAGGTAGTTGCCCACAGCGTCGGTGAGCGTCTCAGTCACCTGCGCCGAGCCACTCTCCACGCTGGTCAGCGCGTCGATGAAGACGTCGAACTCCAACGCCAGCGCAGTGGTCTCCTCAACCATCGATGCCGAGTTGTCGATGATGAAGAGGATGTCGGCTTCGTTGGAGAAGCTCGCCTGCTCGTACCCAGCGAGGTTGAACAACACATAGTTGTTGCAGCTCAGCGCGCCCGCCAGAAGCAGGCCGGGGAACAGTCGGTGCATGTCGAGCCTCCCGACGCCTTCTCTAGCGGGCACCCGGCCGCGCGGCAATGCCCCACGCGTTACGAAAGGGCGGGTGGCCTCCGTCACCTCAACGCCAGCGGCCCACGAACGAGGAAACCCATGTCCGAGGAACGTCGCATCCAATATCGGGCGCCGGTCCGTCTCCAGGTCGAGTACGAGTGCATGGAGGACTTCCTCGTCGATTACACAGCCAATATCAGCATCGGCGGGATGTTCATCGAGACCGAGACGCCGCGGCCGCTGGGCTCGCGTTTTCGGCTCCGCTTTCAGCTACCGGGCCTGACCAGCGCCATCGACACCATGGCCGAGGTCCGCTGGGTGCTCACGCCCGAAGAGGCCGGCCCCCTCCCGCCGGGCATGGGGATCCGCTTCGAAGATCTCACCGAAGAAGATCGCGCACAGGTGCAGAGTCTTCTCGATGGATGGGAGAGCCGCTGAGGAGCGCCCTCGCGTTCTGGCACAACCTTCGGTCCTCGCCGCTCGGTGTTCCGCGGACGAGTTGATCCGCGTCGCTGACACGCAGCTGGTTGTCTCCGCGCGCCTCCTGAGCCCAGAGTAGAGACTGAGCCCGGAGTAGAGACGGCCCTCTCCGTTCTGGAGAGAGCCGCTGCCTGGTTGCTGCAGCGCCCAGAGCCGCTGAGTCAGCCAGAGTCCCTGATTCAACCACAGTCCCTGAATCAGCCCGGAACCGCCAACGCCGTCAGAGGTTGCGAACGATCGTATCTATCGTCCGGAACGTGTGCGACACCCGAGGATGCGGCGGATCCAGATCGTGCTCGCGATGGAACGCCTGCAGATCGGTGTACAGCGTGTTGAACTCGGCGCGGATGGTCTCGTAGTCCTGCTGGGCGACCAGCTCCTCCAGCCGAGCGACCGAGGGCGGTGCGGTGCTGGTGGCGTAGCACTTCACCATGCGCCCGACCGTCTCCATCATCAGCATGTGGATCGGGTCCTGCCCGCCGAAGTCCGGCAGCGGTCCGGCGGTGGAGGGATCGTCGGTGGCGATCTCATCCGTGGGCTGCTGACGGGGCGGGACGAGGTGGATGGGCGCGCTCGGCGCCTCCGCCGCGGCGAGGTTTGGCGGGAGCGCAGCGCTCGCCGGGTTCGCGTCGGAGAGCATCTCATCGACCGGCGCGGTCGGGAAGTCGAACACCGTCTCCGCCGTCCGATCGTCCCGGACGTCCTCTGACGGACCCTCAAGCTCCGCGAGGATCGCCGCATCCTCCGGCACGACCGAGTCGGTCTCGTCGGCCGGGCCGAAGGCGTCCGGCGCGGCGTCGATGTCGTCGTCGTCGACCATGAGCGGCGGGCCGACCACCGCGCCGTCGCCGTGCATCGGCGGCGCCGCGACAGCAGCCGCGACCGACGGCAGGATCTCCCGCTCCGGGGCGGGCTCATCCTCCACCGCGGGCTCATCCTCGAGGATATCGTCCAGATCGAACAGATCCTCGGCGTCCGCGCCGGTGACCATGAGCGTCGGTCCGGTGGGCGAGGGCATGGGGGTGTCCTCGGTGTCTGCGTCTTCCGGCTCCAGCGAAACGGGCTCCGCGACCTCTGCCGTGGGCTCTGCAGCCTGATCGAGCACATCATCCGGTGCGTCATCGGTCGTCGGCAGCTCGACGGCGCCGTCTGCCTCAGGGAGAGGCTCCGGGCTCGCCGCATCCACCAGATCCGCTTCAGATACGGGGTCCGCTGCGGGCTCCGAGATCGGGTCGGCGATCGCCTCGATGGCATCGACCGGCACCGCCGTCTCGACGGGATCGGAGGCATCGACGGGCTCGGCGGGCGGAAGATCCACAGACGCTTCTGGTGCGTCCGCGGCGCTCACCTGGGGCGCGGCAGGGGCCTCGGCCGGGATTGCCGCCGCAACCTCATTCCCGGCCGGCTGCTCTGCCGGGGTCTCATCTCCTGCGACAGCCGCGGCGGCGTCGGCCGGCGTGCTCCGGCGACGAACGGCCCGGGCGGCGGGCTTCTTCGGCGCGGCGGTCCGGCGGGACGACGCCAGCGCCGCGGCGCGGTTGCGCGTTCTCGCTGCGCTCCTTCCGGCGGATCGCCGTCCACTCGATGGGGCCGCAGCCGGAGACGGCGTCGCGCTCCGAGAAGAGCTTGTGCGGGAGCGCGACGGGCGGGGCGCGGGGCGTCCCTCCGGCGGATCGGGCAGCCGATCGACCCCCCGCTCTGCCAGGAAGCCGTCGACGCTCCCGAGGAGCTGCTCGAGGTGCTCCAGGCGCAGGCAACCCTTCACCGAGGTGGGGCCGATCTGGTTGTGCGACTCCACCACGGTGATCCGTCCCGCGCTGTCATCGCCGAGCTCGACCTCAGGCGCGATGAACAGATCGGCCTGGATCTCCACGGACTCGGCGTGGATGCTCTCACCCGCCTGGATCATTCGCACGTCGAGGCGATCGCCGGAGGTCCGGACCCGCCTCGCGCGCACGCTCTGGGCCTGGAAGGCGCTCATGATGGAGACGTCTTCGCCCGCCACCACGTTCACCGCGCTGCCCTCACCGTGGATCTCCACGTTGGTGTGCGCGGTGATGCTCGTGGTCTCGGTGAGGCCCTGCAGCACCACCCGCCCGCGCGATGCGGTGACGCTGGCTGCCCGCACGTTCCCGGCGACGATGATGTCGCCGCCCTCGGCGGAGACCTCGTCCTTCACCCGCGCGTTGCCGCCGATCTCGATCCCGCCGTCCTCGGCGGTGAGGTTGTCGGCCTCGATGTCACCCGCCACGCGGATGGCGCCGCCGTAGACGCCCAGCGCCGAGAGCGTGCCGTCGACCTCGATCGTGCGACCCAGGACCGAGTCGGAGGTGAGCGAACCATGGACCGCCACCACCCCCTTCGGGGCTGCGATCTCGTCCAACTCCAGATCGGTGTGGATCGAGATGTTCCCGTTGTTCGACCGGATGCGATGGATCCGCAAGCCGAGTGTTGAGTGCAGGATGACATCGCCTTCGTGCTCGATGGCCAGTCCCTCATCGACCTGCTCGAAGACGAGGCCGGCGGGGACGATGAAGGCGTCGGTGTGCTTGCCCATCAGGATTCCTCGGGAGAACGCCCGCTCCGGCCACATCGGGGGAGCGCTGGCGCGGGTGGGCGCCAGTGTATCCCGCCGGCTGCATCGAGAAAAGCAAGCACCTGTGCGATCGGTCGAACGCGGCGGTCTGCGGGACCACCTCCGGGACCACTCAGCGGCGACCCGCGACGCGATTCAGGCCGCTCCGCGCGGCCGGGCGATTGGGATCGAGCGCGAGCGCTTGCTGGTAGGCGCTGGTGGCCTCCGCGTAGCGGCCCAGCGCCTCGTGAGCCGCCCCCAGCGCGGTCCACGCCGCAGCGTCACCCGGGGCAAGTGAGAGCCCCACTGCCAGCGCGCGGGACGCCACATCCGCGTCGCCGAGCCAGTACGCGGCCTGCCCCAGTCCCGACCACGCCGCGGCGCTGCACCGGTCCATCGACAGGCCCGCCTGGTACTCCGAGACGGCGTGTGGGAGCCGCCCGGCGCGCGCCTGCGACAGGGCCAATCCCCCCCGCCCCCCCGCC
>CAYXGP010000066.1:11227-36055 GCA_964464515.1 uncultured Enterobacterales bacterium
GTGGGGGGGGGGTTTTGGTGGGGGGGGGGGGGTGGGGGGGGGGCGGGGGGGGGTGGGGGGTGGGGCGCCCCCCCCCCCCCCGCGCCGCCTCCGCGCGAAGCACGGGGGGGAGGTCGCAGTCGCCACCAGGTGGAGTGGGCAGCTCGATGGCGGGCGTGGATCCGGCAGCCGCGGGCCGCGTGGGGGCGGACGCCAGCGGCGCGACTGGCGCGCTGCCCGGCCCCCGCACCGGCCGCCCCGGCACGCGCATGTACGCAGCGGAGAGCGCCTCGCCGTCGGAGCAGCGCTCCAGGTAGAAGCGATCGTCTCGCTCGCGGATGCAGGCGCCATCAGGCAGCGCGCAGTGCTGCGCAAAACAGCGGACGGTAGAGCGCGGGCTCGCGCCCCGCAGCACCTCTCCCGCGCCGGGTTCATCGGCGATGAGCGCGGTGCCGCCGCTGTCGAAGCTGGCGCCGGCGTCGCAGTCCAACGACCACACCCCGATGAGCCGCCAGCCGTCGGCCTCGGGGGTCGCCATGCTCCCGTCTCCGAAGACCCGCACGCGGGTGGGACACGTCACGAGACCCTCGGCCCGGCAGCACTCCACGCAGGTGTAGCCGTCAGCCTGTGCCGTCCCGAGGGTGAGCATCATGGTGTGAAGTATGAGGGCCCACATCGCTGCCTCCCCGGGGGGGTTTAGCCCATCGCGGCCCCTCCCGGTCGCCCCCTCGCGCCGCCGCACCGACCAGCGGCTGGTAGACCTCTCGCAGCAGGCGCTCCGCGTGCTCGTCCGGCGTGGGCCAGCGCGCTGGCGGTCTCCGCCCCCGTCCGCGCGCCGCCTCGGTCTGGAGCGCGGCGCTCAGCGCCGTTCGATCTCCTGGCGGGATCTGCAGAGCCGACGGCGCCAGCTCAGCGGCTCCGCCCACGCTCCCCACGACGACGCGCAGCCCCGCCGCCGTGGCCTCCCGCACCACCAGCGGGCTGTTCTCCGGCCACAGCGACGGCAGGACGAGCACATCGTGCGCAGCCAGGAGATCCGGCACCTGCGCGGCCGGGACGGCCCCCCGGAGGCGCGCGCCGGGGGTGCGCTCAGCGACGCGCGCCACCTGCGCGGCGAACCCCGGCCAGGCGTCGAACCCTGGAGACGGACCAGCGATGGTGAGCGCCGCGGTGCCCGCACGCAGCGCGCCGAACGCGTCGAGCAGTACATGCGGGCCCTTGGTGGGGATCACGCTGCCCAGAAACAAGAACCGGACCGGGCCGGCAGGGGCCCGCGGAGCGGGCGGGATCGGACGGACGAGGGGCAGCTCCGTGCGTTGCACCTGTCGCCCCGTCCAGGCGTGGAACCAGTCGGCGAGGTGGCGCGAGGGCGACAGCACCCGATGGGCTGCGGCCAGGGCGACGCGGGCCGCGGACAACCGGCGAGAGACGCGACGCACCTGCCGCGCTGCGGAGGAGGGAAGGACACAGGACGCACACCGCGCGGGGGTCGGCCCGGGGCAGATCCGCATCCTGCGATCCACCCGCTGGCCGCGGGCGCACGGCAGGGCGTAATCATGCAGGGTGAGGACCACCGCCGCGGGGCGCGCGAGCGCTGGCAGGCCCAGCGAGAGCCCGGAGAGGTGGTGGACATGGACCACGTCGGGTCGCCACCGCCGGAGCCACAGGGACCACAACGCCTCGGTGATCCTGCGGCGGTGTCCGTGCGACCAGCGCCACGTCGGCGCGCCGATTCGAACCACCCGGGCCGCGCCGCGACGGCCCACGCGCAGCCCCGGTCGGCGCCCGGGCGCGACGAAGGCCACCGCGTGCCCCGCGCGCGTCAGCGCGTCGCCGAGCGCGGCGACGTACAGGCCGGTGCCGCCCTGCGTCTCGGGCGGCCAGCCGTGCAGGACCAGCGCGATCCGGAGCGTCACCCGTCCTCCGCGGCGGCGCTCAGGACGCGTTCCATGTCATCGACCTGCGCCGAGAGGGACCGCGGCGGTCGGGGCCGCAGCCCATCGAGCGGACGGCTCAGGCGCTCGACCAGCGCCGCGACGTCCTCGGGGGGGTACAGCCACCCGTCGACGCCGGGCTCCACCAGCTCGGGGATCCCTCCGATCGCCGGAGCGATCACGGGGCAGCCCGCGGCGCGCGCTTCCGAGATGACCAGCGGCGCGTTCTCGGGCCAGCGCGACCCCATCACCAGCGCGCGCGCCTGCGCCAGCGCTGCGCTCACGCCAGCGCGGTCGAGCGGAGCGCCGATGGGGTGCCCCGCCGCCACCGAGGCGTCCTGCACCGGCCCATGTATCCGCAGGCCTGGACGCCCGTCGGGGAACGCCCGCCGCCACGCGCGCACGACGACGTCGGTGCCCTTGTGATGAGCCACCGTCCCCAGAACCAGCAGCGACCCTCCGCGGCGCGCATACCTCCGGGGCTGCGGCGGGACCCCGTGGCGCACCACCCCCACGGGTCCAAGCTCGGCGGCCTCGGCCGCCCGCGCGAGGAAGGCGCTCGGCGCGACCCGCGTGTGCGCGCGTCGGTAGAACTCCCGCAGCGCGTCGGCGCGAGCGACGGCGGCGGCGGCGGACGGCGCCGGTCCCTCCCCGCGCGCCGCGCGCAGCCGAAGCCGGGGCGGGAGCGCCTGGTAGAGCCCGTGCAGGCGCTCCGGAGCGACGAGCGGCGCCAGAGCCCCCGCCAGCCGCAGCAGCGCGCGCGCAGGCGTCGAGGGCGTCGGCCGCCATCTCTGGTAGCAGGGCGCGCTGCGCCGCGGCGCGGGCCCCGCGCACACCCCGCCGTCCGCATGCAGGAGGGTGCCCCCGGCAGGGCACCAGGCCCAGGCGTCGTGGAGGGTGGCGACGACCGGCACGGCGAAGCGCAGCCCCGACGAGAGGAACTGCAGATGCTGCACGTGCGCCACGTCCGGGCGAAACGCCGCGGTGATTCGGCGCGCGATGGCCTCGACCGCGCGATCGCGCTCGGCATGTCCCAGCGGACGCCCCGGCACGTTGGTCACGATGCGTGTGACGCCAGGCTCGTCGATCACCGCCAGATGCCGACGCCCGGGGCTGCGCGTGGCGGCGATCACGTGCACCGCATGCCCCCGCCCCTGCAGCGCATGAACCAGCTGGAAGGTGTGCTGCTCGGTGCCCGCGTTCTCGCGGGGCGGGTAGCCATGGACGAGCGTGAGGATGCGCAGGGCGGGGCCGGGAGCTACAGGTCGATCGGGGACCGACCGCGCGGTGGCTATAGTCTGCACCACCCGGAGCGCAGCGAGCCGTGCAGCCACCCATCCCGCAGCACCCCACCCCGCAGCACCCCACCCCGCGGCGCCCGATCCCCCGGGCGGTGCTGGTCGTGGACGACGAAGAGAACCTGCGGCACCTGCTCCGAGTGATCCTGGAGCGGGCGGGGTTCGAGGTGCTCGAGGCATGCGGCGGGCACGAGGCGCTGACCACGCTCGAGGCGAACCCCACGTTGCACCTCGTGCTGTGCGACATCCGCATGCCGCGCATGGACGGGCTGGCGTTTCTGGAGGCGACGCGCGGCCGCGGGCTGTCCATCGTGATGATGAGCGCCTACGGGACGACGCGCACCGCCGTGGACGCGCTGACACGCGGCGCGGTGGACTACATCTCCAAGCCGTTCCGCGCCGAGGAGATCCGCATCTGCCTCGAGCGCATCCTCGAGCGCGCGGAGCTGGAGGCCGAGAACCTTCGCCTGCGGCAGACGGTCCAGGGCACCGCAGACCTGGAGGGCTTCATCGGGCGCACTCCCGCGGTCCGCGAGCTCCTGGAGACGGTGCGGAGGATCGCGCCGTACCCCTCGACGGTGCTGATCACCGGGGAGTCCGGCACCGGCAAGGAGCTCCTGGCCCGCGCGCTCCACCGACTGTCCCCCCGGGAGGCGTTCGTCGCCGTCAACTGCGCAGCCATCCCGGAGAGCCTCCTCGAGAGCGAGCTGTTCGGGCACGAGCGCGGGGCGTTCACCGGCGCGGTGCGGTCGCACGCGGGGCTGTTCGAGCAGGCCCACCAGGGCACGCTGCTCCTCGATGAGATCGGAGAGATGCCCGCGGGGCTGCAGACCCGCCTGCTGCGGGTGCTGGAGTCGCGCGAGGTGCGCCGTCTGGGCGGCCGCAGGGACATCTCGATCGACGTGCGCGTCCTGGCGGCGACCGCGCGGGATCTCCAGGCGGCGGTGCAGGCCGGCACGTTCCGGCGAGATCTCTACTACCGACTGAACGTAGTGCACATCGCGGTACCGCCGTTGCGGGAGCGGCGGGAGGACATCCCGGTGCTGGCGGAGGCGCTGGTCACGCGGGCCGCCACGCGGCTGCGACGGAGCATCTCCGGGCTGTCGGTGGAGGCGCTCCGCGCCCTCGTTCCGCTGGCGTGGCCGGGAAACGTCCGGCAGCTGGAGAACGCCCTGGAGCGAGCGGTGCTGATGGCGCGGGGAGATCGCGTGGAGCAGGAGGACCTCCCGCGGGACCTGTTCGCGATCGACGCCGCGCCGTCCGGAGACCTGTCGATCAAGCGGCGCTGCGCGGAGCTGGAGCGGCAGCTCATCACCGAGGCGCTCCGCCGCACCGAAGGCAACCGCACGCAGGCCGCGCGGCTGCTGGAGATCTCATACAAGGCGCTCCTCTACAAGATCCGCGACTACGGGATCACGCCGTGATGGCGTCCCCGCGGACCCCGACGACGCTGCGGACCCTCTTCGCGCTGCTCCTCTTCACGCTGCCGGGCTCGACGCTGCCGGGCTGCTCCGCAGAGCACCACACCAGGCGCGGAGAGGCCGCGCTGGCCGCTCACCAGCTCGACGAGGCCGAGCGCCGCTTCAGACGGGCCATCGAGCGCGATCCCGAGGCGCTGCCGGCGCTCGTAGGCCTGGGGTGGACCTACCATATCGCCGGAGAGCGGGTGGCTGCGCGGCAGGTGTTCACCCGGTGCCGGGAGCTCGCGCAGGAGTCGCCGGACTGCATGCGGGGGCTCGCCAGCGTCTCAGCGGCCGAGGGAGACCTCACCACAGCGCGCAAGCTGTTGGGCACCGCGCTGGCCCTCGCCCCGGACGATGCGGGGGTGCGCGGGAGCCTGGCGCTGCTGGAGCTGCGCGGGGGAGAGATCGAGGCGGCGGCAGAGGCCTACGACCTCCTGGCGCGTCAGCACCCCGACCGCGCGGAGTACCACATGGGCCTCGCGGAGGCGCGGCTGCGCCAGAACCGACCGCACGAGGCGCGAGAGCTGATCGATCACGCGCTGGCGCTTCCGCAGACGCCGCTCCGCACCCGCGCCGGCCTGTGGCAGCTCCAGGCACTGGTGCTGGTGAAGGCCTCGGCGGGCCTGGAGGACCCCGAGCGCTGCGCGCAGACCGCGCCGGCCGTGCGGGAGTGGCTGCGCGCAGCGGACATCGCGCTGGACAATGCAGAGGCCACCGGGATCGCGCTCCCGGACCTGCCGCGCGTCCGGCGGCTCGTGCTCAGGCGCCGCGGGGTGGTAGAGGATCACTGCCCGTCCGGCGTGTCGGGGGTGCGTGAGAGCGCCGGAAAACAGGAAAAGACTTCCCAGCCTGGGTAAAAAGTTCCCAACATGATCACCCCCCCGCGACGAACAGAGCAGCTTCTTCGTGCCCTTCCACGGGGCACTCAGATCGGCTCGTTTCTTGCAATGTGTAGAGTATGGAGCGGCGGAAGAGCCACCCTCCACCCCTCCCGCGGGCGCGCGGGCTTCACCCTCATCGAGCTGATCCTGGTTTTCGCGATCATCGCCGTCGGGCTGGCCATCGGCTTCGGCAGCATCCGCGACAACCTCCCCCGCTACCGCCTGCTCGGCGCGGCGAAGGGCCTCAGCAAGGACCTGACGTTGCTCAAGAACCTCGCGACCACCACCGGCCGACAGACGCGTCTGCGGCTCACGGGCGCGGCTGGCGACTGCGAGGACCTCGACACCTGGGGCGGGAGCTGGGCGCTGGAGATCGGCGACGCCTCCCAGAATTCCCAGAGCTGGGACGTGCTGCCCGCCGACGCTGGCGAAGAGGGCACCGACGAGGATCAGAGCCAGGGCACCGTCGATCTGGGCAAAGATGGCAACCGGCAGGCGCGCTTCGTCTGCCTGCAGCAGTGGCAGGCGTTGAGCGGCCCCGGAGGCGACAACGCCGAGTCCGTGGTCTTCAACGCGCGCGGTTACATCGACAACCCCCACGACGACTTCGACGTCGACAGCGGCGCGATCGAGCTGAAGCTCATCAACCTCATCGCCGCCGCTGATGACATCGACGACTCAGTGACGGTGGCGATCACACGCGCAGGCCACGTTCGCATAAGCTCTACGCTGGGTGGG
This sequence comes from uncultured Enterobacterales bacterium, assembly GCA_964464515.1. Classification (GTDB taxonomy): domain Bacteria; phylum Myxococcota_A; class UBA796; order UBA796; family UBA2385; genus CAYXGP01. Next base: position 17,521 of record CAYXGP010000066.1, read on the forward strand.
GGCGGGCTCGACGGCACCATCTCCACGAACACCACCTCTACCCGCTGACGGTCCACCGCCCTTGACGCCGAACCTCCACGAAGTCCGCCCGCGCGCAACAACGCGGGTTCGCTCACCGCAGCACCGTTCACCCAGGCGCCGTTCTCGGGGGGGCTTCACGCTGATCGAGGCGCTCATCGCCACGGCGCTGCTCGGCTTCTCGCTCATCGTTATGTTCGGCTTCCACGGCCAGGCAGTGCGGTCCAACCGGCACGCTCGGAAGATGACCAACTGCACGTACCTTGCGCAGAGCCAGATGGAGCAGCTCCTGGCGCTGCCCTGGAATTCCTCAGACGGCGTCCACGACGACCTCATCGACAGCGACGGCGACAGCGATCCCACGTCGTCGGCGAGCCCCTGGGAATTCCTGGAGCAGCCCTCCGGCGGCTCTCAGCCCAGCGCGGTGAACGCCTCCGGCAACACCGACACCACCTACGGTCAGACCGAGTACTACCTCACCTGGGACCTCAAGGATCAGGACTCCGACCAGACCTGGATCCGCATGCGGGTACGCTGTCAGTACTACGACGACACGTTCAACCAGTGGAAGGGCACCACCGTCTCCTCGTTCCGCTTCCAGGACAACCAGTGACCGATCGATCCATGACCGGCCCCCGCAGCGTTCCAGACTGCAGCGTTCCAGACTGCAGCGTTCCAGACTGCAGCGTTCCTCACCGCAGGGCGAGACGCGGGTTCACGCTGATCGAGCTGATGGTGGCGATCGTCATCGCGGGCTTGACCATCAGCGGCCTCTATACGCTGTTCAACGTGCAGTCTCGGCAGTTCGTGGTGCAGGATCTCCACATGGAGATGCACCAGAACATGCGGTTCGCCACCGACATGATCACGCGCAGCGTCCGCATGGCCGGCTACGGCTCCAACGGGTCGGTCAACGGCGTCCTCGGACCCAACGGCAGCACCGATGAGAACGACGAGCTGCCGGTGATCATCTCGCATGATGATCCCGACGGAGACGACGGCCCCGACGCAATCACCGTGGTCTACGCGGATCCCTCGCTGATGATGGACAGCCAGAACAACGTCATCGAGGCCTGCGGCACCACCTCTCTCACCTTCCGCCCCGGACACCTGAGCCAGGCCGACAAGATCTCGCAGTTCACCGCGGGCGAGCTGATGATGTGCTTCGACTACGCCGACATGCGCGGCATGAACACCTTCATCTGGGCGCTGTCCGCGGATGGAGACTCGACGAACGGCGTGATCTACGTCGACGACAACTCGACGCTGTCCGACTACGCCGCGGCCTGCCCATCCAACGAGAACCTCACGCCCATCCTGACCTGCTCCAAGGCCAACGTCTTCACCTTCTACATCGACGACGACTCGACCACGACGGAGCAGTCCAACGGACCGGGGACCGCCGAAAACCCGGTGCTGATGCTCGACCTCGACATGAGCTGGCCGGACGACGACGACATCCCGCTGGTCGACAACATCGAGGATCTGCAGATCGAGTATTGCGTAAACGACGATCCCACGACGACGGTCGACTGCTCGGACAGCTCGGTGTGGACCGACAGCGTCGCCGACGGCGACAACGCCTACGTGTGGATGGTGCGCATCTCGATGGTGGTCCGCAGCGCCCGCGCCGACCCCCGCGACCTCTACCCCGGCAGCCGCCCGGCGCTGGGCAACCGGAGCGCGGGCTCTGGCGGTGACAACTACTACCGACAGGTCATCAGCTCCGAAGTGACCGTTCGCAACCTCCGCTACCAGTCGTACCTGTGAGCAAGATGTTCCTCCCGACCCCAGCTCAACGCGGCAACCCCAGCAGCAGATCGGGTGGCCGCGGCGGCTACGTCATGCTCGTGGCGTTGCTGCTGATGGCGATCCTCGCCGTTCTGGGCTCGTCCACGCTGCAGATCGCGGGCATCGATCAGCGCATCGCGCTGCAGAATCGCAAGCACGTGATGGTGATGAACACCGCCCACGCCGGCACCGAGCACGCGCGCTACCAGCTGCAGAACGAAGATCCCGTAAACGAGGGGATCGACACCTCGCCCGACACGTTCGGCGACTTCGTGCCGGCCACCGAGGCGGAGACGGAATTCGCGGGACTCGCGTACGCCCACAACCTGGGGGTGTATTGGGTGTCGGCCACGTACCATCGCTGCGGCAACCCGCCGCCGGGCTACTCTACGGAGGTCGGCCAGACCAAGTTCCGGTCGGACTACTGGGAGATGGAAGCCACCGCCCGCATGCAGGAGGCGGGATCCTACACCAACATCAATGAGACGCAGGCCATGGCGTCCGCGCTGCTGCGGAAGGTCAAGTTCGGCACCTGCAAGCTTCGCTGAGGCGATTTCATGCGCGCACCCACCTCCCCACTCCAGCCCCGCCCCCCATCCCGACGGGGCCGGCTGCTACCCGCGGCCCTGGTCTGTGGGCTCCTGGCGCCGAGCGCCCACGCCGCGTCGTCCGCGTCCGGCTCCGAGTACCTCTCCACGACCGAGGCGGCCGAGCCCAACATCCTGTTCCTCCTCGATCTGTCGGAGGACATGGACGACGAGTGTCCCAACACATCCTCGGGAGCGACCACCGGCAACGCATGCATCGTCGATGTCCTCGACGCCATCGATCAGGTCGCTCAGCACTACGACTGGGCGCGGTACGGCGTGGTGGGCACCTCGGACGAGGGAACGGTCGGCGACACCTTCTACCCCATCGTGCCGCTGGGCACGTCCTACGCCGACCTCTCCGCGGCGCTGACCAGCATCTCCAGCCACGGCATCGACACGCGCAACTTCGGTGAGGCGCTCGCAGGGCTGTCCAACGACTACTTCACGGGCACCACCACCGACGACGGCATCGACGACGACGGCGATGGATTCGACGCAGACTGGGCTGAGGCGCCCATCCAATACTACTGCCAGGAGACCCACGTCATCATCATCGCGGTGGATCGCCCCGCCGAAGATGACAACGTGCCCGGCACCAACGTGTCGTCCAGCCTCAGCCTCGACGTGCTCTGCAACGACCAGGGGATCACCCTGGGTACAGACACCGAGTGCATGATGGACAACGTCGTGCGCAGCATGTACGACGCCGACTTCCGCAGCGATCTCAGCGACAGCCAGAACGCCATCGTGCACATCCTGGGTCTGGGCACCGACTCCATCTCGGTCGCCGAGTACCTGTTCGGAAACTCCGTCGACCAGATCAACAACGCGGGTATCTACGCCACCGCGTCGGCGCCCGCGCGCATCCTCTCCGGCCTCCTGCTGATCATGCAGGATATCCGATCCGGCACGTTCTCCCGCTCCACGCCGGTGGTGGCGGCGGAGGGCAACTACCTCGTCTATACATTCTACGAGCTGACCGGCGATGACCCGCTGGGGCAGGGACACATCCGCGCCTATGAGATCGACGACGATCCAACCTCCACGACGTACGGACAGGTGCTCTACGACGGCCCCACCGACTACGGCGGCGCGGTGTGGGACGGCGGCGATCTCCTCGTGAGTCGCCCGGTCACGGCGGCAGAGCAGCAGCCCGACGACCGCGACGGCGCCGGAAAGCGCGACATCTACACCTTCTGGGAGCCCGCCGTCTCGCTGTCGGGCGTCTCTTCGGAGGCCTCCAGCGATCGCCGAATGGGTCTGGACTACGACTTCGTGCAGGCGGTGGGCAACGACGCCACCGCCCTGGACTACATCCTCGACACCTCCGACGACGACTACAACCTCGACAAGAGCACCGATGACGCCGTCGACGTGGACGACCTCCAGGCCCTGGTCGACTTCGCCCGCGGCCTGCCCGAGGCCGAGTACCGCTACATGGACCTCGAGCGCGGGAACTGGAAGCTCGGTGACTCTCCTCACTCCATCCCCGTGGTGGTCGAGGCGCGCTTCAACCAGGCGATGGCGATCGAGCCAAGCTACCGCGTGTTCATCGAGGAGATGGAGGCCAACCGCGACGCCGGCACCTCCCCCGACATCGTGCTGGTCGCCGCCAACGACGGCATGCTGCATGCCTTCCAGCTCGAAGACGACTCCAGCACGTCGGACACCGAGGAAGGCGAGGAGCTGTGGGCCTGGATGCCCGGGTATGTGCTCTACCGCGAACACGACGCTGAGTGGGCCGGCCGGCTGGTCGATCTGATGCTGTACGGCCGCACGTTCCTGTTCGACGGCTCTCCGGTCATCGAGGACGTCTGGATCGATGAGAACGGCGACGGCACCCGCGACTGCGACTCGGTCCCTGACGACTGCGAGTGGCACCGCGTGGTGGTGGTCCAGCAGGGCAAGGGCGGCCCCGTGACGCTGGCCCTCGACATCACCGACAGCAACGATCCCGAGTTCTTGTGGGAGCAGACCGACGAGAGCGACAACGCGGCGGTGGGGTACACGATCGGCCGCCCCTCCATCGCGCTGATCTACGACTACTCGGACAGCAGCGCGCCTGTCGACACCTACGTCGCGTTCTGGGGCTCCGGCCGCGCCGTTCCGTACACGAGCTACGGAAGCTACTATGAGAACGCAGAGCCCAACCTCTACCTGTGGGCGATGGGCGACGACTACTGGGGCACCACGTCGGTGGGCTACCAGGACTCCGGCGACGACTACGCCGCCGGTGACAGCTACCACCCCGAGGCCGACTCGATCTCTTCGAGTCTGCAGACAGACAGCGACTCCGAGTACGAGTACGGCTACATCGCCGCGGCGCTGGCGGTGGTGGATGTCGACTCAGACGGTGACGTCGACACGCTGTACTTCCCGATGAGCACGTCGTACAAGCCGACCTCCGAGGGCGGCTCAGGCCCGGGAGACATCGAAGACCCCGGCAGCACCTGGATGTACAAGGCCTGCATCGACAACGAGGACCCGAGCGAGTTCGAGTGGGTGGAGTTCTTCGACCCCTACGACGACGGCGAGATCAAGGACTCATCGGGGACGGCGATGCGGCCCGAGGTCTACTACGCGGCCACCACGAGCTGGCTTTCCGATGGAAGTCTCGGCGTATACTGGGGGACAGGCTCACCGTACAGCCGGATCGACTACTCGGAGGCGGGCTATTTCTTCGCGATGAAAGACACCGCGCCCCAGTCGTGCGACGACGACTACATGGAGCCGATGACCGACTGCGGCGCCGACGGCATCTACGCGCTCGAAGAGGGAGAGGGGTTGACGTCCGATCCCATCGTCTACGCGGGAGTGGTGTACTTCTCGACGTGGGTCCCCGAGGAGGATCGCTGCGACGGCGGCGCCGGCCGACTGTACGGGATCGACTTCGAGGACTGTGATCCCGGGATGGACACCGACGGCGACGGCACCGTCGATTCGTCCGATCTTCCGTACGAGGAGCACGAGGACAGCTACATCTCGGGCGTGACGGTGACCGACAAGGGCACGCTGTTCTACGGGTCGTCCGACGTGGTGACGGACGGCTCGGACGAGGCCGTGCATACGATCGAGTCGTCTACGGATCCGTTCCTCGGTACCGCGACGGTGGCGTGGATGGAAGTGTTCTGATCTGACCGGGTTCGGCGAGCTGACCCTGGCTGCTCGAAACCACGATACACAGGCGGGTGCTCCCCTCCCCCCAGGCCCGACCAGTCGACATTCGAGAGATCCTCGGCCTGGCGGTCCCGGCGGCCCTGTCTACGCTCCTCGGGCAGGCCTTCCGCGTCATCGACCAGTACGCAGTACAGTGGCTGGGTGTCGCTGCCCAGGCCGCCGTCGGCGCGACCGGCTTCGTGGTCATCCTGTTTTTTGCGTTCATCTCGCTGATCTCAGCGGGCGCCGGTCCGCTGATGGCCCGCGCGGTCGGCGCCGGTGACGCCCGGCTCCAGCGACGCGTCCTGGGCAACGCGCTCACTGGCATCGTCGGGATCGGCGCGGTCACGTTGGCCGCGCTGGGCCTCGGCGCGGAGCACCTGAGCGCGGCGCTGGGCATCTCGGGAGAGCCCGCCGTTCTGGCGACGACCTACATGCGCGCGCTCGCAGTGGCGGGTCTTCCGCTGGCGGTCATGCCGGTGGTCGACGCGCTGTTCATCGCCCGCGGAAACACGATCACGCCCATGCTGCTGCAAGGGCTGTTCATCGCGCTGAATGTTGGGTTGAATTGGCTGTTCATCTACGAGATGGAGCTGGGCATCGCTGGCGCCGGGTACGCCTCCGGAGCGGCCCGAGCGGTCGCGCTCGCCATCGGTTTGACCATCCTGTGGAGGCAGGTCCGCCCAGACTTCAGCGCGCTGTGGCCCGACGAGACCATCCGACGGGTCCTGCGGGTCGGGTTCCCCATCGCGGTCAACGTCGCCGCCTACACGCTGGTGTATTGGGCGTTGCTGGCGTTCGCCGTCTCTCCACTTGGTCCCGAGATCAACGCCGCGCTGGGGATCGGCTTCGCCGCGCTGGAGGGCTGCGCGTGGCCCGTCTTCTACGGGCTCAGCCTCGGGATCGCCAGCGTGGTCGGGAGACGACTCGGCGCCGGGGAGATCGAGGAGGCGAAGGCAGCGGTTCGCCTCGGACTGCCGCTATCGACGGCCGCCGGGCTCACCGCTGCATTGGTCTTTCGATTCGCCGCGACGCCGCTGTGTGCGCTGTTCACCGAAGACCCGATCGTGCTGGAGGAGGCCATCCGTTACGCCCACATCCTGGCATGGTCGCAGCTCTTCGTGGCCTGGGAGGCGCTGGCCGAGGGCACGCTGGAGGGAAGCGGCGACACCAGGACGGTCCTGTGGTGGTCGGCGCCGTTGAACATCGCCCGTATTCCGCTCGCTGTGTTGGCCGCACAGCGCTGGGGACCGGCCGGTATCTGGTGGACGATCAACGCAACGACCATGGCCAAAGCGGCGGGAAAGGGCGCCGCGGTGATCCGCGGGCGGTGGGCCGAGGTCCGGATATAGTGCAGGGCCCTGCTCCCCGGATCTGAGCGCATGTCCGATCGACGTTCCACATCTACATCGCCAATTCCCGGAGCGGGAGTCCTCGCTGTGGGGGTCCTCGGAGTCGGACTGGCGACGGGGTGCGATGCCCTGAAGGAGACCCTGGTGGGAGCGCCGGGGATCCCAGGCGCAGAGGAATGCCAGGGGCCGGAGGTCACGGCGGCGATAGAGGACGCGATCCAGATCATGTTCGATCGAGGACTGACGAAGGGCTCACTGGACGCCCTCCTGTCCGACGGAAAGAACGAATCACCGGACTATGCGTTCTTGCTGCATCGGAAGTCCAGCGCCACCTGCGAGGTCGCGCTCGTGGTAGACACCGATCGCGGCGCCACGGACATGTCGTCTCTGCAGGTCTACGAGCAGCGGTGGATCCACCACCCCGCCGCTGTGCGTCGAACGTCCGGGAGCGTGCATCGAGACACGTTCGGCAAGGACGTCTTCGGCGAGGAGATCCCGTACTACATCTCGAAGATCGTGCCAGCGCCTCTATAGGCGACCGCTCGGACGCTACTTCGAGGCAACCGTGAAGTCCCCCGAGAGCACCAGCGCGTCCCCTTGTCCCCTCGCAGATCTGGCACTGGCTTTGATCTTCATCCCCTGAACCTTCGTGCTCCGTGCCGCCGGCACCGACTCGCGGATCCCGTCGGCGACGGCGTCGAGGATCTTCCCCTCGGCCAACGCGGCTAGTGGATCGGCCAGCCCGGCGCCTTTGCTCTTCTCGCCCTCCTCGGCGCCGTCGCTGCGGAACTTCAGTTTCCCTTTCTTGACCTCCAGGCCGCCAGTTACGGTGTATTCACGCCACCAGCCGGGCTTGTTGAGACGCCACAGCCGAAGGCCCAGGTCAAACCGCTCACCGGTAGCCCTGAGGCTGCGCGGATCGGCGGCGACGTCGTGGTCCGCCGGCCCCTGCTGAAACGCCGTCACTCGTAACAACGCCAGGACGGTGTCCTGGCTGACGTACAGCTCCCAGTCCGAGCGCGGGGCCCGCGTGACCGCCGCCACCTGGCTGCCACCGCTGACCTTCGTGAGTCCCTGGACCTCGATCGCGTGGGCGTCGCTGGCGAGCCGTAGCGCGCGGAGCGGCAGCCTCTTGCCGCCGCCGATGCGTCCGAAACGGAGGGTCGGCACCTGCGCCAGCGCGGCCTTCGTCCACCCCTTCAGCACCTTGGTGACGTCGACCTTGCCGGCTCTGGCCGCGCTGATCTTCAGCTTCTTGACGTCGGCGACCTGCCCGCTCAGATCCCACCCGCTCTTCGAAGGCTCCAGCGTCAGCGAGAGCGTGCCGACCACACGGGCGGTGAGCGGCACCTTGCCCCCCAGCTCGCCCGCCTTCCACTTCGCCTGGCCCTTGAGCCTGGCGTCGATCTCCAGGCAGGCGTCACAGGACTGGCCCGGCGTAACACGCAACGTATCGACCGCGATCTTCGGCGTTACGCTGATGGGGATCCCCAAGGGATTATCGATCTGGAGCTTCTTCTTCCAGGCCAGCAGCCCGCCATCGATCGCCTCCTGAGCGAGCACACCCAGCGCGTCTTGTGACAGCCGCAGCCGGACCTCGGGGTTCCAGCTCGCGGCAGCGTCTGGCGGCGGGGCCAGCGCCGCCGCCTTCTCGGCGTCGTACAGCGCCTGGATGTTCGCCGCGCATCCCAGCGCGAACCCAAGGAGAAGGAAACCCGGCATCTGCCCCCCGCGCACAATATCCTTGCCCCATGCTACCCCGAGCATGCGTCGCGTCCTCCCTGCTTCTGTTCGCGACCGCCCGCGCGGAGTCGCCACAGGATGGCCGCCTGGGGGTCAGATACGAGGTGCTCCCCGAGGGATTCCTCGTGCTGTCCGTGCGCCCGGGGTCCGGCGCCGAGGAGGCGGGCGTCGTGCCCGGCGACCTGATCACGGGGTTCGACGGTCGAGGCCACCTGGACGAAGAGGATCGGGGGAGCCTGTCAGGTCCCGTCGGCACGTCGATCACCCTGTCGATCGACGGACCCCTGGGGGCCGCTCCCCGCGCCGTGACCGTGGAGCGTCGCCTGTTGCCGCCGGCGGCTCCGCGCGCGCGCATGGCGCCGGAGCTGGCGAGGCTTCGTGAGGCCGCCGGGAAGCGGGGCCGCCGGGCGGTCGTCCGCGCCACCCGGGTAGCACGCGAGAGCGGAGCGGCGGATGACCCGGCAGTGCTTCTGGCGCCCCTGCGGATGGCGGAGCGCCACAGGCAGGCGGCGGGCATCGCGATGGCGGGAGAGCTCGAGGATATCGACGATTGGCGCATTCAGCGCGAGCTGGCAGGCGTCTACCACCGCGCGGGGCAGCCGGAGCGGTCCCTGGACTTTGCGCGCCGCTCCGAGGCCGGAAGGGTTCCGGATCTGGTAGTCGCCGAGACCTCCGTCGATCTGGGCGGCGGCGAGCGGCTGCGCGAGGCCGTGGCCTCCGACCTGTGGGCGCTGGGTGAGCGAGACGGGGCGATCGAGGTCGGTCGCACCCTGAGCGCCACCCGCGATCTGCCTGAGCTGTGGGCGACCCTCGGAATGGCATCGCAGCGAACAGAGCCGGAGATCTGGAGGGTGGATCTCCCCCCCGCGGCCCCCCTGGAGCTGACGCTCATCGACGGCTCGCGGTGGTCCAGCGCAGACCACGAACGCGACGTCGTCCTGCTGACCTTCTGGGCCACCTGGTGCCCGCCCTGCATCAAGGAGCTCCCGGAGCTCGCGAAGATGGCGCGCGCGCGGCACGACGCGGGTCTGCGGGTGATCGCCATCAGTCTGGACGCTCCCGCCGCTGAAGACGCCGTGACGTCCACCGTGGACCGGCTGGAGCTTCCGTTCCCCGTGGCGCATGCACCCGAGGTCGCCCGCCGTTTCGGCATCGTCTCGCTACCCACCCTGGAGGTGTGGGGTCGCGGTGGGGTGATCGCGCACAAGGGCCGGGGCTACTCCCCGCAGGGGATGCAGAGACTCGACACCATCGTGACCAGAGCGCTGGAGGCGCCTGCCGGGAGCGGCACCCCGATGGCGGAGGCGTTCGTCACAGAAGCATCAGAATCAATGAGCGCAGGACCAGTGAGCGCAGACTCAGGATCGCGCGCGCGTCTCCGCGACTTCGTGCCGTTCACCGGCGCCCACGGGCTGGCGACGTTCGACGGCGGCGTCGTGTTGGGTGTCCGCGAGGGGTCTCCGGCGGTCTGGCGCCCAGAAGACGGCGGCGTGACCCCCGAGTACTCACTCGGAGAGGCAGGCCCCAGCGAGCTGGTGACGTGGGCGGCAGGACCCGTCGCGGCGAATCGACGCCGGCTGACCCTGCGCGCTTGGAGCCCCGACGGCGCCCCGCGCTGGATGCTCACGGTCCCTTCCCCGATTCTGCATATATCGGGATCGCAGGATGTCCTGTGGATGGCCCTGCGGGAAGAGGTGCTCGCGCTGGGACACGACGGCGCGCTCCTGACCCGCGCCCCGCTGCGACTCGACGCCCTCGCCGCCGCGGGCGACGGGACGGCCTGGGGCCTGGCGGACGGGCGACGCGTGCGCCTCATGCTCAGCGCAGAGACGACCGAGGCCGCGCTGACGATCGCCGACGCGGGTCCCGCCCCCGGCGGCAAGCACATCGCAGAAGACGGCACCATCGGCGGCCCACCCGTGGCGGATCTGGTGGTCGGCCGATTCGGACCGTCCGGCGAGACCCGCGTGGTCGTCCTCCGCCGCGATCGCGCGGTGCTCGGGGTCAGCGCGTCTCCGAGCGTCGAGGCCCGCTGGCTCCTCACGCTCACCCAGGGAGGGCACATCGGCGCCCTCGACGTGGACGGTGACGGCCGGGACGAGCTCCTGATCGCCGTCGATCGCGAGGGGGTGGCGATCGCCGAGCTGGTCATCCCCTGACCGCTCCCCCCCGACGCGGTACAGTACTATGCTCTTGTTGCGGGGGAGACCCCCGCCGCCCCCCGGCCACTTCGCGGCCGGCCGCTGCTCGCGCAGCGCCATCCAGCACCGACGAATCCGGGTTGTCCAGAGGACAACCTGAACTCGCAGCCCTGTATCAGCCCTGTATCAGCCCTGTATCAACCCTGTATGCTCCTCTCCCCACCCCGAGTGCCACCCAATGCCCGAAATCGAGCTGGAGACCCCGGACCCGATCGCCGCCCTCGACGCAAGCTCCATCGCCGAGCGCGCTGCGGGCGTCCGAGACCTGTCGAAGATCGGCTTGCTCGACCACCTGCCTCGCCTCGTGCGCAGCGCGCAGAACGATCGTTCACCTGCGGTGCGCCTGGGCACGGCCAGCGCGGCGGCCGACATCCTGTCACGCCACCGCCTCCCCCCGCACCGCTCCGAGCTGACCCTGGAGCACCGTCAGTCGCTCCTGGCCCTGTTCCGCGGCATCGACCCTGGCGTGAACGCGGGCCTGTTCCCGATGCTCGCCTGCCTTGACCTGCCGCAGTCGTTCCAGCGCATCTCCACCGGGCTGCGCGATCCGCGCATCGGCGTGCGGGTGGGCGCGGAGGTGGGGCTGACGCGCCTGTGCCAGTCCGCCGCGCACTTCGACGACGCGGAGCTTGAGCAGCAGATCGTGGCGCTCCTCGATGACACCCGCCTGCGGCCGGACGCCGTCTCCGCGGTCGCGCGTATCTGCCTCGCTGGCGGCTACGGCACCGCCCGCCCGCGCCTCTCGAGCCTGAGCCTGCCGGGACAGCACGGCGAAGTGGTCTCCACGTGCCTCGAGCGATTCGACGCGCTGGACGCTCCGCTCACGGGCGCCTGGCGCTCCGATGGCCTCGACGCCGGCGAGGTGAACCCCACGCCGAGTCGCCCTCCAGCGCTGGTCATCTGCACCGATAGGGGCTGGCTCGCGGCGACGCCCAGGTGGAAGCTCACCCGCCGCTCGAAGGTCCCCGCGGTACGGCGCATGGTCTTTCGGCGCATCGGTCAACCCCAGCCGGGGCCGGTGTTCCAGACCACCGACCGCACCTGGTATCCGGCGACACCCGCAGAGGTGGCAGAGCACGCGCGCGTCGCCATCGCCCCGGAGACGATCGACTGGGCCAGGGGCGGCAGACGCGGGCCGGGCGACGATCTCGCCGCAGAGGTGGTGCCATCGCTGCTCGGCAAGGCCGACCGCGTCATCAGGGCGCTGCTGATCGCGCGCTCACAGGGTCTCGCGGAGACCCTCGCGGCGCTGGAGACCGCCTGCGCGCAGCCAAAGGCGCCGGCGGAGCTACAGTTCTACCTGGGCGAGGCGCTGGCTGCCGCGGGGCGCTCCGAAGACGCCAACGCCGCATGGACCCGCGCGAAGCGCCGCGCGGCGACGCTCCCCGAGTGGTGCGCTCGCCGCTTGAGCCAGCGCCTCGAGAGCTGAGCGCCGTGTTCGCTGCGCTGGCGCTGCTGTTGCTGAACATGGGCTCTGCGGATGCCCAGCGCTTGAGCCGCGCGCTGGATGACCTCGCGGAGGCGCCGGCGCTGGACGGAGCGACGATCGCGGGGAGCGTGCGGCGGGTCTCCGATGGTCGCGTGCTCTGGGAGCGCGAGGCCGACCGCGCGGTCATCCCAGCCAGCACGGTCAAGTGGCTCACAGCAGCTGTAGCAGTGGAGACACTGGGATTCGAGCACCAGTTCGAGACGCGCCTGGAGACGGACGGAGAGCTCTCGGACGGGGTGCTGTCGGGCGACCTCATCCTCGTGGGCGGTGGCGATCCCGCCTTCGGGCGCAGGGTGCTCGATGCCTGGGCCGCGGAGGTCGCGGGTTCGCTCGGCGTGCGCGAGGTCGCCGGCACCGTCCGGGCCGACACCTCGCTGCTGGCTGGCCCCAGCCTGGGATCAGGTTGGGCCTGGGACGACCTGCCGTCGGGCTACGCAGCGCCCTACTCCGCCCTGACGATCGATCTCAACACCACGCAGGTGAGCGTCACCGCGCGAGAGACTCCGAGCTTCGACGGCGGCTCGCTGGGCTCCTGTCTGCAGTTCACTGCCACTGAAGACCCCGGCGCCCTGTCGCTCACCCGCCGGCTGGGCCACCCGCAGGTGATCGCGCTCGGCGCAGCGCGCCCCGACGCGGGGACGCGCGCACGCTGGATCACCGTGCCCGATCCCGCAGCCTGCGCCGTGGAGCTGTTCGCCCAGGCGCTCCGCGACGCGGGGGTGGTCATCCACGACGCCCCGCACCCCTCAGGTGACCGCGCGCTCCTGCGCGCGCACGCGTCGCCGCCGCTGCACGAGCTGCTGGCGACGATGCTGTCCTACAGCCAGAACCTCTACGCGGAGCTGCTCGCGCGGGCTGTAGATCCCGCAGAGAGCGGCCGCTCCTTCTCCGGGGCGCGGAGCGTCTACGCAGATATGCTCACACGCGCGGGGGTCGCCGACGGCACGTGGCGACTCGAGGACGGCTCGGGGCTGTCGCGGTACAACCTGCTCAGCGCCGAGGCGCTGAATTTGATCAACCAATACATCCGGGCCCAACCCTACGCCGATGGTCTGCTGGGGCTGCTGCCCACCGCGGGGGTCGACGGAACGCTGGCCCGCCGCATGACCGACGGCCCCGCCACCGGGCGCGTCCACGCCAAGACAGGGTCGATGTCCAATGTTCGCAACCTCACGGGGTACGTCACCACCGCCGACGATCAGCTCCTCGCGGTGACACTGCTGGTCAACGGAGACATCGGCCCGCGCGGCGACGCGATCGGCTTCCAGGACACCGCCCTGGAGCTCCTGGCGGCGATGACGCTGCGCGACCGACGCCGACCCCGCGTCCGCCCGCAGGGTTAGCCGGCGGCATCCCGTCGCTCGCCACCATGTAGCCCGTGCTCCACCACGCCCTCTTCCTGGCGCTGCAGCGGCTGCGGGCCGCCCCCGGGGTCGCAGCGACGCTCGCGGCTGCGGGCGCCATCACGCTGTTCCTCCCAGCGTTCACGCTCCTCGCCTCCGCGCGGCTGGGCGACGCGCTCACGGCCCGGGCCGACGCCACGCCTGTGGTGCTGGGGCCATCCGACACCCCGGTCGCCCTCACGCTCTCCGCGCTCACGTTCTCACGGTCCGTGGGGGTGAAGTTGCCGCATTCGGTTTCGACCTGGGCAGCAGACCACGGGGCGGCGATCCCGCTTCACCTGGGGCACACCGCGCGCGGCGCGCCGCTGGTCGGCGCGACGCTGGACTATCTGGTCGCGCGAGAGCTGACGGTCGCGGAGGGCCGCACCCCCGCGCTGATCGGAGAGGCGATCGCGGGCGCGAGCGCCGCGGAGGACCTGGGCCTGCGGGTGGGAGACCGACTTCGCTCCGATCTCAGCGACCTGACCAACCTGGCCGGCCCCTACCCGGTGACCCTCACGGTGGTCGGCGTGCTGGAGCCGACCGGTACGCCCGACGACCGGGTCCTGCTCACCGACGTGAAGACCTCCTGGGCGATCGACGGTCACCTGCATGGCCACGACGACGTCAGCGGGGAGGCCGATCCGGGGCTCAGGCTCCTCGGCGCGGACGACCCCAGCCGGCTGGCCCGCTCGCACCTGCACGGCGACGCCGATGGGCTTCCGGTGAGCTGCGTATTGGTCTTCCCGCCCGGCCCGCGGGCGCACGATCAGCTCCTCGGCGCCATAGCCCTGCGCGATGACGTCGCGGCGGCCCGGCCAGCCCTGGTGGTCCGGGAGCTGCTGGGCCTGCTGGACGTCGCGCGCGACGCGCTGCTGTGGAGCTCCGCGTTGATGGCGCTGTCCACGGGGCTGCTGGGCCTGCTGGTGATCGATCTCACGCGACGGCTGCGGTCGGAGGAGCTGGCGTTGATGCGGCGTCTGGGGGCAGGGCCCGGCACGCTGGCGCTGGTGCTGGCCGCCGAGCTGGGGCTGATCGCCGTCGGTGCGCTGGCTCTCGCGGCGGGCGCCACGTGGGCTGCGCTCTCTCTGGTGGATCGCCTGCTATAAGCGCCGCTGGCAGATCAGCAGGGTCTGGTGCGGCATCGCCCCCCGGTCGCTGCGGGTCACCGCAAAGCCCACGCCCTCGGCGGCGTCCACCAGCTCCTGAGCAGAACGCAGCCACAGCCGCTGCGTATCGACGATGTGCTCGACGGAGAATCCGGGCCGCGCGACCAGCGTGTGGAATTCCAACACAGCGGCGCCGTCTTCGAGCCGGGTCACGCACTGCCGGGCGACCTTGAGCCAGCGGGTCTCGTACGTTGCCATGTGAGGCTGGTCGGGTCGGAAGACATCCGGCGCGACCCAGGGCTCCAGGACCAGCACGCCGCCTGGTCGAACGGACCGATGAATCGACGAGAGCACGTCCACCAACCGACCCGGTCGGATGTAGCCGACGCCGCCGAACAGCAGCAGCACAGCCCCGAAGGGGCCCGCCGACCAGTCGTGCAGATCGGCGGCGAACAGAGGCGTTCCGGAGGGCAGACGCCGCCGCGCCACATCCAGCATGGCCGGGTCCAGATCGAACCCGGAGATGGCGAAGCGCGGCGTGAGGTGCGCCAGACGGGCGCCGGTGCCGCAGGCCGCCTCCAGCACCGACTCGCCGTCCCCGATCCCCGCAGCAGCGAGCAGCTCAGCGACGACCGCGGCCTCCGCCGGATAGTCCTTCCAGTGGTAGAGCAGGTCGTATAGCTCGGCAGGATCGGAGAAGCGCGCGCCTGGGAGATGCGGCATGTTCTTGTCCTATAGAATGTCGATGTAGACCAGCTCGTCGCCGGGGGTGACGATCCGCTCAGGGTCCAGCGAGGCCCGACCGCTGCCCCCTGAGGGACGCACCCCGAGCAGCACCTTCCGCTCCTCGGACAGCAGCCGCACGAGCGCCTGCAGACTCTTGCCAACCAGCCGCTCACGAACCGGCGCGGTGACCACCCGGTTCTCGTGCGCGAACTTGAGCAGCACCCCCAGGTACTGGCTGTACTCGGAGGTTGTGGTGGAGAAGGCGAGGATGTCCGCCGTGAGCTCTCCCGAGACGATGATCTCGTCGACGCCTGCGTTGCGCAGGTGGAACGCGGTGTCTTCGCTCAGCGCCTCCACGACTGTGCGCACCTCGGGGTTCTGCCGCTCGACCGACAGCGTTGCGACGACGCTCCGTGCGTCGGCGTCCTGCATTCGATGGCCGATGGTCTCAGCGAGGATCACGACGGACTGCGCAGAGGCCACCTCGGCCTGCCGCAGCACGTGGGGATCGATGAAGTCTCCGGCGATCTGCGCGACGCCGTCGAGGGCCCGCGAGAACCGCTCGACGTGGTTGCTCACCACCACGATCTCCTGGCCCTGATCCCGAAGAAGCTGCACGAGCTGTCCGATGCGCTCGTTGACGCCAAGGATGACCGTTCTTCCCTTCATGTTCGACTCCCCCAGTCGCTCTTCTCAACGCAGTAGTCTTGAGACGTGTCCCAGGCCTCGGATGACGCTGAATCAGATGATCTCGATGCAGATCAGCTCGTCGCCCGCGGCCAACTCCAGCTCCGGATCGAGCGTGGTCTCACCGTCTCGCTGCGCGCCCAGCAGGATCTTCCGCTCGGTGGCGAGGATGCGCTGGACCGTCTGGAGCGGCTTGCCCAGCAGCCGCGCGGGCACTTCGTTCATCACGATGCGATTGCGATGCGCAAAGCGCAGGAGCACGCCGAGGTTCGCTGAGTACCCCGGGTGGTCGGTGGAGAACGCCAGCATCTCCGCGGTGAGCGCGCCGGATCGGATGATCGCGTCCGCGCCTGCGCCCTGCAGGTGGATGGCCGTCTCATCGGAGACCGCCTCGACGACCGTCCCCAGCTTGGGGTGCATCCGCTCCAGGGCGAGGGCCCCCAGCACCGAGCGGGCGTCGGCGTCGGCGGAGCTGCGATCGTGGGTGTCGGCGAGGATCACCGCCCCCGAGGCGTGCTCCACGCGGGCCTTGGCGAGGACGTGGGGGCTCAAGAAGTCCCCCTCCAGCACGGCCACGAGGTGCTCGGGATACTGCGCGACGTCGTCGCTGCGTTCGGTGACGATCACCACCCGGAGCTCCTGCTCCAGCAGCAGGGTGACCACGCGATCGAGCTTGTCGTTCACCCCCAGTATGACGATGTGCCCAGAGAACGTCGAGACGAGCCACTCCGAGCCCTTCTTGAGCCGATCGATGATGTAGGTGCTGCCCAGTCCCGCCACGAGTCCATAGAACGACAGGCCGATCAGCATGATCGCGACGCCGAGGACCCGCCCCTCGGGGGTCTGCGGATACTTATCGCCGTAGCCGACGGTCGTGATGGTCACCATTGTCCACCACAGGCCGTCGCCCATGGTCTGGAACTGCCCGTCGGGGTGGCTGCGCTCGAACATCATGATGCCGATCGAGCCGGCCAGCACGGTCGACAGGAACACGACGAGGATGATGATCACCTCGCGCATGTTGCCGGCGCTCTCCAGCGTCGACAGGCGCCGAGCCATCATGTTGCCCAGGCGCAGCAGCCGCACCACACGCAGCAGTCTCAGGATACGCAGCCCGCGGAACAGTCGGAAGAACCGCAGGAACGGAAGGATCGCCAGCAGGTCGATGAAGTAGCGGCGGAAGAAGAGCCACTTGTCCTTCGCCACCACGAATTTGACCAGATACTCCACCGAGAAGAAGACGATGAACGCCCCCTCGGCGACCGCGAAGAACTGCGCGTTGGACGCCACCGTCTCCGGCGACGCCACCTCGACGCCGACCAGGGCGACCGAGAACAGGATCATCGCGTAGATGAACAGCTCTACCGCGGTGGAGTACAGGACCACTTCGACGCGATCGATCAGGCTGCGTTTGCTCTCCACGCCCCTCCTCCGGGTCCACTGGCTCGGGGCCACATGGCAGGGGTAAACGACCGGCGCGGACGCCGCCAACGGTCCCCTGACCTGATCTTTGCGAACCGCCCCCGCTGCGCGCGGTCAATGCCCCCGAACCCCCGGGAGCCCCATGGAACCGAGCTGGCGTCAGCCCCTCTCCGAGCGCCTCTTCTTCAGCTTCTCCGTACTCTCGATGGTCGCGGCGATGTTCTGGACCGGCTGGACGCTGGTCACCTGGGTCCCCCCCGAGGTCGTCGCCATGGAGAACACGCTGGCGCAGGACCGTCACCTCACGTCCGCGCTGGAGGCCCGCATCGCGAGCGAGGTCGAGCAGAGCGAGCTGTCGTCGATGAAGCAGAGCGAGCTGTCGTCGCTGGAGCAGAGCGAACTGTCGTCGCTGGAGGTGCGCCGGCCGGTCAGCGCCGCTCAGCGCCGCGCCGTCGCCGAGCAGACGCGCCTGCTGCTCGCGGAGATGGAGGCCCGGCCGGTGGTGACCTTCAGCTCTCGCGCCACAGCCCCGCCCCCACAGAGAGCGCCAGCGAGCCGCCCTCCGTCGAGCTCAGGTGTTGCCAGTCCAGATGCTGCCACACACGGAAGCTGAAGCGACTCTCCGGCTTGTGCCGCAGGTCGATCTCCAGACGCTGCGCCATGTCCAGGCGGATCTGCTCCGACCGGCTCCGGTCATCGAACCGGCCAAGAGCCCGCCCGATGACCTACGCGCCTCATTTGGGGGGCCCCGATTCTCTTGTCGGGACGTAGATTCCCCACGGTCTGTACGGACCCCCTGTCTGGCAGCGACCCGGTCCCTCCAGACCGGGTCTGTCTGGACACGCGGTCCATCCGGACCGGGCCTACCC
>CAYXGP010000067.1:0-3823 GCA_964464515.1 uncultured Enterobacterales bacterium
CAGCGCGGGGACGCCTGGGCGGAGGAGCCACTCAGAATTCAGGGGAAGGTCGTGGACCCATCGGGTTGACACGCCTCGTTCACGCAGATACCTGGCTGGGCCGACCGGCACGTCTGTGCCCAACCACCGAAACCTCCTCCCCATCGAGGCGGACATGGCCAAGAAGAAGAAGAACCAGGGCCGTCAGGTCATCACCATCGAGTGCACCGAGCAGAAGAGCTCTGGCGTCCCGGGGATGAGCCGCTACGCGACGCAGAAGAACAAGACCAACTCGCCGAAGCGGTTGGAGCTGCGCAAGTACAACCCATACCTGCGCCGCGTCACCTTGCATCGCGAGATCAAGTAGCGTTTGACCGGGCTCGGCTACTCGGAGTAGAGAACCCTCCGAGCGGGTTCCAGCGAGGTCGGCCCCGGCGGGAATATGCTACTCCTCATCGTCCGCCTCGCAGTCCTCGCGATCGTCCTCATCCCGGTAGCACGCCTGTTCCGGGTGCTGCTCTTCCCCGCGTCTTTCCAGCGGAGTGAGGCCCAGCGCACCCGGGCGTTGATCGAGGCGGCGTTCGGCCCCGCGCGCGCGCACCCCCGCGTCGAACAGATCGGCCGACGGCTCGCCGAGGAGGCGGGCGTGACAGCGCGCTTCCGCGTGATCGATGATCCGATCCGCAACGCGCTCACGCTCCCAGACGGGGAGATCCTCATCTGGCGGGGGCTGCTCGGAGCGACCCATCGTGATGACCCGATGCTCGCGGGGATCCTCGCGCACGAGATCGGTCACCTCCGGCGTGATGAGTTCGCGCGGACCATCACCCTGATCGCGGTGCTCGATGCGCTGTTCGGCGTCTTCGTCCGCGGATTCCTGCGCCTGATCGTCTCGCGCCTCGTCAAGCAGGTCGTCGTCGCGGCCTACCGGCGGCGGGGAGAGCACGGCGCCGACGCCGCCGCCGTCGACCTGATGATCGCCGCTGACTACGAGCCAGGTGGCCTGATCCGAGCGCTGCGCGCCACCCCCGACGCGCCGGCCGGCGCCGCTCCGCTGTCGACCCACCCGCCGCATGCCGAGCGCATCAAGCGCATCGAGGAGCTGATGCGCGAGCGGGGTCTCGATCCACACCCGGCGCGCGAGCCCATCGAATTCCCGATGTGGCGGGTGCGCAGGAGCGTGTTTCCGCCCGATGAAGAGGCGTGACGGTCCGGGGCATGTGTCACGGACCGGCCTCGTGCTGATCGCGCTGCTGGTGGGGGCGCTGGCCCACGCTACGCCGGTCACGCTGCCGCCGGGGGAGTCTTCGGAGGACTGGGCGCCTGCCGTCGGTCTAGCGCGCCTCGAGCTGGGCGAGCCGGCAGCCGGGCCGTGGGTCCGCCTGGAGGTGGGGGCGTCGGAGTGGACCATCACCGCGCGCGGGCGGGACGGCGGGGTGCGGCGAGCGCGCATCGCGCCGCCCACCACCCCCGCTGCGCGGGAGGCCGCCATCTGGCTCGCGGTCAGCCTCCTGGAGCCGACCTCTGGCG
Organism: uncultured Enterobacterales bacterium; assembly: GCA_964464515.1. Classification (GTDB taxonomy): domain Bacteria; phylum Myxococcota_A; class UBA796; order UBA796; family UBA2385; genus CAYXGP01. The sequence continues at coordinate 1,510 of CAYXGP010000067.1, forward strand.
TCGAGCTCCCGGGCCTCCCGAAGCTGCCCGAGCTGCCACCGCCCCCACCTCGCGCGTCGCCTCGGCGAGTCGCGAAGCCGCCTCCTCCCGCGCCGCAGCCCGATCCGCCACAGCGCGATCCGCCACAGCGCGATCCGCCACAGCCCGATCCGCCACAGCCCGACCCAGCCCTGGTGATCCCCGCCGGTCTCCTGGTGGGGCCGGGGGATCCCGTGTCGATCGGCGAGACCACCACGCCGAAGCGCGCGGCCAGCGATCTGCGCGGCGGCGTGGCGGTGACCGGCGGCTGGCGGCACTGGCTGGGGGTGCGCGCGGGAGTGCGGATCGACCTGGGCGTGGGGCGCGGGGAGTGGACGCTGTCGGGCGCCGGTCGGGTGGCTGGTCGGCGGGCCCTCACCGCGCTCGGCCCCGCGCGGACGTTCTCCGAGCAGGGACTCGAGCTGCACGCCACCCGCGCGTTCTGGGGAGAGCGATCGTGGGGAGGTTTCGGGCTGGCCGCCGGAGCGGGGGCCACGCGCCTGGCGTTTCTGCGCGACGAACAGGACCTGGCGCGGGTGTGGTCGCCTGTCCTCGTGGCGGGGGTGTCTGCGGGCGGTCCGCGCGCGGCGGTTCGTCCCATGCTCCTGGCGCGCTATGAGACCACCCGCGTCGCGCTCCGGGTGGGTGAGCTCGATGCGGGGTGGGTGCCACCGTTCACGGTGGAGGCGGGCCTTCACATCGGCTGGGATCTGCGGTGAAATGCCCCACGGAGATCCTCGTGTCGCCGACAACGTTCCCGCCTTCGTCGTGACTCCGCGAACAAATGTGACACAAACAAAGTGAATTTTTGTGATCCGCCGGGACCGGTCAGCAGACAACAGAGGGAGATCCCTGATGGCTGAGCGGGAAGACCATGCAGAGCTGGTCACAGCATTCCTCAACGATGACCCCGGCGCGCGAGACGCGCTGGTGGCGGCCTGGGCTCCGACTGTCCTGCAGTGGTGCAGTCGCCTCGGCGGGCCCGGAGTCGACGCTGAAGACGCCGCGCACGATGTCTTCATGGTCGTCCTCACCAAGCTGGCGTCACTGCGCGACCCCGCGGTGTTCCCCGCCTGGCTGTTCGGCATCACCCGCCGAGTGCTCCATCGGCACCGCCGCAAGCGCTGGCTCCGCGGAATGCTCCGGCCTGTCGTCCCCGAGCTGGCGGACGCCGGACCCGATCCAGAGCGCCTCAGCGCTGCCTCGGAGACGGGCCGACAGGTCCAGGCGGCCCTCGCCCGGCTGCCCGAGGCCCAGCGCGAGGTGCTCATCCTCTGCGAGCTGGAAGGACGGACCGTCGCCAGCGTCGCCGAGCTCGTGGGGGTCTCCCCCGGCACCGTCAAGAGTCGGCTCCGACTGGCCCGCGCGCGGCTGCGACGCGTCGCCCGCCAGATGCAGATCGTCCCGACCGATCTGGCCGAGGTCTGAATGACCGATCACCGACTACAGCAGTTCGCTCGGCAGACCGCCGCGGAGCCCGAGGACGTCGCGCGGCTGGAGACGCGCCTCGACGCTGCGCTGCCGCCTGTAGACATCTCGCGGCTGCTCGCGACGCTGCCCGAAATCCACCCCGCGCAGGTCGCTCGCCTGCAGCGCCGGGTGGCGCGCGCGCCGAGCGCCGGGTCCCGCCGACGGCTCCCCCCGCTGGTCTCCGGGCTGACTCCCAGGCTGGTCCCGACGCTGGCGCTGTGTGCCGCGGCGGCCGCGGCGCTCGTCATGCTGCTGCCCCTTGAGCGCGACGTCTCGGTGGCGCTGAGCGCTGGGCAGGTCGAGATCGGCGACGGGCTTCGGCTCACCGCAAGCGGCGCCGGTCAGGTGACTGGCACCACCCTGCGCCCCGAGATCACCTGGAGTCGGGGACTGCTCAGGGTCGATCAGGAGCCCGACGCGGGCATCGAGACGCGCATCCAGACCGCCGAGGGCACCGTGAGCGTGCTGGGCACCGTGTTCACGGTGAAGCGCGACTCCGAGCTGCTGTCCACGGTGGTGGAGATGACCCGCGGGTCGGTGTTGTTGCGCTGCAAGGACGGCAGCAGCCACACACTCGGCGCCGGCCAGTCCGGCGTGTGCCTTCCGGCGACCGCCACGCAGATGGCGACGCGCGCCACCCGGCTCAAGGAGCGCGGAGACCACGCGGCGGCGCTGGCGAGCCTCGATCGCGCGCTGGAGCTGCCGCAGGAGGGGCGGGTCTACACGGCGGGGCTCCTGGCGGTGCGCGTGGAGGTCCTCCACCAGCTCGGCCGCGACGCGGAGATCCTGGAGACCATCCAGCGGTACCGCGGAGAGGCCGAGACGC
>CAYXGP010000067.1:3833-35422 GCA_964464515.1 uncultured Enterobacterales bacterium
GTATAGCGTCCCCCCCTCCCGGCGGCCGGGGGTGGCGCGCGCGACGCAGGATGACCCCGACCGGTGGTTCGAGCTGGCGCGGCTGGGCGCGGCGCTGGCGCTGGCTGCCGGCGAGCGCGACGTCGCGCGGCCGATGCTCACGGAGCTCGCGCCGACCTCCCTGGAGCATGCCATCTGGCTCGCCGAGTGTACCGAGGCTTCAGAGCAGGCGGCGGCGGTGCTTGAGCGCGCGGCCTCACTGGTCTCCGAGCCGGCCGGACAGGCTGCGCTGACGGCGGCCTGGGCCCGGCTGGAGGCGCGCTGAGATGCTGCTGATCCTGGCGGGATGCGTGACGGTGACGGTGGACTTCGGCGCAGAGACGGCCGAGCCCGATCTCTCCGTCGTTCCGTTGACGGATGAGCGCCACCGGGCGACCGCGGCGGGGGCGGTGACGGTCTCGCTGCTGCGGTCGGACGACGCGGGAGATCACAGCCGCGTCTCGTGGGAGGACTCCACCTGCGACGGCCCGCTGGGTCCCATCGCGGTGGTGGCGACCCAGGAGATCGACGGAGCGGTCACGGCGGTGGGGCAGGCGCTGCTCTACCCCGGCGACACCGAGCCTTTCGATGTGGCGCAGCCCTTCGAGATGGCGCTGGCGTTTACGGCGGACGCGCCGGTGCAGATCCACGCGGTGGTCGATCGCATGGGAGACGGCGTGCTCGGCCGGGATGACCCGCGGGGGCTGGCGGGAGAGCCGTGGGCGCTGGGCGACGGCGACGCCCTCACCGATCTGGCGATCGAGATCCGCGCGCTGGAGTGCGGCGCGCCCGAGGTGTGCGAGACCGTCTCGGTCGCGGGGACCGTCATCGGCGCGCTGCCCCTGCCGGTGGCGGTGGTGGCGGCGACGGAGGACGCGGCGGTGGTCTCGATGACGTGGGTGGAGCCCGACCTCCCCGCTGTCTGCGATGACTCTGCGTTCTCGCCCGATGCGGCGATCCCGTTCGAGATCGAGCTCTGCGCGGATCGACCGACTCGCCTGCATGCAGGTCAGGATCTGGACGACGACGGCCTGCTGACTCCGCTGGATGCCTGGAGCACCGGCCTGAGCGCGGTGGGCGCGGTAGGCAACCCGGTCGCCCCCGACGCGCGCGCGCTGGAGGCCCTCACGCTGCACATCGAGGCGCTCCCCGGTATCCTCCCCGGCCCCGCCGCGGCCGTCACCCTCGGCGGACAGGTGCGGCTCGCCGACGGCGCGTTCAAGATCCTGGGCGATGACGCGCAGGTGATCGTGGTGGCGCGCGACTCACTCCCGCCGCAGGCCGAGCACGACCTCGCGGATGTCGAGGCGGCGGCGTTCGATCTGATGATCTGGAGCTCCGATGAGCTGAGCGGCCGGAGCGCGGTGGACTTCGCGCTGCGCCTGCCGACCGACTCGCTGGCCTACCTGTGGGCCTACGCGGACGAAGACGGTGATGGTCTGGTCAACGAGTCCGGAGAGCCCGTGGCCTCCGGCGGAGATGACGAGAACGGTCGCATAGCCATCGCGGGGACCACGCCGGCCCCGCGCGAGCTGCTGCTGGCGGCGGGGGACGTATGAGCCGACACACTCTCTCTGGCCTTCTACCGGGGCTGCTGCTCGCGACGCTGCTGTGTGGCTGTCAGGGCAACACCTACGGCACGCTCCTCGCCGACGGTGACACGGGCGCCGGGTTTGACACCACGCCCGGGTCGGAGTGGAGCTCCACCGACTCGACCTCTACCATCACCCACGAAGACGGCATCCGCGGCACGCTCTCCGGGGCGGTCACCGTGCAACTCTACGGCACGGACGATGACGGTAACCGCGAGGAGGTCTCCTGGGAGGAGGGCACCGGCGGGGAGTTTCCGTTCGGGCAGATCTTCGTGGCGGCCTTCGCGATGGAAGACAACGGTACGGTGCGGTACGCCGGCACCGCCTCCATCGTTGAGCCCGACATCGAGCCCAACCCCTTCGAGATCGCAGCTTCGCTCCCTGAAGACGCCGACGTCTTCGTGTACGCGGTGCTCGACACGGTGGCGGATCGGATCGTAGGCTCGTCGGAGCCGACGGGCGCGTATCCCCACGCGATTCCGCTGTTCGATGGGGCCGACATCACCGACATCGATCTCACCATCGTCACCGCAGCGCCGGGCTCCGGCGGAAGCGGCGGGAGCTGCGACGCGGTCACCGTGTCGGGCACCAACCATGTGCTGAGCGCCTACACGGGAGGCGACGTGGCGACGCTGATGGTCACCACCGACGGCGCGGGGCCGCTCACCGCCGACATCACGACGCCTGTCACCGCGGACGGCGACGCGAGCAGCGTGTATGTCCTCTCGGCGTGCAGCGGGCTGGGTGACGTACACGTGACAGCGGCATGGGACAGCAACGGAAACGGGCTGTTCGATCCCGCAGATACATGGGGCGCGCACACCATCGACAGCGAAACCGTCGAGACGGTGACGATCGCCGACACCGATCAGAGCAGCATTGACACGGAGATCCCCCTGGGCGACATGCCCGGCGTCACTGTGGTGCCGTTCGTGCGCCTGACTGGAACGGTGGCCTCGGCCGACGGGACCTTCGACACCCTCCCCGAAGGGTCATCGGTGACGGTGGCCGCGCTGAAGTACCGTCCGACCTACGAATTCGACGTCGCATCGAGCGACTGGATCTACGACGCGGACACCTGGGAGTGGCCTGATCTCACCGGCCAGAGCGGCCGGGAGTTCTCGCTGACGGTCCCCGCGGGCGGCGTCGTGTACCTCTGGGCCTACGCCGACGTCGACGCGGACGGCGTCGTCAACGAGTCAGGCGAACCTGTCGCCTCCGGCGGCTCCGACGAGACCGGTCTGGTCGTCACCGAGACCGAAGACATCACTGATCTCACCCTTCACCTGTCAACTCCGCCGGCCTGAGCGGCGAAACCCACACGGAGACCTGAAAATGCGCAATCTTTCTCTCTCTGCGTTCATCCTGCTGTTTGGTTGTGGTGGTCCCGAGTACGGCCACCTTCCGGGCGACGGCACGACGGGCCTCCCCACCAGCGGCGGCCACCCCGGCGCCGGCGGCGGCAGCGACACCCTCACAGGAACCGACACCATCGATGATCCCGTGCCCACAGGCAGCCTGTCGGGCGACGTCGGCGTGACGCTCTACACCGAAGACTCCAATGGCGACCGCGAGGCCGTCGACTGGGAAGAGGTCTGCGGAGACGCTGAGTTCCCGTTCGGCGCCATCTTCGTCGCGGCCTACGCCGACGAGGGCGAGGGCGAGGAGGACTACCGCGGCGAGGACACCATCCTGCGGCCCTCGGTCGATGGCGATCCCTACGAGATCATCGTGGACCTCGACGACGACTCCCTCATCCAGATCTACGCCTCGCTCGACTACCGTGGCGACGGCGTGATCCACACCACCGACCCGATCGGCGTGTACCCCGACGGCGTGGAGATGGCCGAGGGCGAGCACATCGACGACATCGACATCACCATCCTCGCTGAGTACGCCGGCTGCGACGCCTCTGGCTATGGCGGCGGCGGCGGTGGCGGTGGCGGTGGCGGTGGTGGCGGTGGCGGCGGGACCAGCACCGGCACGTGGGACGGCTACGTGACGATCTCCGGTCCGGTCACCATCAACCAGAGCTGCGAGGGCATGGGCATGGCGATGGTCACGACCACCTCGGGCGACGGCCCGCTGTGGTGGGACTGGTTCGTCCCGGACAGCGGCGACGACGAGAGCACCGCTGACTACGCGATGAGCGTCGAGGCCGACTACGGCGACGTCAAGCTGCTGGGGGCCTACGACTCCAACCTCAACGGCCTGATCGACCCGGCCGACCAGTGGGGCGCCTATGTGACGGAGCCCGACGTCGACGGCAACCCGATCAGCGTCGCTGGGGCTGACCTCACCGACCACTGGGTGCAGATCCCCGTGGGCAGCGGCTCCTCCGAGCTCGACATCGTCCCGTTCACCTCGATCACCGGAACGGTGGGCGTGGCGGGCGGCACCTTCGACGATCTGCCCGAGGGCTCGACCGTCACGGTGGCCGCGCTGAAGTACCGGCCCACGTCCGATCTGGCGCTCTCGTCGCTGGCCTCCAACGCCTACGACTACGACAGCTTCGAGTGGCCCGATCTGACCGGCAACACCACCATCTCGTTCGCGCTGGGCGTGCCCGCCAACGCGGTGGTGTACATGTGGGCCTACGTCGATGAAGACGGCGACGGCATCGTCAACGAGTCGGGTGAGATGGTCGCCTCGGGCGGAAAGGACGACGCTGGAACGCTGAACACGGGCGCCGAGTCGCTGGAGCAGGCCCTGTACCTCGGACGCGCCGAGTAGTCCTGGATGACAGCACTTACGGCTGCGCAGCTCGGAGAATTCCGGGCTGCGTTCGATGATGATCCTGCCGCGCGTATCGCGCAGAATGCGGTCATCTCCACGACTGTGGCTGACGTCGCGCTGGATCGAGGGCGGGTCGCTCGGAGCGGCGACACGTTCTCTACGCGCCTCGATCGGTGGACAGTCACCGATCAGAAGCGCAGCGGACGCTGCTGGTGCTTCGCCGCGCTGAACCTCCTGCGGGTCGGCGCGATGCGCAGACTCAACGTCGAGCACTTCGAATTCAGTCAGACCTGGACGCTGTTCTGGGACAAGATGGCGCGGGCCAACTGGCTCCTGGAGGCCATCCTCCGCTCGGCCGACCGCCCGCTGGATGATCGCGCCGTGGCGTTCCTGCTCGCCCGCCCGCTGGACGACGGCGGGCAATGGAACATGGCGATGAATCTGATCGCCAGGCACGGGCTCGTGCCGCGCTCGGTCATGCCGGAGACCGAGTCATCGGGCAACACCAGGCGCATGAACGCCTCGCTCAAGCATAAGCTGCGAGCCGCCGCGAAGGACCTCCGCGGCCACACGCTGGACTCTGCGGAGTCTCTGCAGAGTCGAAAGCATCGACACCTGGAGCAGATCTGGCGGATACTGTGCATCCATCTGGGCACGCCCCCGGAGCGTTTCGACTGGCAGTGGGAGGACCGCGCGCACGTCTTCCACCGTGTCGGCATGCTCACGCCGCTTGAGTTTGTCGATCAGGTCGTGGACATTCCATACACCAGGTACGTCTGCCTGGTGCATGATCCGCGGTCGCCCTACGGCCGCACGTACTCCGTGAAGTACCTGGGTAACGTGGTCGGCGGCGCCCCCGTGATCTATCTGAACGTCGAGATACAGATCCTCAAGGACGTCACGCGGCGCCTCCTGGAGCGGGGGGAGCCGGTCTGGATGGGCTGCGACGTGGGCAAACAGATGGCGCGAGATCCCGGCCTGTGGGACGCCCGCCTGTTTGACTATGCGTCTCTGTACGGGGTCGAGTTCGGCTTGACCAAGGTGGAGCGCCTGACGTATCACCAGAGCGCGATGACTCACGCGATGTTGTTCACCGGAGTGGACGTTGTGGACGGGCGCCCTCGCCGGTGGAGGGTGGAGAACTCCTGGGGAGAGAAGTCCGGGACGAAGGGCTACTACACCATGAATGACTCGTGGTTCGACGAGTACATGTTCGAGATCGCCGCGCCGCCGGACCTGCTGCCGGACCACCTCCAGGCGGCGCTGGACCAGGAGCCCATCTATCTGCCGCCGTGGGATCCGATGGGGGCGTTGGCGCGCTCATCTTGCTGAGCCGAGGAGAGCGCGAAGCATGTCCCGACCGTCGTGTCGACGCGGAAACGGCGGCTGGTGGGCCTCGCCGATGGACCGACTCTGCGGAAACCAACCCATACACGGAGCGGAAGTGCCGTCGGTGGTCAGCGTCGACAGCCAGGGGCGCCAGGGCGCCAGCGTCGCCGCCATCTGCGCGAGGTCCCGGATGGGGTGGAGCACCACCATCCGCGGGAGCGCCAGCGGGGTGAACGTGCTGGGAGGCAGGACCACGACGGCGTGGGCGGCGCCCACCCGCGCGGAGCGCCGGGCGCGGGCCAGCCCCACGCGCCGTCGCCACTCGGGCCCCAGCGATGGCTCCACGGTTCCACGGGGAACCCGCTGCTGAAGCGCCGTCAGTTCGTCGTGCAGCGCGTCCACCAGCGGAGCGGTCGGTCCCAGCACGAAGACGGCGGTCGGCGCCATGCACCCGCGTCCGTCGAAGGCCGCGGCGTCGCGGGCCAGGGCGGCGGCGTCTTCGGGATCTCCCCGCACCAGCGAGACGCTGAATCGGTGGCCGTACCGCACCACCCGCGGTGCGGACACTGCAGATACGCTCGCGTCGGTGCCGAACGCGACCGCGACGTCCACCTCGGGCAGGGCGCGATCCGTCCCGAGCGTGACGGGAAGCCCGGCCTCGTGGAGGTGACGGACCAGCTCGGCGCAGAACGCGGGGTCGCGTCGAGGCGCCTTGAGGTGCACGGCGCAGCCCGCGGCGGCGTACAGCGCCACCCACTCCAGCGGGGAGGTGAAGACACCGTGCGCGGCCACCACCGCGACCCGGCGCGGGCGGCGCCGCGAGGCCGCCAGGGCGTCGAGCAGGCCCCGCTCCGTGATGGCGTCGACCGCTTCGTGGAGGCGCCGCGTGGCGTTCGCTGCGGACAGACCCTGGGAGAGCGGCGCGGGGTCGATCGCCCGGAGGCCGGCCAGAGCGCGCAGGACCTTCTGCGTCCGCGCGGGGTCTCCGGAAGAGAGAGCCACCGCCACCAGCGGAGAGGCGGTCGCGGCCGGCGGAGGAGGGGGCGCGGGGCGGGACAGCGCGTGCTCGAGCGGCAGCGAGCATCCCCGCGCGGCGGCCCCCTCCAGCCGGCCGAGGAGCGTCACCCGCCCCTGATCATCGACGCGTCCCAGATCGCCGGTCTCGATCGACACCACCGTGTATGCGTTGGCGAGATCGGTGAAGCGCAGGAGGCCCTCGTGCGCGGGCGCGCCGGTCCAGGGATCGACCGCGCGCACACGCATCCACGGCGGCGGCGTGAACGCTGCGCCCAGGGGATCGGACCAGAGCTGCGATCCCAGCTCGGTCATGCCGTACTCGCCCACCAGCCGCGCCCCGGGGAGCAGGCGGCGGAGCGCTGCGGACAGCTCGCCTGCGTCTACCGCCACGACGCGGCCCTTGAAGCCCCCGGTCACCATCGCCACGGTGCCAGCGGGGACCGGCACCGGAGCACCCGCGGCCGCGACCATCGCCGCCCACGCGAACGCTGTCCCCGGGACGAACAGCGGCGTCTCTGCGCGCCGGAGCGCTGCCCATGCGCCCGCCGCGTCGATCGTGTCGCCGACGAAGCAGGGGGACCTCGGGATGAAGAGTCGGCACATATGCCCGAGCGATGAGTCTACGGAATCGGGCACCAGCCGGATCCCCCGGCGCGGGAGCGGCCCCAGGACCGCCCGCGCGTGAGTCTGCGCCGACAGGTCGTGCAGCGCGGTGTTCGGCAACCGACACGCCCCGCGGTCGCCGGTGGTGCCGCTGGTCCGGAACACCACGCGCGCCTGCTCGGGGGGGAAGCTGGTGAGCGCGAGGGCGCGGAACAGCGTCGCCGGGATCGCCGGGATCTCCGTCCAGTCAGACGGCTCGACGTCGCCGCAGATCTTCGCCAGATCCGGGTTGGACCGACGCTGGGCCGCGAACAGGTCGAGGGCGAGCTGCTCGAACGTCTCTCCCCGGCCCGCGCCTGCGATGGATCGGCGCACCCGCGCGACGCAGCCCTCGAGCTGCTCGATCTCCGACGGAGGGGTCACGGAGCTGGCCGCGCCAGGCGGTCCTCGAACAGCACCGATCCGGCGGAGTCCTTGAATTGGACCCGTACGGTCTGTTCGTTTACGTCGAGCACGGTGTAGCCGTACACCGAGCGCCCCCATATCTGCCCCTCGCCGCAGCCGGCGCGGTCGCCCTCGCCGCACGACGGGCGCTCCCGCAGCTTGGAGCCGGTCCCCGTGGTGATCGCCGTGATGGCGTCGTAGACGCCGTACTGCAGCAGGTGGGCGTGTCCGTTGGCGTAGATGTCCGGTCGCAGGGACGACTCCGCCATCCAGCTCCGCACGCGGGTGGTGTTCTGCTTGTCGTGGTAGGTCACGAGGATGTGGTGGCCGGCCAGGAGCGTCCAACCGGGGAACGCCTCCAGATCGCGCGCGAGCGCCTCGCCGTCCACCGACCACGGCGGGTTGGTGTCGATCACCGCCAGCATCAGGGGGCCCAGATCGAGCGTGAAGTTCGGGGCGGGGAAGAGCACCTGCTCGCGCTGCTCTGCCCACGTCAGGTAGCAGGCCACGCGCGCGGGATCCGTGCGGTCGTGTCCGACGTCGTGGTTGCCCAGCACCAGCACGATGGGCGCGCCGGAGCCGGACAGGGGGGTGAGGATGCGCTCGTCGAGGATGTCCGCGGCCTCGTGTGACAGCTCCCCGTTCGGACAGGCCGGACCCATCGGGTAGACAAGGTCGCCCAGCACCACCACGGCATCGACGGTCTCCTTCGCGATGGCCGCGGCGACGGCGTCGCGGGGCTCGCCGGGCTTTCCGGTGTCGCCCACGAGGACGATCCGCACCGACGACTGCGCAGCGGCGACGACCGACGTCGGCGCCGGCTTTGGGGCGCATGCCAGCAGGAGCGCGGCGATCATGGGGTCTCCTCTGTGAGGTGGCGCTTGAAGAACCCCAGGATGCGCCCGTGGACGGCCGCGGCCATCACCGGATCGGCCACCATATGGGTGAAGCCGGCCAGGGGCACGAATTCGTGGGGACGACCCGCTCGCAGGAGCGCGTGGCTCAGCCGGAGCGCGTGGCTGAACAGCACGTTGTCGTCGTCGGTGCCGTGCATCAGCAGCAGCGGGCGGGTCAGCTCCTGGCAGCGTGTGAGCACGCCGCACCGCGCGTAGCCCTCCGGGTTCTCGCTCGGCAGCCCCAGGTAGCGCTCGGTGTAGTGGGTGTCGTAGTCGAGCCAGTCGGTCACCGGCGCGCCGACCGACGCCGCCGCGAAGACCTCGGGATGCTCGATGACCGCGAGCGCGGAGAACGTCCCGCCGAAGGACCACCCGTAGATGCCCACGCGCTCAGGGTCCATGAACGGGTGGGTCGCCAGCAGGGCCTTCAGGCCCGCGATCTGGTCGGCCATCGGCGCGGTGATCACGTCGTGATGGATGACGCGCTCCCAGGCGCGATCGCGGCTCGGCGTGCCGCGCGCGTCGATCCGAACGATCACGAAGCCGTGGTCGGCGTACCACTGGTCGAGCGGGTTCCTCCGCATCCCGCGGGTGGCCATCTGCGCGTGGGGGCCGCCGTAGACATGCACCAGCACCGGGTAGCGACGTTCGGGCTCGAAGCCCGTCGGGGTGATCACCACCGCCCGCAGAGCGCGCGCGCCGACAGTGACGTGGCGGCAGTTGAGAGCGCGCAGCGGCGTCTCGCAGACCGAGGGCAGGGGACCGAGCACCTGGTGCTCCCTGCGCAGCCGGGGCGGGTCTGCGCGGGTGGGGTTCTGCGCGCTGTGGATCCACAGGCCGCTGCGGAAGGGGCCGATCACCGCGGTGTGCCAGCCCTCTCCCTCGGTCATGCGCTCCGGGGCGCTCCGGCCCGGGGTCAGATCGATGCGCCAGATGTGGCTCTGTGTGGGGTCGTCGGCTCCGCACACCCAGGCCGTTCGACGGCCCACCGCGAGCAGCGCGCGGTAGCCCAGCTCGGGCGGGGTGAGGGGACCGACGCAGGCGCCGTCCGGGTCGCGGAGCTCGAGCTGCCACCGACCGTCGCGCTCGGTGCTCCACAGGAGGCCCGCGCCGCCGGCCAGCCAGCAGGGAACGGTCTGGTCGAGGTTGAGCCACGCGGAGTCGCTCTCGGTCAGCAGCGTGTGTGACCCCCCGGTGTCGGGGTCGAACGCGAGCAGCGCAGCGCTCTGTTGGCGGCGATCCTGCACGAGCAGGGTGAGCGGGGCGTCGCGGCTCCAGCGGACCGTCGCCAGGTAGGGGTAGCGCTCGGTGTCCCAGGAGATTCGCCTTGGGGTGATCTGCCGGTGGGAGCCTGCGTCGAGGGTGAATAGCCACAGCTCCACGGCTGCGTTGCGCTGACCGGGCCGCGGGTAGGGCGAGCGCTGCGGGGCCTTCGTGGGGTGGAAGGGATCCGCGATGTGGATGTGCTCCATCCCGGTGGTGTCGGTGCGCTGGATGACCAGGCGCGCGCCGTCCGGGGACCACCAGAACCCCGTCATCCGCTTCATCTCCTCCTGCGCGATGAACTCCGCCATCCCCCAGGTCTCGTGCGGGCCGGCGCGGTGGGTGAGTCGACGTTGGGTGCCGGTGGAGAGATCGATGACGTAGACGTCTCCGTCGCGGACCAGGGCGACGCGCCGCCCTCCGGGGGCCACCCGCGGGTTGAGCGCGGGGGCGCTGGAGTCGGGCGAGAGCTCGGTGGGCGGCTCTCCGGACTGAAGTCCAGACTGTGGAATCACGAACAGGCGGCCCGACAGCGGCACGAGGATGCGCGGCTCCAGGACCCGGTCGTCGAACAGCTGGTAGCGGACGATCCCCCGCGCTGAGAGGCGCAGCCGCTCGCGCCGCGCCCGCTCCTCTGCGGAGAGGGTCTCGGAGGCTCCGCCGAGAAGATCGTCGGCCTCCAGGATGCGGCGGGTCTGCCCGCTGTCGATGTCGTAGCGGTAGAGCGCGCGGACCGGGCTGCGCGGAGGAGCCCGCAGGAAATACACCGCCTCGCGGTTGAAACGGAAGGCGGCGGGGACGCCGCGGGTGAAGCTCCGCGTGGCGACGATCTGATTCAGCGCTCGTAGGGCGTCGGTCATGCTACTCCTCCGGAGTCCATGGGTCCGTGAGAAGAGCCTAATTCCAAAGCAGGCGCGGTCGGGAGCGACGAGGTGGGAGTACATGTCCTGACAATTCCGCGGTGGTCCGCGCTGGACTGTCGGCCGCGGATCGGTTGGGTGCGGGGGGCCGCGGCGGTGGCTCGGGTGCTGATGGCGCCGCCCCGCGCCGTTCACATCGCGTTGGAGGGAGTCTCCAATGTGCCGGATCAGCCGGTGCTGCTCGCGCAGAACCACACCCACCGGTACGATTTCCTGGCGACCCGGTTGGCCCTGTGGCGCCGGGGCGTGGGGATCGGCGCATGGGTCAAGCCGCGCACCTACCAGGACCGCTGGATGGCGCGCTTCCTCACCGCCACCGGCAACATCCCGGTCGCCTCTCGGGGGTGGCTGATCAGCGCCGACGTCCGGGCGACGCTGGGGCGTCGGCCCACCGAGGACGAGTACCGCGCTCTCCGCAGCCACCTCGATCAGGAGGCGCCCCTACCGGCGTCTCTCCGTCCGCTCCAGAATCAGCCTCGCGACATCCTGGGGGTGCCGTTCGATCCCACCGATCAGCCGTGGCGCGTCGCGATGGCGGCGCTCTATCGACGCCTGATGGCGCTCACGTTGGACCACTCCCGCGCGCTGATGGCCGCGGGCTGGCACCTGCACATCTTTCCGCAGGGCGTCTACTCGAGCCGACTCACCCCGGGGCGGATCGGGGCGGTTCAGGCGGCTCTCGCGCTGGGCGTGCCCATCGTACCGGTCGGACTCAGCGGAATGGGCTCTGCGTTTCGACACGATCGGCTGTGGCCGGTCGGCGGGAGACTGAAGCTGCGCTTCGGTGAGCCGATCGTCCTCTCTCGTCAGGGACTGGTGGACTTCGTGCCGTTTGACGCCGACAGCGAACAAATAAATCGAGGAGCGTTGGAGCGGGAGACATCGCTCGTGATGGACCGGATCTGCGAGCTGTTGGAGCCCGGGTGTCGATGGGACGATGATCCCCGCGGGGATGGACTCCAGGGGGTGGGGCGGTTCATCTGAGCGCTCGTGCTACGCTGTGATGATGACCTCCCCGGCCCGCAGTCCTCGTCTGAGCTTTGCCGAGTACCTCGCGCTGGAGCGCGAGAGCGAATCGCGGCACGAGTTTTTTGACGGCGTAGTCTTCGCTATGGCCGGCGGTAGCCCGGCCCATGCGCAGCTCGCTGCGAACGCGATCATCGCGCTGGGTGTGCAGCTTCGGGGGCGGCCCTGCCGGGTCCATTCCTCCGATCTGCGGGTCCGCGTTCGGGCGACCGGGTTGGCGACCCATCCTGACGTCACGGTGGTCTGCGGGACCATCCACACAGATCCGGAGGATCGCAATACCGTGACGAACCCCGCGGTGATCGTGGAGGTCCTCTCGGACTCCACGGAGCGCTACGACCGCATCGAGAAGTTCGCGCACTACCGACAGATCGCAGAGCTCACGGACTACCTGCTCGTCTCCCAGCGTGAGGTGCGGGTCGAGCACTACCACCGCAACGATGATGGGTCGTGGACGCTTCGCGAGTTCCGCGCTGGCGAGGCCGCGGGTCTTGCGGGGATCGGCTGCCGTTTAGGCCGCTCCAGGGAAAGAAAGGTCCCATGATCGGCGCGTAGGCTCAAGTCCACTGGCGTTCGTCGCTCGCTGTCGTATCTGGATACTTCGAGAGCGTCGCACGCCGGTGGGCGAAGGGCATCCGCGTCGAGGGGGGACATGCTTTTCTTGGAGCGGCCTTAGCGGTGGATGAGGTCTACGCGCAAGTGGCGCTCACCCCAGCTTGAAGGCACCCCGGCTTGAGGCTGCTGCTTGAAAGCTGCGCTCAGTCGTTCTGCCAGCCGAGCGCCGGGTCGTCCGCCCACATGGGCACCACGCCGTCCTCCAGCGAGGCGCGAGCGTCTTCGTGTCCGGGGACGATGAGCCCGCCGGTGCTGGTCAGCGTCGCCACCTCGATCGTCTGCGTGAAGCCGTTCTGGAGCAGGAACGTGACCTTGTAGTAGCCAGGCGCGACGTTGTTGATGACGCCGTTGGTCAGCGGGCCGATCACGCCGACCTTCGTGTTGCCCACGGTGACCTCGGCCCAAGAAGACGACAGGTTTCGGATGGGGAGGATACCTGGAGCCGCCGCCTTGGGGGGCCGCTTGAGCTTTTTGTTGCGACCGACGACGTGGAACTCGACCCGGCGGTTCTGGGCGAAGGCCTCGGGGGTCTCCTCGGTGTTCATCGGCTTCTGCTCGCCGAAGCCCTGCGCGACCAGTCGATCGACAGTGATCCCCCTGGCGGTCAGGGCGGCCTGCACCGCCTCGGCGCGGGCCTGGCTCAGCTCCAGGTTGGTCTGGTCGTCGCCCTGGCTGTCGGTGTGCCCTTCGATGCGCAGCTTGATGATGTCGGGGTTCTCTTCCAGCACCGTGGCGATCTCCTCGACCAGGGCGTCGGACTGCGGGGCGATGTCGGCGGAGCCTGTCACGAACATGATCTTGTCGGAGATCTCGATGCGTGACCCTGAGAGCTTCGCGCGCATGACCCGCTTCGGCTTCGGGAAGCCCCGATCGGCCTTCAGCTTGAGCTGGCCGGGCTCGGCGTAGAGGGTGCGGAAGTTCTCGATGGCGCCCGCTGTGAGCAGATCGTCGACCGGGTAGGTCGTCGGCCGCATGGGCAGCGACGGCGCCGGCGGGGTGGCGGCGTGGCTGGTGGAGAGGGCGGCGCTTAGCAACAGGGTCGCGATCACGGGGAGGCTCCAGCTTCAGTTCGGCAGAGCATAATCCCTTCCACCTCGCGGTGGGGCCCCTCACCCGGTGTTCTACAGCCCCGGAGTTCTAACAGCCCCAGGGTTCTACAGTCCCCACTGACCCACCAGCCAGGGGGTCCGGTCCACGATGAAGCGCTCCAGATCGCGCTGGTAGTCATCGACGTACTCCTCGGAGATCTCCTTGCGGGGGTCCGCGCGCACCCACGGCGTGATGAGATCGGACGCCTCCCACAGGCGCGCGGGCAGATCGAGCGCGTCGATGGTGACGAACGCCTCCTCCAGCACCGCGAGTTGGTCCGCGCGGCACCCTTCGTCGTAGAGGCAGAGGCTGGTCAGCCGGCCCTGCGGGGCCTGCCAGTTGTAGCCCCAAGCCGAGGCGTACTGAAAGGCGTAGTCGTGATCCCATGGCTGGATGTACGCCTGGTCGGAGTCGGGGTCGAAGTACACCAGGTAGTTGTTGCGGTTGAGGCTATAGCCGTCGTTCTGGCCGGTCCACATCTCGCCGGCCACCTGCCGGTGCATCGCGGGCCAGTCGACCAGCTCAGCGGAGCGCGCGTAGAAGTCGGCGTGCCCCTCCACCTCGTCGAGCAGATCCGTCACCGTCTGCAGATCGGCGTTGCCGATGTCCTCGCCCTCTTCCAGCTCGTAGTAGCCCACCAGGTGGTCGAAGAAGTCGAGCGTGGCGTAGCTGCCGTCCGAGAACAGCACATAGTCCGCGTCGTACAGGTTGCCGTCGGGCTCGTCCCAGAACCGCTCCAGGTAGACGTCGTCCACGCTCTCGACGTTCAGGTACAGCCCGTAGGGCTCGCCGTTGAGCGTCACCCAGGTGTAGGCCGTTCGGGGAGCGGGGACGCCGATGGCCGCGTAGGCCTGGTAGGCCAGGTGCTCCTTGGCGAAGGTCGGATCGACCACCATGTTGTTGAGCGTCAGCGTCTTCACGCCGTGCAGGCGCTGACCGGAGACGTAGTGGTTCATGTCTACCTTGAATCCGGCCTTCTGCGACAGGCTGCGCCAGCTCCCCCAGCGGCCCTTGAGGCGCACGCCCACCTGCTCCAGGCGCTCGCCGTCGAAGGTGACGTCGGCCTCCACCCAGTAGGTCGAGTTGTACGCCTCGGAGTTCGCCGCCAGCTCGCTGTAGGCGAGGTCGGTCATCTCGATGTCGAGCTCATGCACGAAGGTCGGATCGTAGACGAGATCCGAGTCGGGGCCGGCGGTCGTGCTGCCCACGGTCTCGGTGGTCGGCAGGCCGGTGGAGCCCGTGCTGCTGGTCCCACCGCTGCTGCTCGTCGGCGCGGTCGTCGTGGTCTCCTCGCCGGTCAGCGTGGTCCCGAATTGGTCGTTGCCATCGACACCCACCATCGAGGTCGCAGCGGTACAGGAGAAGAGAGCGGAGAGCCACACGGACGCGCCTCGGGGTCAGCGCTCCATTTTCGCTGCTTCGTGGGTGCTCCGCAAGGGAGCACCAAAGGCAGGCGTGATCCCGAGCGGAGATGGGGGGCGGATGCGATGGGGCTCAGAGATGGCTGAGGACCAGGTACGCCCTTCCGCCCCTCAGGTCGCTCACGACGTCAACTCCAATGAGGATATCATCGCGCCCGTTGCCATCGACGTCTCCTGCGCTGGAGACGCTGTATCCTGTATGATCCCCGGCCTTCTCACCCGCGAAGCTGTAGTCCGCGTCGATGAGGTCGATGGTGGCAGAGCCGCCCAGGCTGCCGCTCAGGACGAGGTAGGTCTCGCCGGCATAGCCAGCCCCATTGTGCGCCCCGGTGAGGAGGTCGCTGAGGCCATCTCCATCGACATCCCCTGCGCTAGACACGCTGGAGCCCGAATAGTCTCCGGCGCTCACCCCCACAAGGGCGTAGTCGGCACCTGCGAGGTCGATGGTTGCGGAGTCGCTCAGGCCGCTGCCCAGGAAGACGTAGGTCTTGCCGGCATCCTCTCCACCGTCGTCGTTGCCGTAGGCGCCGATGAGGATGTCACCCAGACCATCTCCGTCGAAGTCTCCGCTGGACACGCTGTAGCCCGCGTGATCGTCGATATTCTCCCCCACAAAGCTGTAGTCGGCGTCTGCGAGGTGGATTTCCCGGGAGCTGTCCAGGCTGCTACCCAGCGCCAGGTACACCTTTCCAGCATCTTCGCCGCCGTGGTCATTGTCATGCGCCCCGATGAGGATGTCGCCCAGACCATCTCCGTCTACATCTCTTGCATCAGACAGTCCATCGCCCGCAAGGTCCCCAGTGTTCTCGCCCTCAAAGCTGTAGTCGGCGTCGGCGACGTCGGTCGTGGAGGCGTCACCGAGGCTGTCGCTCAGCACCAAGTACACCTTGCCGGCGACTGTACCACCGTCGCTGTTGGAGTGGTCACTGAAGAGGATGTCGTCGAGTCCATCGCCATCGATGTCGCCAGCACTCGAGACGCGAAAACCAAAGGAACTGAAGCTGTCTGTCTCTACGAAGGTGTGGTACGCATCCGCGAGGCTGAGGGTCGGGGACTTGCTCAGGCTGCTACCCAAGACGACGTAGACCTCTCCGCCGACGGGAAAATCGTCGGACCCGTAGATGGAGGGAGCTCCGATCAGGATGTCGTCGAGGCCGTCGCCGTCGATGTCTCCCGCGCTGGACACATGCCGACCCGTATAGTAGGAGCGGTCGGCACCTTCGATGCCGTAGTCTGCATCTTCGAAGTCGATGGTGGCGGAGTCGCTCAGGCCGCTGCCCAGGAAGACGTAGGTCTTCCCCGCGTTCTTGCCGCCGTCGTCGTTGTAATCGTCGCTGAGCAGGATGTCGCTCAGACCATCTCCGTCGAAGTCTCCGCTGGAACCACTCCTGCCCGCCCGATCCAGCGTTTTCTTATCTGCTTGAAAGCGGAATTCCGCCAGCGAGAGGCTGCCACCCCCCGCGCCGTCGCAGTTTGTGTCGGTGCCGAGCAGCCATTCGTCCGCTCCGGGATGGACCATCGGGTCGCTGTCGTCGCAGTCTCCCTCCGCTGCGCTGTACCCGTCTCCGTCGACGTCGCGTGTCTCTGTGGTGCTTCCCGTCGAGCCTCCGGCGGTAGGGGTCGCGCTGGTCCTTGGCAGATCGGCCCCGGAGTCGGTGGAGCTGTCGGCCTTGCCTCTACACGCCAGGGAGGAGACGAGCAAGAAGACGCTCCCGGACCGCATCATCTCCATCCAGCACCGAGGTAGCGCGTCACTACGGAGCTGCTGTGGGAGAGCGTCGTGCCTACTCTCCGCCCGAGGAAGTCGACTTGCTCGACCCGGGTGGCCTGAGCGAGCATGCTGGGGGCCTCGAAGACATTCTGGTCGATGCTACACCCAGAGCAGTCAATGGTGAGGTCAGTGATGGCGTCAATCTGTTCGACTGAACTCGGTCTGATGACCGCCCCATCTGATTCGCGGGTATTGTTGGAACGTGAATAGCGCTCGCGCCACCAATCTCCGTGTGAACCGGCGGTGCTGAAACCTGAATAGTGTTCGCGCCACCAATCTCCGTGTGATCCTGCCGTGCCTCTGAAACCTGAATGGTGCTCTCGCCACCACTCGCGCCACCAGTCTCCATGCGAACCCACCACACCTCTGAAACCTGTTCCGTCGCCTGGCACGGAGTAGGTGAGCTTGGCGATCCATACCGACTGGACGGGGTCTTTCTTGACATTTCCATTCACCCCTCCAATACGGTACGCTCCGTCGTACGCGACATAGAGGACACCGTCAGAGACACGGACGATGTGGGGACGAGTCCCAACTTGCGGCGAGTCCTTGCTGTAGACATCTGTGATCTGAGCCTCGGCCTCGATTTCGCCATATGGGTTCAGGAGGAGTACGACGATGGGCGATGTGTCGTCTCCCACGTCGAGCTTGCCCCCACAATCGCTGGCCGTGATCTCATCGATGATCTGTTGATCGGCACCCTTCGTATTGTTCTGGAGCCGCCGCACCGCCACCGCTCGATATCCACCGCCCAGGTTCGCCTCGGTCGGCATGGTATAGCCGAGCTGTTGATCTGTCCCCGTATCACCCATTGAGTCGAGGAGCATGAACTCACTGTCCACGCTCCAGTCTGCCCCGATGTTGAGCTGGAAGACCGAGTTCGGGTTGCATACATTGATAAACGACGGAAGCAGAAGTCGGTAGGGACTCTTCGATTCTGGGTCATAGGTCGCGGAGCCACCGTTCCCGATCTCGTATGGGATGTCGTTCCACAAACCCGTCAGGTCATCGAACTCAGCGCTTTCGTTTACCAGGATCACCCTCAGCGAGCGTCCCTTGTATCTCTTCGCGTCTCCCGCGCGAACGACGCCGATGGCAATGCCGCCCCCGGCTCGCGGAACCGCCCACAGATCCTGGGTAGTTATTCTCTCTCCGCCTTCTTTGTCATAGGCTCGATCATACACCCAGGTAACCAACTTGGACTTCTCGTCGAGGCTCTTGTCGATTCTTGCGACCCCGACTCCTGTCTCTCCGCTGCTGGAGATCAGCGTCGCTGCGATCCAGTGATACGTTCCATCGAACACGTACCAGTGGTCCGGGACACTTTTGCTGTATGTGATCTTGTATTTGTTTAGTGCGGCGCGGCTCGCGGCGGCTTGGAACTCGGTACCATTTACCGTAATCTTCGCTATCGACTTGGCGTCCCACGAGAGCACTCCGTCGCTGATGGCGGCCTCGATGTCTGACTGCGAGAATATACCCAGGGTGATGTTACTCCCCGTCTTGGCAGACGCCACGATCGTCTCGTCATCGATCGGCGCGAGGAACAGCCAGGAACCGGCGGTGCCGTCGATGTACGCCTGCTCCCCTGCGAAACTCAGCGAGACGTCTTTCCTACCTCTAAGAGCGAGAGTTGACCAGGCCCCCACCTCCGGCGCGCCAGAGAAGCTGACGCCGCCGAGGAGGGGGGTACGGATCACCCGCTTCAGCACGACTGTGTCTCGACTACGCCGCCGACCCTGCCCAGGTTCAGGGTTGTTCCGGAGGAGTTCTTGACGACCCAGCCGTACCGGATCAGCTGCTTGCCGGAGGTCGTGCCGCTGATGTCCGTCCACCCGGTGGGGTAGCTCACGTTGTTTGTGGTCGCGAAGGCTCCGAAGGACGAGTGACTGGACGGGGTGTCCTCGACTTGTGCGGTCTGGTAGCCCAGGGCTACGTTCAGGCTGCCCATCTTTGCCCGCAGCTCGAAGGTACCCCGGACTTTCTCGACCGAGGCTGCATCCATCCACGGGGTAGCCGGCAGGAACTCGTTGGATGGGGTCTCGATGTTTGTCCAGACGGTTGTCCAGGGTAGGGGAACGGTACGGTTCTTGGCCATTTTGTCTTCTTCCATAGCGCAAGGGGTAGCGAGAGCAACACTCACGATTCTCTTACCGGAGGTCACCCAACGTCGGAGAACTACCAGATCCATTGCCCCCCCCAACAAATTCAATCAATTTGTTACTTTTCCACCGTTTCCGCCGTATGTGGTAGGGCCAGAACCGGAGAGGGCTGACCCTTTCCTCCAGGCGACACCCATATGCCCTCGCAAGGGGGCAAGACCGCCAGCGCGGGCGCCGCTTCGGACCGGGGCTCCACGGTGTAGGGCACGAAGCCCCGATACAGCGCCCCCGACTCACTGAGGAACTCCCCCAGCCGCTCGGTGACCACCCGCCCGTCCTGGATGGAGGCGTGGTGGACCGGCCAGTCCTCGGCGGGCTGTGCGGACCCTTCGACGAACATCAGGTGAACCTGCCCCATGGGACCGCTGGTGCCCCACCGCTCGAGATAGCGGTCGCTGGCGATGCCGGTCAGCAGGTAGACGGCGCTCGGCAGCCGGCCGATCTGCCACAGCAGGTCGTCGGTGGGGATGTGGTCGACCGAGAACCGCGTGGTCTGCTCGCGCAGCAGCGGACACGGGTAGCCGAGATGGGCGCGGAACACCTCGGGCTGTAGCTCGACGGTGTGGGTCTGCCGCTCGGCCAGCCAGGTCAGCGGGACCGGCGCCAGGGGCGCGGGCTCCCACGCCAGCCACCGATCGACGAAGTGCTTTCGCGTGCGAAAGTCGACCTGGCCGCCGTAGTAGCGAACGGCGTTCAGGGCTCCCTCGAGAGCATCTGGCAGATCGTCCGGTCCGACTGCCATCGCCAGCACGAGCTGCACCCAGGTCATGCAATCGACCACCCCGTCCGGCACGCGGGGATCGGGATCGAACGCGCCGGGGCCTTCGCCCAGTGGATCGGTGTAGCGGACCTGCAGATCGCGGGTGCGGGCGATGGCCCGCAGGACCCGCCGGTCGGTCGCGGGATCGGCACGCGCGCTGGGACTCATCAGGAGCAGCCCGATCAGGGCAGGTCCGAGCAGAGGAGGTCCGATCAGGGGACGGCCGCGACAGACACGGCCGCGCCGTCGGCGGCGACGGTCAGCGTCGCGACGCTGGAGATCGGCACGGCCGCGTCACCCGGCCCGACCCCCGAGCCCAGGGGCGGCAGGGCCTGGTTGCTGGCCCAGGTCCCGTCGGCGCTCACCAGCAGGACCACCACGGCCAGGGTGGCGTCGTCTGCCGGCAGCCCGACGTCCGCGAAGCTGTCCCACGGCACGAAGATCTCCCAGCCACCCTCCGTGGTCCCGGTCCCGCCTGCGTCGCGCGCGGGGTCCTCCGCCAGGGCCACGTTGCCGTCGTCGAAATTCGTGATCGCCGTCAACCACCAGATGTCCGTCGTCTCTCCCCACGGCGGCTGGAACGCCCGAAGCCCGGCCTTCTCCGACAGCCCATCCAGCGCGACGGTCGCGGCGTACTGCGCGCCGATGGCCGCGTCGAAGCCCAGCCCTGACAGCTCCGGGGCGACCTCAAGGTCCGACAGCGCGCCATCGAGGAGCCCCTTGTGGTCATCGAGATCGAGCCCCGCGCCGAGCCCGGTCCCGGCGCCGTAGTCGACGTCGAGCAGCACGAGCGGGAGGTTGGCGTTGGCGTCGAAGACCCCATCGACGCCGATCCGCAGGCCCTCGGAGTCCGACATCAGTCGCAGCCCGTCGAGCTGGTTGAAGCCCTCGCCGAAGTCGGTGGGCCACATCTGAAGGGTCAGGGGAGCGCCCAGCTCGCCCAGGTCGCCGTCGACCAGCTCCGGGTCGTCTGGCATCGCCACGGCCTCCCCGGTGATCGCGGAGGCCAGAACGGCGTGGACGGCGGTGTTGCTCAGGCGGGCGCCGGCGAACACCTCGGTGCCGTCGCCGGTGGCGAAGATCGGCACGTCGACGTTGGTGTGGTCGCCCCAGCGCCAGCCCGTCTCGGGGAGCTCGCCAGCGGCGCCCGTGTCGGCGACGGTCATCCCGCCGCACTCGTGATCGGCGGTGACGATCAGTGTGGCGTGGGGGTGGGCCGCGACCCAGTCCGCCGCCACCTCTACGGCGACGTCGAAGCCAGCGGTCTCGGGGTGCACGCGATCGGTGTCCCGGTTGTGGCTGGCGTGGTCGATCCGCGCGCCCTCCACCACCAGGAAGAACCCCGCAGGATCGTCTTCGAGGAGCGACAGCGCGCCCGCGGTCAGCTCGGCCATGGAGGGCTGGGAGCCGTCTGCGTCGAGCACGTAGTCCATGCGCCCGTCGGCGAACAAGCCGACCACGGGGCGCTCGGACAGCTCGGCGGCCGCCAGCGCGTCGGGGGTGTCGACCCGGTCCACGTCGAGGGCGCCCAGCGAGGCGGAGAGCTCCTTGAGCCCGCCTCCGAGGAGCACCGAGGGCTGCCCGGTTGACACGAGGTCGGTGATCTGCGCGACGATCTCCTTGGTGTCGTAGCGACTCTCGGTGTGCACCAGGAACGCGCCCGGGGTCGCCCCCGTGAGCGCGTCGGTGGTCACCACGCCCGTCGCCAGGCCGGCGTCGTCCGCCAGCTCGCGCAGGGAGGTGAGCGCGGCGCCGTCGGGATCGACAGCCAGGTGGGCGTTCTCGGTCTTGTTCCCGGTGCCGAGTGCGGTCGCGCTCGCCGCTGAGTCGGTGGTGCCAGACAGCGACGTGGTGCGCAGGCGGCCCTGGTGCGGCAGCGTCTCCATCACCAGCGAGCCCGTGGCGCCGTTGGCGTACAGGCCGCCGCCGGCCACATGCGGAAACCCCATGCCGTCGCCGATCATCAAGATGACCGCGCGTGGGGCGGTGGAGGAGACGGTGGTGGTGCCCCCGGAGGTGCCCCCGCTGGTGCCTGTGGCGGACGGGGTGGTGTCCGCGGGGGTGGTCGTCGCCGGGGGAAGCGGCGGGTGGCACGCGAGCTGAAGGAGCAGGGGCAGCATCTTCCCTCCGGCGAACATCCTACCGGTTCCGCCAGGCGGCGGCTCAACTTCTGCGGAGACCATCCGAGAACCCATGAGGGCCTGTGCGCCCCGGAGGCCTCCCCATGATCTCGGCCCTGCTCTCCAGCTTCAGCTCAAGCCGCGCACTGTCGTTCTCCGGAGTCCGGACATCATCGAGCGCGCTGCGGGCGCCTGCCCACGCTCCATCCGCCACTCCATCCACCGCTCCGTCCACCGCGAGCACGGTGCAGCCCGATGTGGCGGTCACCTTCCACATCTCTGCCGAGGCACAGGCGCGCATCGATCTCATCTACGGTCCCGAGCGCTCTCAGGCGGAGCTGGGCGGCGAGGGGCCGCCTGAGCTGCAGACCGACCCTGCGGAAGACGCGACAAATCTGACGGGACCTTTCGGCGCTTCGGACACCTCGATCGAGGGCGCTCCGAAGGCCGAAGACGAGCTGACGCGCGAAGAGAAGGTGGTCCTTGAGAAGATGCGGGCGCGGGACTCCACGGTGCGGGCGCACGAGGAGGCCCACGTCGCAGCCGCGGGCGGCCACGCCGGGATGCCGACCTACGACTACCAGATCGGGCCGGACGGAAAGCGCTATGCCATCGGCGGCAAGGTGTCGATCGACACCGTGACCACCGGCAGCTCCGAGACCGACGCCGACAAGGCCAGGGCCGTCCGGTCCGCCGCGCTCGCGCCAGGCAGCCCCTCACCGCGGGACTACGCGGTCGCGGCGAGCGCCAGCCGGATGGAGGGCAACGCCTGGCAGAACATGATCGATCGCCACATGGCGCCGGAGGTCGGCACCCTGCTATCGAAGGTGGCCTGAGGCCGTCCTGGAGTGGCGGCCTGACCACCGGAGATCACCATGCGCTCGCTCCTCGTCCTGTGTCTCCTGGGCTGCGGCAGGGGCAGCGATCCAGTCACTGGCACCACCATGGGCACGTCGGACACCACGCCCTCAGACGCCCCCACCTGGAGCGCCGACATCCAACCCATCTTCGCGCGGTCGTGCGCCGGCTGTCACCAGGAGGGGCAGATCGGCGGGTTCCCGCTGCAGACCTGGGCCGAGGCATCGGTGCTGGGGTCGGCCATCGCGCAGACGGTGCTGTCGGGCGAGATGCCGCCGTGGCGCGCAACCGACGGATGCAACGACTACCTCGAGGACATCTCGCTGTCCGACGAAGAGCGGGAGACGATCGCCGCGTGGGTGGAGGCGGGCACGCCCGAGGGGGAGGCCGCGACCGCGTCCGCCACCGTCGAGCTGGGCGTCGGGGAACTGGAGCGCATCGACGGCGTGCTGGAGATGCCCGAGATCTATACCCCCACCGACGAGCCAGACGACTACCGGTGCTTCATCGTGCCCTGGCCCCTGGACGAGGATGCCTACGTCACCGGGTATCGCGTGGTGCCCGGAAACCCTGAGCTGGTCCACCACGTCGTCGTCTACCGCGCTCCAGGTGAGCTGGCGGCGGAGTTCGAGGCGCAGGACGCCGCCGATCCGGGCGCCGGCTACACGTGCTTCGGCGGGCCGGGCGTGGTCTCAGACGAAGACGCCGACTGGCTCGGGGGCTGGGCGCCTGGGGGCGGAACCAACGTGCTCCCCGAAGGGCACGGCATCCAGATCGCCCACGACGAGCTGATCATTCTGCAGGTTCACTACTACACAGCGGGCTCCTCGGGCACCGATCTGTCCTGGGTCGAATTCATGGTCGAAGACTCGGTGGAGCACCCTTCGTGGGTCCAACCCTACGCCGATCCGAATTGGCTCGACGGCGGCAACATGGTGATCCCCGCCGGCACCGAGGCGACCCACGGATACGACTACGAGCTGATCACGGCGCTCAATCTCCACACAGCCAATCTGCACATGCATCGGTTTGGAACGTCGGCCCGGATGTCGGTCAAGCGGGCGGACGGCAGCGAGGCCTGTCTGCTGGAGATCGACGAGTGGGACTTCGACTGGCAGCGGACGTATCGGTTCACCGACGTCGTGCTCGCGGAGGAGGGCGACACGCTGTCGCTGTCTTGCACATGGGAGAACACCACGGACTCCGACATCGACTGGGGCGACGGGACCGGCGACGAGATGTGTCTGTCTACGATGTTGATGTCGCTCCCTTGACTCGCTGAAGACACGTCTGCGATTGAGACTCGTCGTGGCGCCGCTCTCGACGCTTTCGGGGGCAGGGCCGCCTGCGGAGAAACGAGATAGTCCCTCGCTGGATGAGCACACGATGCTTCGCCAGACGGGAGACGCGATGAGAATCATGAGTGTATTGGCCTTCTTCCTGGCAGCCTGCGGCGGCAAGCCATCCACCGAGGCGCCGGACGCGACGACCGACCGCAACGCCGAGGTGTGCTGCCACACCAAAGAAGCCGGCGACGACGGAAAGGCGGTCGATAAGTACGTCCGCATCACGCTGGATGCTTGCGAGTCCACCGGCTTCGATCCCGTCGATGACGGCAAGTGCGCGGCGGCAGAAAACTCCAGCGCGGCCTCCTCGGGCCGATCGGGCAAGGGTCGGCGCGGAAGGCAGTAGCGCCCTCCCGCTCCGTATCCGACCAGTGGACCATGGCAGAGGGATGCCGTGCTCGCCTTCCTCCTGACCATCTCGGCCGCGGAAGCGTCCTCACCGCTGCGCATCTATGTGGACTGCCAGAGCAGCGCGCGCGTTGATGCATGCACCTACCTGCGCCGCAGCGTGGACAACCACCCGGCGCTGACCCGTGTGCCGCGCAGCGACGATCAGGTCACCGTGCAGGTCAACGGCACCACGGTCGCGCTAATCGACCGCATCCACCTCCGCTACACCGCAGAGATCCCCGGCGCACCGGCCCTCTACGAGCGCACCGTCGAGCTGGACAGCCGGGACGACGTGGACGAGCAGGTCGCCGCCCTCGAGGCCGTGCTGCTGCAGGGGCTGGCGGTGTTCATGGTGCAGTCTCATCCCGGGTCGGTCTCGGTGACCCTGTCGGTGCCGGAGATCTCCGAGGCAGAAGACGACGTTGGCTCGCCGCTGGGAGTGGGACTGTACGCGGGGACCTGGGGCTCGTGGACGGAGAACTACCAGAACTTCGACCTCTGGAGCGGGGTGTACGCCAACCGCACCCTGCCACGGAGCCGGCAGCGCGTCGGCTTCGGCGGGGACTACGATCTGTCCCGGCAGCCCTCCCTGGAGCTGGACGACTCCAGCATCGCCCTGGACTCCAGCTCGTATGAAGCCTACGCGCGGATGTCCTTCGAGCAGCACCTCAATGACTTCTGGTCGGCGGGCGCGCTGCTCCGCGGCGGCCACCAGGATCCGGAGGGGCAGTATCGAGCCACCGGTCGGGCGCACGCCGGCGTGAGCCGGGATTGGTTCGCCTCCGATGATCCCCGGGGCAACCAGCTCGCGCTGGCATGGCTGATCGGCGGTCAGTACGACGACTACAACAGCACCAACGCGCTGGGCGAGCAGACGGCGCTGTTCGTCACCCACATGCTGCTGGCGACCGGGAGCGTGCGGTTCGACACCCAGGAGGTCGGCACCAGGCTGTCGCTGCAAGCCCGGCTGCTGAATCCGCTGGAGCGCAACGTGCTGTCCGCCAATGTCTACAGTCGCCTGTACCTGGGGGATCGGGTGGATCTCAATTTTTCCATCGACGTGACCCGACAGGCCATCCCCGGGCCAGCGAGCATCGACATGTCGAATTTCGAGGAGGTCACCCGGGCGGACTACGCCGAGCCGCTGCAAGTCAACGGCTACATCAACCTCGACCTGCACTGGGACGCGACCAATGGGGTTCAGAACAACCGATTCGATGTGGTGAATCGGCTGGGAGACCTGTCGAATCTATGAGCTTGCTGTCTTCGGATCTGTTGGGTCGAGGGCGTCTCGGCAGACCCGCATCACCTCGGACACCAGCTGGGCGACGCTGTAGGGCTTCTTGACGAACCCAGCCAGCCCCCCGTCCGCGAAGCGCGCCTCGATGTCCTGGGCGTTGTAGCCCGATGTCAGGATGATCTGGGCGTCGGGGTCCATGGCGCGCAGGTGGCGGAAGGCCTCCTCGCCGTCCATCTGGGGCATCGTCAAGTCCAGCAGGACGACGGAGATCTCGGCCATATGTCTCTGGTACAGCTCCACGCCCTCGCAGCCGTCTTCGGCGGTCAGCACGGAGAAGCCCGCATGCTCCAGCATGAGACGACCGACGCTACGGACGGACTCTTCATCGTCCACCAGCAGGATCGTCCCGGTGCTCGACGGGTGCTCCGGGACCTCGGGATCGACCGCCGAGGGGGTGGCTTCTCCCACGGCGACGGGCAGCAGCACCCGAAACGTCGAGCCCCGCCCCGGCGCGCTATCGACCGCGAGCGCGCCGCCGTGTCCGCGGACGATTCCCATCACTGCAGACAGGCCCAGCCCCCGGCCGGTGAACTTTGTGGTGTAGAAAGGGTCGAAGATGCGACCCAGCATCTCGGCGTCCATCCCGCAGCCGGTGTCGGAGACCTCCAGGAATACGTAGGCTCCCCTGGTCAGCCCGTCGCCGGAGATCAGGACCGTCTCCAGGTAGTCGCGGTCGCACCAGGTGGTGCCGGTGCGGACGGAGATGATCCCGCTGCGATCGCCGATGGCTTCGGCAGCGTTGACGATCAGGTTCATCGCGATCTGGCGGATCTGCGCGGCGTCCGCCTCGACCGCTGGCAGATTATCGGCCAGCTCGTATTTGACCACCGCCGTCCTGGTGATCGCCACCTCGAGCAGGTGG
The DNA here is from genome assembly GCA_964464515.1 of uncultured Enterobacterales bacterium. GTDB lineage: Bacteria > Myxococcota_A > UBA796 > UBA796 > UBA2385 > CAYXGP01. The sequence goes on from CAYXGP010000067.1 coordinate 30,372, forward strand.
CTCATCTCCCCCAGCAGCACACCCAGGTCGATTTTTTCGATGATGAATGCGCCTCTTCCTGAGTAGGCGAGCATCTGGTTGCACAGCTCGGCGGCGCGCTGCCCGCCGGTCTTGAACGACGCGAGCAGGGGGCGAGCGGGCGACAGCCGCGGGAGCTGTATCAGCGCCAGATCGGCGTAGCCGAGGATCGACACCAGCAGGTTGTTGAAGTCGTGGGCGATGCCTCCGGCCAGCAGCCCCAGGCTCTCCAGCTTCTGGGCCTGCTGGAGCTGCGCCTCGAATTGGCGCTGGCGTTCGACGGCCGCCAGCCGCTCGGTGATGTCGGTGATGGACGCCAGGTACCAGCTCCCGCGATTGGTGGGGACGGGACCGACGGCGACCTCCACCGGGAACTCGCTGCCGTCGGCGTGGCGGCCGTAGAGCTGAGCGCCCCGTCCCATGGTGCGGGCCTCGAGGTTCCTGGCGTAGGCCCCGCGATGCGCCTGGTGTCGAGCGCGCGCGCTCGCGGGTATCAGCGCCTCGATCGACTGGCCCAGCAGCGACCGCCGGGAGGCGCCGAACAGCTCTTCTGCGCGGCGGTTGATCATGGCGATCCCTCCATCCGAGTCCACCAGGATCTGGCCCAGCGGAGCCGACTCCATCGCCTGTTCGATCAGCATGAGCTGGGAGATGCGCTCGCGGTCGGAGATGTCGCGCCAGCTCGAGCGTGTGCGCACGACCCGGCCCGCCGCGTCGCGCTCGGCCGTGGCCGACAGCTCCACCGGGAAGGTGCTGCCGTCCGCGCGCCGAACAGTCAGCTCCACCCCATCGATCCGGGCCTCGGTCATCAGGGTGGACAGCGTCTGCCGCGCCGCGGCGTGGCAGCTTGGATCGTACAGGTCCATCAGCGGCTTGCCGACCAGCGCCTCGCGCGAGTATCCGAGGCTCCTCACCGCGCGCGCGTTGACGTCGGCGACGGTCCGGGTGGCGACATCGACGGCCAGGTAGAGGTCGGGGCCGTTGTGGAAGAAGTCCTCGTGCTGGGCCGTGGCGCGTCGCAGGGCCTCCTCGGCGGCCACACGCGCGGTGATGTCGGTGGTGCTCACCACCACGCGGCTGAAGTCGAGAGGATCGTCGGGCACCGAGAGAGACAGCAGGATGTCCACGCGCCGGCCGTCCAGCGCCCGGGTCATCGCCTCACCGGTGAACGTGGTCTCGCCGCGCGCCAGCGCCAGCACCTCCTGCGAGAACAACGCAAGCGACTCGGGCACGAAGATCTTCGGCAGCCCCTCCAGGAGCGCCTCCTCGGTCGGGGCGTTGTATAGCCTCAGCGTGGCCGGGTTGACCCGGACGACGCGAATCAGCCCCACCGCCTCGCCGAAGAACTCCGGGTGGTCCGTGATCCAGGCCGGCACGTCGTCTACGCCGGAGGCTCGAAGCGCCGCCAGGCGATCCATGAGGGGGGTGAAGTCCTCGATCCAGAGGGGGACCAGGCAGGTGTTGAAGGTCCGATCCACGAATGATTCCAGGGCTCAGGGGAGTCCACGCACATGGGTATCTGACGAGCGTGCATCGCGCCGCGCTCAGCTACCGCGGATCGTAGAGCCCGTGGGCAGGCCTCCTCGCCGGAGCTGTCTCTTGAGCAGCAGCCCCATGAGCAGCAGCAGCCCCATGAGCAGCAGTAGCCCTATGAGCAGCAGTAGATTGTGTACTTTCCACACTTGAGGCAGCGGAACTCCCAGCTGCGGTTGTTGTACCCCCAGCCGTAGTCGTCATCAAAATAGAGGAGTCGAACATGCTGACTCAAGCAGGCGGCGCAGCGAGCCCAGCGGATGTACTCGCAGCTCTCCCCCTCTTCTCCCTCTCCCAGCGTCCGTCGGTAGTTGATTACTGGATTGGGACAGTGGCCCCTCGCCAACTCATCCAGATCCGGGTGGGGGAGGATCTCGGGCTCTTCTCCGGTTCTCTTCTTGTGGATGCACAGCGCCGTCGATAGAGCCAGCGCTCCGGGAACATCGGCTGAGAACAGCTCCTCCAGCCGCGGGCACACTGGTCCCAGATCGACGCCCAGCTCGGCGAGCTGAAGGAGCTGGCGTCCGATCGCGACCCGGTTCGAGTAGTAGATGGATGTGCCCTCTTCCTGGTCTTGAATGGTGTCGATCAGCTCGACCAGGAAGATCAGCAGCTCCGGTGTACAGACTTCAGGATGGCGAGCCGCTATCGGCCGGCAGCAGGCGATCCACCACCTCTGAACCCCCACGGGTGCGGCCAGGATGCGCTCGGGTATCGTCCCTCGAAAGGAGGCGGGGATCGTCTCCAGATTATCGAGGACGGCGAGGGCGCTGAACGCCAGGTACTCTCGCCAGTCTGGCTCCTTCCTCTGGTCGTACAGGTCGAGCAGGATCATCAGGAGCTCGGGGGCGCCACCCTTCTCGGCGATGCCCAGCATGCTCTCCTTCAGCTTGTCTTTGTTCTGGCAGCGATACCACTCGTTGTGGCGCTCAAAGAAGACATCGATCGTGCGGACGACCTGACTTTGAAGAGGCATCTACGCGCCCTGCCGGGTCATCAGGCCTGCTGCCTCCAGGCGAATCCGTGTAGACTCGCGCGACATCAGGTCTTCATGGGTGATGATCGGACGCGCCATCTGCGCGCCCATCCAGAGCAGCGGTCCGATCAGCGGGGCGCAGGAGAGGGCGGTCGAGAGGACGCCGAACGCCAGCGCCGCCCCGAGCAGCGGTCCACACGCCGACCGGCCCATCACGCTCGAGAAGCGGAGCGCGTCCCACGGTCTCAGCCCGTGATCGGCCATGGCGGCGCGGTCGTACATGACGCCGATCATGCCCGCGTAGGCCAGCCCGCGTTGTTTGAGGCGCCCCGGGACCTCGGAGAACCAGGCGCGCAGCAGGTCCATCTTCCACCTCGATCGCGGAGTACCGACCGGTCGCCTGTAACCGGCGGGGCAGGACGCGGTCAGCGGATTACCCGATCAGGCTCTCTCGCCCAACACTGCACCGGAGCTCGCATGATCGAGCCGACCCTGTACATGGCCGTCGGTGCGGCGACGGTAGGCCTCATGGTCGCGTTCAACCGGAATCGGCGCCTTCGAGCCCAGCTCGAAGAGGCGGAGAGCCTGCACTCCCGTCTCCAGGCAGACCTCGAGAAGCGCTCCACGAATCTCGAGTACTACCAGGAGCGCAACCACACGCTGGCGCAGGACCGGTCGAGGCTGGAGGCTGAGCGCGACCGCTACGCGAAGATCGCCGCGACCCGCACGCTCCCCCAGCCCGTGTCTCTGCCTGAGTCGGCGCGGGTCCTCGCTCCTGAGTGGCGCGAGCGGGCGTACACCAACCATCCCGAGGTCAACCTCAAGCGCCTCGCCATGGATCTGGAGGCCTTCGACGGACAGGAGCTGGTGATGCGGGTCCGCCTGGCTCCGCAGGGTGGTTGGCTGCGCAAGCTCCGCGCTCAGACGGAGCGCATCTACGCTGGAACCCCGGAACGCATCCTCGAAGACCTCCGCTGTTGGCTCATGGACGACGACCTGCGGCTGGTGGTGTCAGAACGCGACGGCGTGACCTGGGCAGACCCCGACTCGCCGCTCCACTTCGTGATGGAACTCGACCGGGTCACCGAAGAGCAGCCCAGGGTCCATGTTCACCCCGTCGAGGTGGCCGTGGTGGAGACCCGGGTCGTCGAGCGGTTCGTGGAGCAGCCCGTGGTCATCGAGGTCCCGACGCGTCCCGGCGTCGCCAACACCACCCACGTCCAGGTGGGGCTTTCCCGCGAGGAGGTGCTGGCTCTGTTCGAGGTCGGGTTGGCCTCCAAGCTCGCCGAGCTCGGGCTCGATCCCGAGACCGGTCCCGTCCAGGCCGCGACCCCGGAGCAACGCTCTCAGCGCGCTGCTGCATCCCGTCGAAAGGTGCAGCGCGAGCTTTGAACGGGGGGGGGCGCTTTGATAGGGGGTGAGGTCGGGGACTACCCCCGCCACCAGTCCAATGCCCGCTGGCTCTTGTCCGGCCGACGAAACCAGAACAGCGGGCTGGTGAAGAAGCGCAGCCCCGTCTCCTCCTCCAGCCTGGCGGCGCTGCGGGCGTATCTCCAGCGGTTCTTGGCGAGGACCTCCCGGTTGGGAAAGATGAACCCGATGCAGCGGTTCTTCTCCCAGGAGTAGATCAGCTTGTAGAAGTGCGAGGGGATGGCCATGTTCTTGTGCATGCGCGGTGGGTTCTTGTAGACAGGGCCGGTCATCACCACCAGCCGACCATGACGGACCGTCCACCTGCGCACGTCGTTCTCCAGGCTGCGCCAGGCCTGGCGGTTGAGCTTGGGGTGCTGGGGCACGATGTTGATCATCGTGAAGGTCTCCTGGTTGCTCTGGGCGGTGAAGTCGATGGTGTCGCTGGGCGCCAGGTGTCCGCGATCGAACCCGGATCGCTTGAAGTCATCGGGGTGGAGCTGCACCGCGTCGGGCACGTCCGCGTCGCGGGTGAAGCTCGCGTCGCCGCGATCCACGCGCGCGTTGCCCACGCTGACCGAGTCCTCACAGATCGCGTAGGAGACCCAGCGCGCCGCCTTGAGCCGATCGTCGTAGCCCAGGCTGAACCCCTGCCGATCCAGGACGCGATCGGTCCTGCAAGGCTTGCCCATCACGCGGTGATCCTGAAACCGAAACCGCAGAATCCGCGGGAGCGGGAGGCGCGCCAGCAGGCCGTGGTAACGGACCGCGGCCAGCATCACGATCGCAGCGGTCCCCACCAGCAGCACCATCGCCAGCGACAGGCCGATCACCACCAGCAAGAGCAGCAGTATCATCTCCGCACAGCCCAGCTCTCAGTGGGGGAGCTCACGGTGTGCCTGCTCTCAGCGTGTGGGGCAGAGGCCCCGAGGCTGTCGGGGTGCTTCATCGAGTGCTCCTCAGAGACGGCTCCGTCCATGACCAGTTAAGCGATCTGGCGCCGTGAGCCGCGAATCTGAGCGCGTGACCGGCCGGCTGACCACACGAAGATGCCCTCGGGAGGCCTCGGTCATCGTTCCGCCCATGAGCCGTAAATCTCCACCGCTTGGGCGGG
>CAYXGP010000068.1:0-33234 GCA_964464515.1 uncultured Enterobacterales bacterium
CCAGTGCCGCCCGCCAGGGACTCATCGAGAAGTTCGGCTACACCGACGAGGAGTTGCCGACCGCAGAGACCATCCGCGTCAAGCTCAATGAGCTTGGCTACCGCTTGCGTGCGGTCCGCAAGAGCCAACCAATAAAAACTCCCTGAAACCGACGACGTATCCGTTCAGCGCGTATCGGCGCGTATCTATGGCCGAGTAATTTCAGGCCATTACCTCCAGACTTGGGAGTTCAACTTGCCCGGCGCAACGAATTCGGACGAATAAATCCGGACCCTGGGCTCACAAGTAGCTGAGATTATTTGGATTCATAGTTACGGACTCGCGCTGAACGGTTGCTCTCTAGGGAGTCTCATTGACGAAAGAAGCGTTGAAGGCGCTGGAGACTCGACTGGAGAGGCTGGATGGGCTCGAAAAGTACTTCGTCAACATCTCACCGCGATCGACGGAGGCTGGATGATGTGGGAGAATTGTCATTCTGGAGCGGCCTTAGCTATATTCACAGTCGCTGATGTTTCAGCGCTCAAAGAACCAAGGGGCCGGGCAAGTACATCCACGTCGGGCGACGTGACGGTCCCCCCGGGATGGGTGCTACGGCGACGGGCCATCGTTGCCTCCGGCCCCTCAAGTGTGTCATCGTTTGTGTCACGACCCGCCATCCGGCGCCCCTTCACCCCTCCACCAAAATACGAGAACACCGATGCTGACGCTAATCTGCAAGAGGACCTGAAGCACCTGTCGCAAGGCGGTCGCCTTGCTCAACGCCAACGACGTTCCATTCCGTTATCGCGAGTACACGCAGGAGCCCCTGACCGAAGATGAGCTCCGTCGGGTGCTGCGCCTCCTCGGGGTCGGGCCCCGCGCGGTCCTGCGACGCCGTGATCGGGCCTACAAGGAGCTGGGTCTGTCCGGCCGTGAAGACGACGATATCCTGATCGCGCACATGGTCTCCCATCCCACGCTGCTCCAGCGACCCATCGGGGTCATCGGCGAGCGCGCCGCGGTGGGGCGCCCCCCGGCCAAGCTCCTCGGGCTCGCCAGCGACGCTTGACCGAACCCGCTCCAGCGGCCCGAGAGGTGCCGCGTTATCGCCTCCATCCCGACCTGATCGGGCCCCCTTGGACGAGGCATCTCGTGAAGCAGCGCGCGTGGAACGGGTAGCGGTCACCGGGCTCGGGCTGCTCTCTTGCCTGGGCCACGACCTGAACACGGTGGCGCGCGGCCTCGCGGAGGGCCGCAGCGGCATCGTCCGCGATCCCGAGCGCGAAGAGCGGGGCTTCCGCAGCCCCCTCACCGGTGCGCTCCCCGCGTTCGATCCCCGGGCCCTCCTGTCCCGAAAGGAGCGCCGGATGATGGGGCGCCCTGCGCTGTACGCAGCCTGCGCAGCGCTCAAGGCCCTCGAAGACGCCGCGCTGCCGCGCGAGGCGGTGCGAGGCCCCCAGGCCGGGGTGATCCTGGGCAACGACAGCACGGTCCACGACGCCGCGCAGGTCATCGAGCGCACGCTCGCCGAGCGCAGCACGCGCAACCTGGGCAGCCGCGCGGTGGTGGACTGCATGAACAGCTCGCCGAGCATCAACCTGTCGGTCCTCCTCGGCACCCAGGGGGCCTGCTGGACCCTCTCGGCGGCCTGCGCCTCGGGTGCGCACGCGCTGGGGCAGGCCTGGGCGCTCATCGGCACCGGCCAGCAAGACGTCGTCGTCTGCGGCGGCACGCAGGAGCTGGGCTGGCGGGCGATGGCCGGCTTCGACGGGCTCGGCGCCTTCTCCACACACGACGGCGCACCCGCAGACGCCGCCCGCCCATTCTCGGTCGATCGCGACGGTCTGGTGCCCAGCGGTGGCGCAGCAGTGCTGGTGCTGGAGAGCCTCACGCACGCGCGGCGCCGGGGGGCCCGAGTCCGCGCCGAGCTCATGTCGTATGCGTTCTCTTCGGACGGCTTCCACGCCACCAGCCCCAGCGGCAGGGGAGCGGCGCGTTGTATCCGCGCTGCGCTCGATCGCGCGCACGTGACCACGTCGGAGGTGGAGTACATCAACGCCCACGCCGCGGGCACCCCCGTGGGCGACGCCGTGGAGGCCCGCGCGATCCTGGAGGTCTTCGGCGACGCGGGCCCGCCGGTCTCCTCCACCAAGTCGCTCACCGGACACGAGTGCTGGATGGCCGGCGCCTCCGAGGCTGCCTACACGCTGCTGATGGCCCAGGGGGGCTTCCTCGCGCCCAACCGGAATTTCACCGGCCCCGACCCGGGGCTGGAGGCGCTCAACATCGTCGCTGCTCCCACCCGCCAGCAGACACGCTATGCGCTGTCCAACTCGTTTGGATTCGGCGGCACCAATGCCTGCCTGCTGTTCGACGCCGAGGTGGCGGTTGCCTGAGGCCCCCGCCCCCCTCCCCGACCCGTCCGCGCTGATCCCGCACCGGGAGGGCTGGCTGCTCATCTCGCGTCTGCTGTCGTTGGATGAGACGGAGATCACCGCCGAGGCGTCGTTCACCCCCGAGCAGGTCCGCGGACACTTCCCGGGGCAGCCCGTGGTGCCGGGGGTGCTGCTGCTGGAGTCCCTCGCACAGACGATGGCGTGTCTACACACCCACCTGCGGCAGGAAGACGACGTCACCCCCATGCTGGCCGGCTTCGAGAAGGTGCGCTTCAAGGCGCCGGTGCTCCCTCCAGCCACCGTCCGTCTCTCTGTGAAGCTCAAGGAGGAGCGGTTCGGCCTGGTGACCGCCCGAGGAGTGGTCACGTGGGAAGGTCGCCGAGTCTGCATCGCGACGCTGACCGGCGCGCTGATCCCCACCCCATGAAGAGACCGCAGTGAAGACCGCCATCATCATCGGCTCAGGGATGGCCGGCCTCACCTCCGCGATCCTGCTGTCGATGCACGGCTACCGCGTGACGGTCCACGAGCAGCACTTTCGGCCCGGCGGCCTGCTGCATCGCTTCTTCCGACAGGGTGCCGCCTACGACACGGGCTTCCACTACTGCGGGGGCATCGCGCACCGCGACATCTTCGGGCGCGCGCTGCGGCACCTGGGCGTCTTCGACAAGCTGCCGTTCCAGCCGCTCGATCCGGACGGCTTCGATCGGCTGGTCTTCCCAGAGTTCGAATTCCGCGTGCCGGTGGGGCTGGACCGCTACCGCGACCGGCTGGTGGAGACCTTCCCCCACGAGCGCGCGGGCATCGACGCCGTCATCGCCGACATGCGGGCGGCCATCGACCAGTACGGGCTGTATGTCTACAAGACCGACGTGAACCCCGTCGAGTTCCTGCGCTGGGAGGGGGTCTCGCTCGCGGAGGTCCTCCGTCGGCACGTCCGCGACCCCGACTTGATCGCGGTGCTCGCCGGCCAGGGAGTGCTGTACGGCGTCCCCCCCGAGGACGCGCCGTTCGGCCTGCACAGCGTGGTGATGGACCACTTCCTGCGCGGCGCCTACCGCATCGGCGGTGGCGGAGATCGCCTCGCGCGAGAGATGGTAAGTCGCCTCAAGGAGCTGGGCGGAACACTGCGCCTGCGATCCCGCGTCACGGGGATCCTCGTGGAGAAACGCACCGCCCGAGGGGTGCGGCTGGAGAGCGGCGAAGAGCAACGGGCCGATCTGGTGATCTGCAACGCGCACCCCCGACTGGTCCTCGACCTGCTCCCTGAAGACGCAGTGCGCCCTGCCTATCGAAACCGAGTCCTCGAGCAGCAGGTGGGGCTTGCCCACCTGGGGGCCTACCTCGCGCTGTCGGGTCCAGCGCCATCCATCGGCAACGCCAACATCTACCGCTACTACACGCTGGACTCCGCCGACGCCTTCTGTGGGATCTCCCCCGACTACACGCCGTTCTACTTCGCCACCGCCCCGGGCGAGGCCCCGGTAGACAAGGACGCACCGCAGACCCGCCGTCACAACGTCGTGCTGTTGCTCACGTCGCTGCCGTGGGAGGCCGTCTCGCGGTGGGCCGGCACCCCCACCGGGCAGCGGCCACCAGAGTACACAGAGCTGAAGGAGACGCTCCTGCGACGGCTGGTGGCCTCGCTGGTCGCGGACCACCCGGATCTGGCGGATCGCATCGAGCGGGTCGAAGGCAGCACGCCGCTGACCACGCAGCACTACACCACCAGCCCCTTCGGCGCTATGTACGGGCACTTCCACTCCGTCGCCCAGATGGGCCTCTACCGGCCGTCACAGGCCATTCGGGTGCGGGGGTGCATCCAGGTCGGACAGGGAAGCTTCACACCGGGCGTGCTCGGAGCGACCATGTCGGCTTACTACGGGTGTGGATTCATCCTCGGACTCGAGACGCTGGTGAAGGAGCTGAAACAGGCATGAGACGTGTCGTCATCACAGGCATGGGGCTGCGTACTCCGCTGGGAGCCACCCCCGAGGCCGTCTTTGATGCGATCGTCGCGGATCGAAGCGGGGTCCGCGCGCTGCCGTCGTGGGCGGCGGTCGACGAGCTCCGTTCGCTGGTGGGAGGGCAGGTCCAGGACTTCAACCCCCGCGTGCTCCCGCGCAAGAACCGGCGGTCGATGGGGCGGGTGGCGATGTACGCCGTCACCGCCGCCCGCGACGCCTGCGCGCAGGCCGGTCTGGACGAGGCGCTGCTCAAGAGCGGGCGGGTGGGCGTCGTCGCCGGGAGCACCACCGGCTCCAACGCCGCCGACGAGGCCTTCTGGTCGCACTACATCAAGGAGAACAGCGCCCGCGGGCTGAAGTCCACGCTGTTCTTCCAGGTGATGAGTCACACCGTCGCCACCAACCTCGCGATGTACCTGGGGGTCACCGGCGAGACACTCTCCACCAACGCCGCCTGCGCGTCGTCCACGCAGGCCATCGGGGTCGCGCTGGACCGCATCCGGCTGGGACGGGCCGACGCCATGATCGCGGGCGGCGCGGACGAGCTGCACGTGGCAGCGGCCATCACCTTCGACAGCATGGGCGGCGCCTCGCACAGCTACAACGACCGGCCCACCTGCACCCCGCGGCCGTTCGACAAGGATCGCGACGGCATCGTGGTCGCGGAGGGCAGCGGGGTGGTGGTGCTCGAAGAGCGCGAGCATGCCCTGGCGCGTGGCGCACCCATCCTGGCCGAGGTGCTGGGGTTCGGCGGCACCTCCGACGCGGTGAACATGGCCTCGCCGGCCACCGAGGGGATGCAGGACGCCATGCGGCTCGCGCTGGCGGACGCCCGGTGCAGCGCCGCGGACATCGGCTACCTGTCGGCGCATGCCACCGGCACCCCCATCGGCGACGCCACCGAGGCCGACGCCATCCTGGGTACGTTCGGCGATCGCGTCCCGGTCAGCTCCATCAAGGGACATCTGGGCCACATGCTGGGCGGCTGCGGTGCGGTTGAGGCGATCGTCAGCGTGATGGGGATGAACCGCGGGGTGCTACCGCACACCCACAACCTCGACGAGCCGGACGTCGCGCCCATCTGGCTGCCGCGGGCGCCGCTGGAGCGACAGATCGACGCGCTGGTCTCGACGAATTTTGCTTTCGGCGGCGTGAACTGCGCCATGGTGATCGGTCGCGCGTGACCGGGGAGCCGCAGTGATGGAAATGACGGGGATGGAAGAGACGGGCATGGAGCTCGACGGCAAGGTGGCGATCGTCACCGGAGGTTCGCGGGGGATCGGACGAGGCATCGCCCTGGAGCTGGCGCGCGGCGGAGCGAAGGTGGTGATCAGCTACCGCAGCGCCTCCGAGGCCGCCGCCGAGGTGGCTGCCGAGACCGGCGGAGTAGCGGTGCAGGCCGACGTGACGACCGCTGACGGCGTCTCAGCGCTGATCGCCGCAGCCGAAGCGATCGGCCCGATCGACATCCTGGTGAACAACGCCGGGATCACCCGCGACAACCTGCTGATGATGATGTCCGACGAGGACTGGGAGAGCGTTCTGGACACCAACGCCGGCGGCTGCTTCCGCATGTGCCGGGCGGTGGTCGAGGGCATGGTCCGGCGGCGCTCCGGGTGCATCATCAACCTCACCAGTGTCTCTGCGATCCGCGGCAACAGCGGGCAGGTCAACTACTCCGCTTCCAAGGCCGCCATCATCGGACTGACGCGCTCACTGGCCCGCGAGATCGGGCGCCGGAAGATCCGTGTGAACGCCGTCGCGCCGGGCTTCATCGAGACCGACATGACCGCCGTGCTGCCTGAGGTGGTGGTCAAGGAGGCCAAGAAGATGATCCCCCTGCGTCGGATGGGTCGGGTGGACGAGGTCGCGCCGCTGGTGCGCTTCCTGGCGGGGCCCACAGCGACATACATCACCGGGCAGGTGTTCGTGGTGGACGGGGGGATGACCTGCTGACGACGCCTTGCCGCCCCCCCCAGGTCTGGCTATGAGCTGAAGCTTTCGGAGGAGACGGGATGACGCCCGATGAGATCATCGCCAAGGTCAAGGCGATCCTCGTGGAGGAGTTCGAGCTCGAAGAGGACGTCGTCGTCCCCGAGGCGCTCCTTCGAGAGGATCTGGGGTTGGACAGTCTGGACGCGGTCGATCTGATCGTCGCCGTCGAGAAGGCGTTCGGTTTTCGGGTCGAGCAGAAGGTGGTGATGGAGATGGAGACGGTGGGCGACTTCCACGCGTACATCCATGAGCACCACGCGCAGGCGAGCGCCTCCTGAGCAGCGCTTCTTTGTCTGATGCCTCCTGGATCGGAGGCTGGGTCAGCGCTTCCACAGATCGTGGAAATTGTACCACTGAAGCGGCCAGCGCTCCGTCCACTCCTCCAGCTGCTCGGCGATCTCCGCGCCCCAACGTTGGAGATCGCGCTCCCGCGCCGGTCCGCGCCCCGAGAAACGCAGCACACGCGGATCCGTGGTGATCACGCGGTATGTGTCAGAGCCCTCCTTGAAGCACCCCATCAGGAACACCGGCGCCCTTGAGAGGGCCGCCAACAGGAGCGGTCCCGACGGCAGACGGATGTCCCCACCCAGGAAGGGGACCGTGACCGAGCGGGCGTCCACCAGTCGGTCGGTCTTCATCGCCACGATCTCCCCGCGGCGCAGCGCCCGGACCACCTCCAGGCTCGCCAGCTCATCGCCGCTGTTCAGCGCGATGATCCGCGGCGCGCGCTCGCCCAGCGCCTCCCGGATGAGCGTGACGTAGGGATCGTTCTGGTCGTGGTACTGGACCATGTTGACCACACGCGGCACGCCTGAGCGCAGCGCGCTGGCCCCCAGATCGGGGTTGCCCATGTGCGCGGTGAGCACGATCGCGCCGCCGGCCTGCACCGCAGCCTGAGCGGCGGCGGTGTTCTCGCGGGTGAGCTGGAATGTCTCCGGACCGCTCCGAATCATCGCGAAACGATCCACCAGCGAGCAGGCAAAGCCGAGGTAGGCGCGCCAGGCCCGCGCCCAGCGACCCAATGTGTTGGCCTGCGGGAACCGCCGACGCAGATACGCCATCAGCCCCCGACGCGGCTGCGCCGCCAGCAACAGGTACCACGTCGCCATCCCGACCATTCCAACATAAGCTGGCCAGCGCCCGATCAGGCCCACCATGTTGACGAAGAAACGCCAGCCCCACAGTCGGCCCTGGTGGCCTCCCTTCCATCCTCCCTTCCACCGCTCCCCCGGCGCCGACACGCGGTTGAACCAGCGCGGGGGCCACAGGATGCGTCCAGCGACGAGTCGGGTGTTGAGCCACGAGATGCGCGCGTTGTCGTGAAACGGCCGAAACGATGAGACGCGCTCCTCCTTGGGGGGGTAGAACACCCGACACGCGACGTCCCGCACCGCGATGCCGGCCCAGAGCGCCCGCGTGAGCACCTCCACCTCCCACTCATAGCGCCCCACGGGAAAACGCAGAGAGCGAACCGGCACGACGGGGTACACCCGGTATCCGGTCTGCGAGTCGCCGACGTGGTGACCCGTCTCCACCCAGATCCAGAAGTTGGAGAATCGGCGACCAAACCGGGAGCTCTCCGGAGCCGTGGACATGTCACGCACGCCCAGGTGGATGGCGTCCGGATCGCTGCGGGCCGCATCGAGGAAGAGCGGGAGGTCTTCGGGCAGGTGCTGACCGTCTGCGTCCACGGCGATCACATGGGAGAACCCCTCTGCCGCCGCGTGGTCGAGCGCGGTGACCAGCGCCGCCCCCTTGCCGCGATTGACCGGGTGGGCGATCACGGTCGTCACGGCCCGCGCGGCGTCGCCGGAGCCGTCGGTGCTGCCGTCGTCGATCACCACCACATGCGGGTGCTGCTTCAGGCAGCGACGCGCGACGTCAGCCACGGTGGCTGCGTTGTTGTAGGTGGGGATCGCGACCAGCGGGCGGTGCGTCGTCACTGGACAGAATCCGTCTGCGGCAGGCTGGTCCTGGGAGGCCCCGTCTGCGGACGACTCCACGCCAGCCAGGCCGCGTTGAGCGCCAGGACAGCCAGCAGCCGGTGGCCGCCGCCGAGCATCCCGCGTCCCAGGTAGATCGCCACCATCGTGACGGACAGACCGAGCACGAGCCAGTGGGTCCAGCGGAGACGAGAGATCACTGAGCCCCCCCAGAGGCTTCACCGCTGCGGCCCTCATCGCCGCCGAGCACGTCACCCACGATGGTCAGCGTGTAGCCGCGGCGTGGGTCGCGAAGGACGGCCTTTCGCGGGGACAGCTCCACCCGCGCCGGACCTCCGGGACCGCGGTAGTGTCGGAGCCCTTCCGCTTGCCACACCCGCCCCCCCGCGGGGACCGCGCATGCGCCCTCGGGGCACTCCCACGCGAAGATGAGCCGCAGATCCCGCTCGAACGGCAGCCGCTCCAGCGTCGCCACCCAGGAGGGATCGGGCGCGGTGACCCCCTCGTCTGACGCTGAGAACAGCTCCACCCCTGCGGGCGTGAGCGCCTGCAGCACGAACCGCTCCGGCGTCACCACCACCACCGCCAACCCCGCCACGGTGCCCCGCGCGCTCTCCAGCTTGAGCTGCGCGGGCCCCTCCACCACCGGCGTCGGCGCCAGGGTGCCCCTGGCACAGGCCAACAGCATCGCGATCACGGGCACACCTCCAGGGCCGCCTCGATATCCCGGACCTGCTCTGCGTACTCCGGCGGCGTCGCCAGGGCCCGCTCCAACACCGCGCGCCCCTCTTCACAGTCTCCGCGCTCTACCAGCGCCGTGCCCAGCGCCTTCAACGGCTGGGGATGGTCGGGCATCCGGAGCAGCGCGAGGCGCGCGGTCGCGACGGGGTCATCGCGCCCCTCCTTGAGCAGCGCGCGGCCGCGATGGAGCTCGACGGTCCGCCGCAGATCACCCGGTGGCATGACCTCTTCGGGCTCGATCTCCCCCGCCAGCGCGCGATCGAGCTGGTAGCCGACGTAGCCCCCCGCGGTGTTGGGGTAGCGGCTCACCCACAGCGTGCGCGCCGTGGCGTCGATCACCACGGAGTGCGTCGCGATGTCTGCGTCGATGGCCCAGCGATGCCCGGGGGGCAGCACAGCGCCATCGGGAGCCCGGCGATCCCGCAGGATCTCCACGGCCCGCGTCATGTCCAGCGCGCCGCGATGTTGATCGAGCAGCGCGGCCATCCGCGCCTGCCGGTGGCTCGACGTCAGCTCTGCCTTCCGCCACGCGTTCGTCCCGTCGTCCGCGAACACCGCGGTGCGGAAGTGGTTCGCCACGCCCAGATCGCCCGCGACGTCCAAGCGACCGATGCGCTCCGGGCTGACCTCGAACAGCGCCGCCGCGCCGCTCGCACCGTCCACCACCATCACGTTCTCGCTGACGAAGCCCCGGCGGGCCTTCAGGATGTCCTCGGCCTCCTCGATGGACGCTGCGCGCTCCAGGATCTCCCGGATGATCAACGTCATGGGGGTGCCCGCGAAGGGAGGATCGTCCGAGCCCGCGGCGTTGATCGCCACCGCAAGCCCGCGCTCGTTGAGACCCGAGACCACACCCGAGAAGCCCGTGAAGCCCACCGACACAGAGGCGTACCCCTCATCGGGCCGCACGAAGCTCACCACCTTGTCGCGGTCGAAGATCGGCCCGCCGTCGAAGTCGAAATTGCGTGCCAGCAGCCAGTGGCCGTCGGCCGTGCTCCCCGGACCGGCCATGAACCCCGTGCAGCCCACCACGAACGGCGCGTCCACCACCGCCTGCCCGATGTCGTGGATCGCGTGGTAGTAGACCTTCCGCGTGTACGCCGGCCCCAGCATCGCGAACAGGTCGTCCCCCGCGTCCACCGAGCCGCGGATCTCATCGAGGTGCTCGGGGAGGATGAAGCGGTCGAGGCGCGGCGCCCACAGCCCCGTGCCCCGCAAGATGAGCAGGCGCCCCAGGAAGCTCGGCACGTTCTCGCTGAAGCTCACGAGGGTCTGCTTCTCCAGGCGCTCGCGCAGGTCGGGGGCGAGCACCGCCCCGGCGTACCCTCGCGCGTAGGCGCTGCCCACGGTGAGCTGGGTCCAGATCCCCCCTGCCTGTAGCAGCCGGTTGGGGCCGAGCCGCCGATCTCCCGGCGCCGGTGTGGTGAGCGTCCAGTCGTCAGGGACCGGCCCGGCGGGCGGAGGCGTCAGGTAGAAGAGCTGCTGTGCGATCAGGTCCAGATCGACGATCACGAGAACGGCCAGGGCCGCGCGCCGCAGCCAGCGCGGGGCGACGCGCTCTCCGCGGGTCAGCGCCGGCACCACCGCGAGGGCGGTCGCCAGCGCGCCGGTGACGCCAGCGGGGACGCTCAGTCCGAGTCCGAACAGCGCGGGGCTCTGCGTGAAGGCCAGCGCGGCGAAACCCCCGATGGTGGTCAGGGCCGACAGCAAGACCGCCGTGCCTGTCTCCCGCGCGCGCCCCCTCCCGACGCCCTCCACCATGAACACGCCGTGATCGAGGCCCAGGCCGAGCACGAAGATCAGCCCGCACGCGCTCACGGCGTTCCAGGGCGTACCGGTCAACCCCATGACGCCCAGCGCCCACACGGTGGCGACCGCGCAGGGAGCGGCGGCGGCAAGCACCTTCCGGGGCTCTCGGTACCGCGCGATCAGCAGGCCCAGCACCAGCGCGGTGGACAGCCCGCCGAGCCGCACCAGCTCCGCCAGGATGTCCTCGACGCCGTCGCGCGCCAGCCCGCCTGTGGTGACCAGCGCGGCCTCCCCACCGCCGGACGCGCGGACCGCCGCCTCGGCCACCCCCGCCAGGCCGTCGTCGGCCAGCACCACCGAGATCACCCCTCCAGTGCCGTCGGGCAGCAGCCGCTGACCCGCCAGCGCAGCCAGGGGGGTCTGAGACCAGTGGGCGGGGGAGAGCGTCTCTGCCGGGAGAGAGACCGCCCGCGCAGCGACCCCTGCCAGCGCTGCCGGCGCGAAGCCCAGCGCAGCCCCCGCCGAGTCGACTCGCGCTTGGAGTGACGCGACGTCTGGAAGAGCGGCCCGACGCTCCGCGCGCGTGGTGGGCCCAGGCAGCACCGGTGAGGGCCCGACCGCGTCCACGCCCGGCAGGGCATCGAGGGCGCGCTGCACCGCGTCCAGCCGATCGGTGACGGCCTCGAGATCGGGCCCGCGCACCACCGCCAGTCCGCCCGTCCCGAACCCTCCGTACCGCGCCGACAGCTCCTCCTCGAGCGCGCGGGTCTCGGCCATCGCTGGCGCGAGGTGCCGGGGGTCTCCGTCCACGTCGGTGTCGGTGGCCCCCACGATCGCCGCCAGCGTGATCGATCCGAGGACGACTCGGAGCGCCCCGATCGGCGCCGAGTTCGCGCCCACCGCAGCCGCGCGTCGACGCCCGATAAGCCCGAACATGGGCGGCCCCAGCAGCACCGTCCCCGCCAGCGCGCCCAGGGTCGCCGCCACCCCCATCCACCCCAGATCGGCCACCACCGGGTAGCGGCTGAGGGTCAGCACCGCGCACGCCCCCGCGGTGGAGCCCGCGCCGATCAGCAGCCCTGGGAGGATCTCCTCCAGCGCCTCGCGCGCCGCCGCACGCCGCGCCGCGCCGTCAGCCCCCTCGGGGGCCCGCGCGGCCGCCGCCACGTAGAGGTGGATCCAGTAGTCGATGGCGAGGCCCAGCAGCGCCGCGGAGAAGCCCAGGCTGATGCCGTGCACCGGCGAGAGCAGCGCAGCCGCAGCCGCGCCCGCCGCGCTCGCCAGCCCCACCGGACCCGCGGCGCCCAGCACCGGTCGCAAGGACCGGAACCCCAGGAGACACACCCCGATGAGCAGCACGCTGCCGATCTGCACGCTCCGCGCGACGTCTTTGTGGATGAGGCCCGCCGCCTCGCTCGACAGGCGATGACCGCCGAACCACCGCGCCGGCAGCGCTCCCGCATCCACCGCCTCCGACAGCGCCGCGATCAGGGGATGATCCGGCCCCATCCCCAGCGCTGGGACCTCGGGCTGGAGGGTGATCAAGGCGCGCGTGCCCGACATGTCCAGGAAGTGCCCGTCCGCCACGCGGATGGCGAACGGTGAGGCCGCGCTCCGCAGGTGGCGCAGCGTCAGCCCGCCCAGGTCCAGAGGGTCTTCGAGGAACGAGCGCTCGAACAGCGAGCCCCCCGGACCCGCCAGCCGCTGGAGCTGCAGGCTGAGCGCGCGCCGCAGCCCCGCGTCGGACAGCCGCTCGGCGAGCACCTCCCGGGGCAGGAGGGTGGCGGCATGCGGCAGGGCCACCGCGCGCAGGGCCACGCCGTCGTCCACCTCCACTCGGTACCGCACGGCGCCGATCTGCGGGATGGTCCGCAGGCGCTCACCGAGGTCGTCGGTGGCGGCCAGCAGCGCCCGCCGCTCTTCACCGGTGCCGTCCACCTCGATCAGCACCGTGTCGGCCAACCGGAACCGCTGGACGTCCCGCATGGCCTGCTGCAGCTCTCCGTCGTCCGGGAGCAGCCGGCCCAGGTCGCCGGTCACCTCGACCCGCGCACCCAGCAGGCCCAGGACCGCCAGCAGCAGCAGGCCCAGCAGCAGGCGCCCCCTCACGACAGCGGACCGATCACGGCAGGGGGCCCCTTCACGGCAACAAGAAGGCCCCCGCGTCCAGCGGCTGATCGATCTTCACGTCGCTGAAGCGGATCTGCACGCGATCACCGTCGGGCTCCGTGATCACGACCTGCTCGATCACCGGCACCGTGACCGTCAGCTCCAGGGTGCCGACGATGCCCGACAGGGGGGCCGACCGGGGCGTGAGCAACACCGACGCCGGGGTCCCGTCGGTCCACGCCACCTCGTAGTCCTCCTGCACCCGCGCCAGATCGCCACCCAGCCAGACCATCGTGGCGGCCACCAGCGAGGCCATCTCGGGACTACTCGCCAGGTCGATCTCCTCTCGCATGTCGAGGTCGGGCCACGCCATCCCCACGCGCGTTCCGTCCATCACGAACGTGCTCCGCCCAGGCGTAGATGTGACCCACGCCATCTTTCCGGGACGGGCGAACCGCAGCTCGCCCTCCGCGACCAGCGGCTTCGTCAGCAGGCGGCTCGTGCGCTCCTGCGTGAACGTGGCCTGGAGTGTCTGCACAGCGCTCAGGGCCTGCCACGCCGTGATCGCGTTCGGCGGCAGTGTCTCTGAGGGGGTTTCCTCGGCCCACGCGGACGCAGAGAGCATCAGCAGGGGGAGCGACAGCAGCAGGGGCGGCATGGCTCAGTTGTTGCCAGCCGTCTCGCCCGGATCCACCTCGTAGTGGAGGGTGCCGGTGTCGATGGGCTGGGGATCGACCTCGGTGAACACACCGTCCCAGATGATCTCCATGTTGGCGAACTGCATGTCCACGATGCGCCCCTCGATCCGCGCGATGGCTGTGATCTTGCTCTTCTCGCCCGGCAGCAACAGATCCTGCCCGGCCTTTCGGTTCTCGTTGGCGAAGCTCTGGCCGCTCTCGATGCGGAAGGACAGCTTGGTGGCGTCGATGATTCCCACCATGTCGCCGCGGTAGGTGCACGAGAAGCGCGCCCAGGTCTCGCCGGTCTCCTTCTTCAGCTTGTCGAGACCGCACTCGAAGTTTCCTGCTTTCACGTCGTTGGTGGACGCAGGCAAGGCGAACGGCGGGACATCGACGCCGGCGCCGCCGGTCGGCACACGCTGCAGGCCGGTGAGCTGAAGATCGAAGGCGTCGACGTGGAGATCGCTGCGCCCGGTGAGCTGCAGCGTGGGGCTCTTCTTGCCGCGGGGCTTCACGCGCGAGACCGCCGCAGACAGCGTCCCGGCGCTCGACGGGTAGCTCCCGTGGGACAGGACGAACATGGCCTGGTCGTTCTCGAACATCACCCAGTCGTTGGTGTCGTTGTCGATCTCCACCTTCAGCTTGAGGAGGTCTGCGCGCGCCACGGCGTCGCGTGTGGAGACGGACACCCCGTCGATCTCCACGGGCGGGGGCTCGCGGAAGTGGTTGGTGTGGTCGGCGTCGGCGCCCTTGTCCTTTCTGCGAGCGGAGGCGGGCAGAGACAGCGCGAGCAGCAGCGCGGCGAAAGAGGGTGACATCAGAACCTCGCACGAGAGCACGCGCCTTAACGGGTCTCCACCTGCCCCACGAGCCCCGCCAGCCACCCGAACTTGTCCGCCATCCGACGAGAGATCTCGTTGCCGGGCGCGAACAGATCGCCGGCCAGCAGGCTGGTGATCTGTCGCCGATACCTCGGCTTGTGGTAGCCCGCGCAGGCCACGTCCATGAACGAGCCGTCGTAGAACGCCAGCACGGCCTTCTCCATGGGCACGACGGCCGCGCGCAGCCCGGCCTCCCAGAAGTCGAGATCGCCGCCGTCGCGGATCACCTCCCCGAGCGTCCACGCCGACTCGAGCGCCAGCAGCACACCCGAAGAGAAGACAGGGTCGAGGAACAGGGCAGCGTCGCCGGCCAGGGCCCAGCCCGGCCCGTGGAACCGCGCGGCGTAGCTGGTGAAGTTCTCCACACCCGACAGGGGAGACAAGCGGCGAGCCCGCGCCAGGCGTCGGGCGGCCTGGGGACAGCGCGCCAACGCCGCCGCCCAGCGATTGCGACCGAGTCTGCACTCCGGGGAGGTCACCAGCCCTACGCTGGTCGTCTCGTCGGCGAAGGGGATGAACCAGAACCACCCGCCGACGAACCGGCAGATTGTGATGTCTCCGCGGACCGCCGGGACTAGGTGGTCCACGTCTGCATGGTGAGCAGACTGCGCCGCGTTGCGCAGCACCGGGTGGTGCTCGACCTCGCCGCGCTGACGCGCCAGGAACTTGCGGCGACCGGCGGCGTCGACAAAAAGCTCGCAGTGGATCTGCCCGCCGTCTGTGTGCAGAACGCCAGGCTCGAAGCGCTCGGCGCGGGCATGATGGAACCGAGCGCCGGCCTGGCGTGCCACGTCGCGCAGCCGCTGGTCGAACACATCGCGCCGGACCTCCCAGGCCGACGGCCAGGTGGGCCGCACCGCCTCGGAGAAGGCGAACCGCACCGAGTCATCGCCTCGGGTAAACACCGCGCCGCGCTTGACCTGAAAGCCCTCCATCGACACGCCCATCTCTTCGAGCACGCGGGTGCCGAAGGGCAACAGGCTCTCGCCCACGGCCGCCGCCGGGGCCCGCAGCCTGTCCACGATCAGGACATCCCGGCCGGCTCGGGCCAGGACGGTCGCCACAGCGCAGCCTGACGGTCCGCCGCCGAGCACCACCACATCGGTGGCGATCAAGCCGCTTTGGCGATGTAGTCGGAGAGTGAATCCACGCTGCGGAAGATCGTCCGGCTGCCGGCGTCCTGGGGGATGGTCACGCCGAACACGCGCTCGATCTCCATCGCCAGCTCCAGGGCGTCCACCGAGTCCAGGCCCAGGCCCTCGCCGAACAGCGGAGCTGCATCTTCGATGTCATCGGGCTCCATGTCTTCGAGCATCAGGGATTCGATGATCAGCGCCTTCAGGCGGGGCTTGATTCCTTCAGCCATCGCGGTCCTCCGGGTGGAAGGCGCGTTCTATCTCGGCTCGTCGCTGCGTGCCGAGGTCAGCAGGCGCTCACCCGACCAGTGACACCGCCAGCCGAACGGCTGCCTCCGCGCTAGGGGCCCGATGCAGAGAGTCCTCGCGCCGTTCGTCGAGTCGCTCCCCGGCCACTCGAGCGCTCCACCCCTCGCCCATGTCGAGACAGATGATCGGCTTTCCGTGCTGCCAGGCCAGGGCGATCTCGCTGAGTGTGCCAGAGCCGCCGCCCGCCGCGATCACGACGTCGGCCATCGCGACCACCAGTGTGTTGCGCGCGTAGTTCATCCCGGTGGGCACGACGATGTCGACGAAGGGGTTGGCCTGATCGGCAGAGAGACCAGGGATCACACCGACGA
This sequence comes from uncultured Enterobacterales bacterium, assembly GCA_964464515.1. Taxonomy (GTDB): domain Bacteria; phylum Myxococcota_A; class UBA796; order UBA796; family UBA2385; genus CAYXGP01. The sequence continues at coordinate 16,197 of CAYXGP010000068.1, forward strand.
TCGAGCCCTCGGTCCAGCCCGCGGCCTGCCGCGCCCCGCGCGAAGCGGCCTCCATCACCCCGCCGAGGCCGCCCGTGACCAGGCGAAATCCGGCGTCGGTGAGTCCCTGGCCCAGCGCCTCGGCGGCCTCCAGGATCCGCTCCGAGGGGGAGGCCGCCCCGATGACCGCGGCGACCGGGCGCCTCTGACTCAGCATCAAGGGCTTCCTCGACGATATAGACTCATGCATACAAGCGCTCGATCAGATCTCCATATTTATCCCGCACAGCCGCCCGCTTGATCTTCATGGTCGGCGTGAGCTCTCCGGTCTCCACTGAGAAGACCGTCGGAACGATCTCAAACCGCTTGATCGTCTGGTACCGGGCGACGTGGGCGTTGCAATTGGTCTCGACCTCGGACTGGAGCCACGCCTTCAGCGCGGCGTTGGCCGCGAGCGCCTCGGCGTTCGGGGCGCCATCGAAGCGCTCCGCGAGGTTGCCCAGGGCTTCGGGATCGAGCGTGATCAAGGCCGCCAGGTAGGGCCGGGCGTCGCCGACCACGATGGCCTGCCCGACCCCATGGATCCCCTTCATCAGCCCCTCCATCTGAGCGGGCGCGACGTTCTTCCCACCGGCGGTGATCAGGATGTCCTTCTTGCGCCCGGTGATGCTGAGGTAGCCGTCGTCATCGAGCGCGCCGAGATCGCCCGTGTGGATCCACCCGTCGGAGTCGATCAGCTCGGCGGTCTTGACCGGGTCGTGGAGGTACCCCGGGGTCATCATGGGCCCCTTGAGCAGAATCTCGTCGTCCTCGGCGATGCGGATCGTCACGCCAGGAAGGGCCTTTCCGACCTTCCCGAACCGCTGACCGTCCCGCGGCGGGCAGGTCGCCACCCCCGCGGTCTCCGACATCCCGTACCCCTCGTACAGGGGGATCCCGATGGACGCGAAGAACTCCAACGTAGACAGGGAGATCGGAGCGGCTCCGGTGGCGGCGGCCTCGAGCTTGTCGAGTCCGAGCGCGTCCTGGATCTTCGAGATCACCAGCTTGTTGGCGAGACTGCGCCCCAGTCCGTTCTGCGGAACGCCGGTCTTCTGCTGCGTCCGGAACGCCTCCAGCTCGGTCTTTCGGGCCCAGCGCGCGAGCGCCCCCTTGAAGCCGGTCGCGGCGCCGAGCTTCGCCTCGAGCACCGCCTGGAACTTCTCCCAGACCCGCGGCACGCCGAGGAAGAGCGTGGGCCGGACGTCGACCAGGGCGTCCTTGATCTTCGACAGATCGGCGCAGAACCAGGCCTCACCGCCGGTCCCGAGCTGCATCATGTTGGTGAACACCTGCTCGGCGACGTGGCAGAGCGGCAGGTAGCTGACGACCCGGAAGTCCGCGAGATCGGGGCCATAGACACCGGTCTGGGCCAGCAGCGCAGCGCCCTGGCTCACCATGTTGTGGTGGGTCAGCATCACCGCCTTGGGCGTGCCGGTCGTGCCCGAGGTGTAGATCAGCAGCCCAACCTCTTCGCTCTTCAGGCCAGCCATCCGGGCCTCGAAGGCGGCGGGGTCCTGCTCCCGGCCGATCGCCCGCAGCGCGTCGAGTGAGCGCAGCGAGGGCGAACCGGAGGACGCCTCCACCGCATCCATACACACGTAGTGGTCGACCGACATGTGCCCATTGGCGGCGCTGGTGCGGTAGAGCGCGAGACGCTCTGCAGAGTCGCAGATCGCGATTCGCGCGCGGGAGTGGCTGACGATGTAGCCCACTTGGTCATCGGTGCAGGTGACGTAGATGGGGGCAGGCACGCCGCCGATCGCCATGATCGCCATCTGGCAGATGACCCAGTCCGAGCGGTTGGCTCCGATGATCGCGATGCACTCTCCGCGCTCGTGGCCCAGCGTGAGCAGGCCCTGGCCGACCTCGCGGGCCGCCTGCCAATACGCCGCCCACGTGGTCGGCGTCCAGCTGTCTCCTGCCTTGTCGAACAGCGCGGGTGTGTCGGGCTGACTGGCGGCCCAGGCCGCGAGCTGGTGGACGAGTGTATGGGCCGCTGAAGTGGTCTGTGTCATGGGTCCTGCCTGGCCGCCGCAACGTGGCGGTCGATGAAGTGTTTCCAAAGAAATCGGCTCTGATCGCGGGGACGTATTCCGTAGTTGGTCCCCGCGGTCCGCACCTGGAGTTGGTCACCGAGCTGCATCAGCACAGCCCGGATTTCGACATGAACGATGGTCGTCTGTTCGCCGCTGACGGGGTCGAACCACAGCGACTCCGCGCGGAGCCGCAGGATGCCTGTGCCGAGCGAGATGGGGTCGCGCTTGCCGCGGTGAACGATGACCAACTCCACCTCCCCTTCGAGGGCGACCCCGGTGGCGTGGAACGCGACAGGGTCGGTGACCGGAATCTCACCGTAGTGAGCGACCACGGCGGCGTGGGCGGCGGCGATGCTGACATCGGGGCCGCCGTCAGCGGGGTTGAGTCTGCACGACAGATCGACGCGCCACCGGCGCTCGCAGGCGCGGCACCGAACGCCGTTTCCCCGTGTCTGCGGGTCCAGCTCCAGCCCGCTGCGTTCGAAGCATGCCGGACAGGCCCACAGATACCCGGGCAACCCATGGGCCAGCCGAGCGCCCCACGACCAGCGGGGAGCCCGGTGCTCCTCCGGGTCGATCGCGATCCGACGCGCGATGTCCGCGGTCACCTCTTTGGGACTCATGTCCGCGGTGTAGGTGACCGTCTCGGTGAACTCCATGTGGATGGGCACCAGCCGGGGGTACTTCGCCCAGCGCGGCCAGTGCAGGTGGCCGGTCGTCTGCCGACAGAACAGCACCGGCACGCCGAGGCGCAGCGCCAGCCGGCCGATCCCCTCGCCGACGGGCCCCAGTCCCCCGGTCCACGATCGGTTCCCCTCTGGGAAGATCAGCACCACAGAGCCGTTATCGATCCGGCGCTGGACCTCCTCCATCGCCGCCCGGTCCTTCATGCCCTTCGCGAACGGGATCACGCTGAACCAGGGCACGAGCGGACCGACGACAGGCACACGCAGCACCTGATCGGTGCCCACGCCGTGGAGCTGCCGCAGGCTGGCCCAGCCGATCGTCGCCGGATCGAGGAAGGTCACGTGGTTGGCGACGAGCAGGCCCGCGCCGCGACGGGGGATGTGCCGACGGCCCCGCGCCCGTATCCGCGTGATGGGAAGGATGGTCACGGAAATGAACCCCCAGGCCAGGGTCCAGACGACGCGACGAATCAGGCGGGTGACGATCACCTGGGGTGTTTAATGCCGCCCGTGTCAAACGACCGGCGCAGCCCGCACTTTTTGATTCAGTGAGAATTGGAAGCTGCGAGCAGGACCGACGGTGGCTCTGAAGACGTCTGAACAACGACGAGCTCGGCTCCACCAGTCCACGAGAGACGGCCCCCGTCTGGATGGACCGGGGTCGTCCATCTCGCGGAGTCGACGATTCCGGACCGCCCAGCCGTACTCTACAGTCACTGAGGACCGAGGATGGCACATGACTTGCTTCCCATCGCCCTGGTGTAAGGGGCCACTGGATGGAGGGGAGCGCCGAAACCCATGCCTCCGATCTCGTCTGAGCGACCTGCCTGGCACAGCCTCCCTTCCGCGGAGGTGTTCGCTCGTCTCGGCGTCGATCCCGCGACCGGCCTCGCCGACGAGGAGGCGACGCGCCGCAGAGACGTCGTCGGACCGAACGACCTGCCCACGGCGCAGGGGGTGCGCTGGCCGGCGATGCTGGCGCGCCAGTTCGTGGATCCCCTCGTGGCGCTGCTGGCTGTTGCGGCCGCGCTCTCCATCCTCGTCGGCGAGCACCTCGATGCCGGTACGATCCTCGCCATTCTGGTGCTCAACGCCGCGCTGGGGTTCGGGCAGGAGTGGCGGGCCGAGCGAGCGCTGGAGGCGCTGCGGAAGATGCTCGCGCCGCGGGCACAGGTTCTCCGAGGAGGGCTCATACGGTCGCTCCCCGCAGCCTCTCTCGTCCCTGGGGACGTGGTCGAGATCGCCGCGGGAGGGCGCGTCCCCGCAGATCTCCGCCTGATCCGGGTGCAGGGGCTGCGGCTCGATGAAGCCGCGCTGACCGGCGAGTCCGTGCCGATCAGCAAGGTGGTGGACGCCGACGCACCGCAAACTCCGCTCGCGGAGCAGCGGGCGCTGGCCTTCATGGGCACGACGGTGGTGCGCGGCGGGGGAGTAGGGGTCGTCGTCGCCACCGGGATCCGGACGGAGTTCGGACAGGTGGCGGCGTTGACCGATGAGGTGGAGACCGCCGCGACCCCCCTGCGCCGTCATCTGGTGGTGTTGGGTCGCCAGATCGGCGCGCTCGCCGTGAGTGTCTCCGCTGGCGTGGCGCTGCTGGGTTGGGCGCTGGGGCGCCCGCTGGACCAGATGGTGATGACGGCCATCTCCCTCGCCGTGGGGGCGATCCCCGAGGGGCTCCCGGCGATGGTCACCGTCACGCTGGCGCTGGGCACGCGGGCGTTGGTCCGTCGGCGGGTGCTCCTGCGTCGGCTGGCCGCCGCCGAGTCGCTGGGCGCGGTCACGACGATCTGCACCGACAAGACCGGGACGCTCACCGGCGGGTCGATGACGGTGGCGGAGATCGTCACCCCCGCGAGTCGACTCCGCGTCACCGGCCGGGGGTACCAGCCCCACGGGCAGTTCCTCGGACCCGACGGACCGCTCACCCCGGATGAGGCGACGCGTCGTCTGCTGGAGACTGGCCTCTGCTGCAACCACGCGCGTCTGCAGCGAGACGGCGCGGGCTGGTCTGCCGTGGGAGATCCGACCGAGATCGCCCTGGTGGTCGCCGCCCGCAAGGCCAGCCTCCCGACGCCAGGAGAGGTGAAGCTGGAGCACCCGTTCACGGCCGCGCGCCGCCGCATGAGCGTGGTCATCGACGGAACCCTCCACCTCAAGGGAGCCCCTGAGGAGGTCCTCCCGCGCTGTTCAGGCTCAGAGGCGGTGGTGATCGAGCGCGCGGTTGCGGAGACGCACCGCATGGCGGGCGCGGGGCTCCGAGTGCTGGCGTTGGCCCGGCGAGAGCTCCCTCGGGGGGCATCGGGTGAACCCGAGCGAGACGAGACCGGGCTCACCTTTCTCGGCCTCGTGGGGATGATCGATCCCCCGCGTCCGGAGGTCCCCGGAGCGGTCCGTTCGGCCCGAGCAGCGGGGATACGGGTGCTGGTGGTGACCGGAGACGCCGGACCGACCGGAAACGCCATCGCTCGAGAGGTCGGGCTCACCCCCGCAACCGTGCTGACCGGGGTCGAGCTGTCGGCGCTCACGGACGACGATCTGGATCGCGCCCTCACCCACGATCCCGTGCTGGCACGGGTCACCCCGGCGGAGAAGCTCCGGGTGGTGACGCGCCTCCAGGCCAAAGGCGAGATCGTGGCGATGACCGGCGACGGGATCAACGACGCCCCAGCGCTCAAGCGGGCGGACGTGGGCGTGGCGATGGGCCAACGCGGCACGGACGTGGCGCGCGGCGCCGCCGACGTGGTCATCCTCGATGACGACTTCACCTCGATCGTCGCAGGAGTGGAGGAGGGGCGTCGTCAGCGCGAGAACATCCGCCGGTTTGTCCGCTACCTGCTCTCGTCGAATGTCGGTGAGCTCGCCGCCGTCGCCATCGGCCTGACGCTCGGCGGCCCGCTCCTGCTCACGCCCATCCAGATCCTCTGGCTGAACCTGATCTCCGACGGCGTCACCGCAGCGGCCCTCGCCGGCGAGCCCCCCGAGCCCGGGACGATGCAGCGCCCGCCGCCCCCGCCCGAGGAGCCCCTGCTGGGCCGCCCGGAGCTGCTCGAGATCCTGGGCTATGGCTGCTGGATGGCCACCACCACGGTGGCGATCTACCTCCTGGAGCGGGGCCAGAGCTCAGCCGCAGTCGCACAGACCGCCGCGTTCTCGGTTCTGGTGGTCATGGGCCAGCTCCACGCCTTCAACTTCCGCGTGGGCGAGGCTATCCGGGGACGGCAGAACCCCTGGCTGCCCCGCGCGGCCGCGGCGATGCTGATCGTCCATCTGCTGTCGGTCTACCTCCCAATCGCCCAGCAGCTTCTGGGGACGGCGCCCCTCGGGCTGGCGTCGTGGGGCCGCGTCATCGCGGTGTCGCTGCCCGTGCTCCTCGTCCCGGAGCTCTGGCGGCGGCTGCGAGCTGGCACGCCCCATTCCCCCGATCCCGTCGTCTCCGCGAGCGCCTGATGGACATCGCACGCATCCGCGGGATCCCCATCCGCGTCCACTGGACCTTCGGGCTCCTGATGCTGTTCATCGCCTGGGCACGCATCGGTGCCGGCGGGACCCTGCTCGAAGCCCTGGGAGCGATAGCGTTCCTGTTGCTGGTCTTCGTCTGCGTGGCGCTGCACGAGCTGGGACATGCGCTGACCGCGCAGCGCTTCGGGATCCGCACCCGGGCCATCATCCTGCTCCCCCTCGGCGGGGTCGCGCAGCTCGAGCGGCTGCCGGAGGCCCCCCGCCAGGAGCTGCTCATCGCCCTGGCCGGCCCGGCGGTGAATGGGGCGCTCGCCGTCATCCTCCTGGCGCTGTCTCCTCCGGCCGTGGCCGCAGACCCGAGCGAACTGCCCGTGCTGCTGCAGCTCGCGGCGGTGAACCTCATGCTGGCGCTGTTCAACCTCCTCCCGGCCTTCCCGATGGACGGTGGTCGGGTGCTGCGGGCGCTCCTGGCCGCCCGCTCAGGCGATCGGCTGCGTGCCACGCTGACGGCCGCCCGCGTCGGCCGCGCGCTGGCGATTCCGCTGGGGCTGCTGGGCCTGTTCTTCAACCCGATGCTCATCCTGATCGCGATCTTCGTCTATGCCGGGGCAGGCGCCGAGGCCCGAGCGGCGCTCCACCACGACGCGCTGCGGCGGCGGAGCGTGGCCGACGCCATGCAGACCCGCGTGATCCCCGTTCCGGCCGACCTGACTATCGAGGCGGCGCTATCGGAGGCGCGGCGTAGCGGCCTGGAGGTCCTCCCGGTGCACGTCGGTGATCGTCTCGTGGGCGTGGTCACCTGGGACGATCTCGCCCGTCTGTGGCGGCGATCGGGTCCGGGGACCTCCCTCGCCGCAGCGATCCATCCGGCGGACGTGTTCTCCCCACAGATGCCGCTGGAGCGGGCCTGGGCGGCGCTCGGCCCGAGGCGAGCGGCGCTGGTGGTCGAGAACGGCCGGCTGGTAGGTCTCCTCACCCGATCCCAGGTGGAACGACTGTTGCTGTTGGGTGGGGGCCCCGGAGCAGCCCCGCCGCGTCACAAGGCGGTGGAGCGCCCCCCTCCTCCTGGCGGCTCAAGCGGCTTGAGTGTCGGTAAACAACCATAGTCTGGCTCTGACACTCGTTCCCGTTGTGGAACGATCGTTCTCGTGACTCGATCTCCTGACTCGTTCTCGTTCATCGACCTCGATGCTCAGTCTCGTGAATCGTCCTCTTGGACCGCGGCCCGGGAGCCGTCGAGTCGTGAACAAAGCGCCCCGCGAGACGGCGATCCACGAGACCGCGATCCATGACCCACGAGACCGGAGGGGAGGTCCTGGCACACCTGTTGCTGCGTCTACCCGTGAGCACGGGGTCTGCCATGCACGAACGCCATCCTCTGGTCCGTCTGCTCGCTCGCCCCGCAGTCCGTCGCACCCTGCTCGTGCCCGCCGCCCTGTTGATGGGCCTCGCCGCAGTGTCTCTGGCCACGTCGTGCCTCCCGCTGGCCGCGGCCGGTGATCTGGTCCGTCGGCGGTGGCGCATGCCCTGGCTTCGCGCCACCGCCTTCGTGCTGATCTACGGGCTGGCGGAGGCGCTGGGGCTGCTCGGACTGGGCGTGGTCTGGGCGCTGTGGCGCCGCAGCCCCGCCTACGTCGATCGCAACGTCGCGCTGGCCAGGGCCTGGGCCGGCGGGCTGTTTGCGGCCTTCCGAGCGTTGTTCTCCCTGCGGCTGGAGATCGAAGGGGCCGAGGCGCTCGAGGGCGGTCCCCTGCTGGTCTTCCCGCGACACGTCAGCCTGGCAGACACCCTGCTGCCCATGGTGCTCTCACCGCCCGGCCAGCGGCCCCGGTACGTGATGAAGGCGGCCCTCCGTCTGGATCCCATCCTGGACCTCCTGGGAGAGCGCACCCCGAACGCCTTCGTCGAGCGAGACACCGGGGCGCCCGGCGCGCAGATCGCCCGGGTGGCGAAGCTCGCCGAGGGGCTGGGCGCCGGTGACTTCGTGGTGCTCTTCCCGGAGGGCACCCGCTTCACCCCGGGCCGACGCACCCGCCAGATCGCCCGGCTGGAGGCTCGGGGCGCGACCGAGCGTCTGGCCCTGGCCCGCAGCCTGCGCTGGGTGTTGTCCCCCCACACGGGCGGCGCGCTGGCGCTGATGGCCGCGGCCCCCGAGGCCGACGTGGTCTTCTTCGCCCACACCGGTCTCGAGGGGCTGACCCACCTACGCGACCTGTTTGACGGAGCGATGATTGGAGGTCACGTTCGCGTCCGCTTGGAGCGAGTGCCAGCGACGGACATCCCCCAGGCAGATCGACGCGCCTGGCTGTTCGCTCGATGGCGCAAGCTGGATCGGTGGCTGGACGCGGCCGGCAGCGAGGCTGTGTACGAATCCGCACGGCGAGCGGGCGGAAAGGCACAGCCCCGCCCCCCGGCTCACCGCGACCGGGTCGGCAAACCGGCATCTTCGGGGAGGTGGCGGAGTCAGCCGTCGCGGGGTCTGCGATCAGAAGTCCGCCCGAACGCCCAGGAACGGCCGAATCGGCAGGTGTGAGAACATGCCCTCCGTCAGCTCTCCGTTCTCCACCTGCACGGTCGGTACGAAGTCGGACTGGAAGTTGGTCACGTTGAGTATCTCCAGGTACACCGCGAGCCGGTAGCTCTCCAGCGCGCGGCGCCACTCTCCCCGCACGTCGATGTTGTGGTAGTTGCCTAGGCGATCGCAGTTGACGCAAGACAGCGCGGCCTTGTCTTCGCCGCTGGCGACCACGGTGGAGATGGGGCGCCCCGTGTGGAACGAGTACCGGAGCGTCCCGCGCCAGTCCGGCGTGACCTGCCACTCGGTGCTCGCGCCCAGGGTGTGTCGCTGATCCTGCCCCGGTGCGTACGTCTCTGCATAGACGGTCGCCAGCGGATTGGTGCGCTCTGCCACCAACAAGCTGTAGGTGAGCATCCCGCCGAGTCGCCCGGACCGCGCGCCGACCAGGACATCGACGCCGCGGTTGGTCCCCGTGCCCTCGTTGCTCCAGGAGTCTCCACCATTCGTGATGGCGTCGGGATCGTCCGGGTGGACCACGAGATCGCTGAGCGCGATGTGATACGCCTCGACGCGGATCAGCCCGCCCGCAGACTCGCCGGGCAGAGGGAAGCCCTGGTCGAGCCCGACGACCGCGTGGATCGCCTTCTCCGAGCCGATGTCGGGGTTTCCGATGACGTCGTCGAGTATCCGCGGATCGGTGGGGGTCTTGTGGTAGAGGCCTCCGCTTATCTTGGGAACCGTGCCGGTGGGCAGCGGCACGGAGATCCCCGCCCGGGGGCTCCACAGCAGCTCGTCCGTCGCGCCGGTGTAGGAGCCCCGACCGCCAGCCCGCACGTGGACCGGCCCCTCCCAGGTGTCCTGCAGATACGCGCTGGCCTCGGGCCACCCCTCGGCCTCATCCAATGTGACCAGGGGAACATCGTACTCGGCGATGGGCGCGTTGTACCACACCGGGAAGGCGCGGATGTCCTCGATGGTGCCCACCGCGTCGACCACCGCCCAGGCGCCGTCCACACCGGTCTTCACCACGTGGCGCCCCGCGGTCGTCGTCAGATCGGTGCGCCCGTAGACCCGCAGCGTCGCGATGTCCTGCGTGAACTCCCCGCCCAGGTCGCGCAGCATGTGGGCCTTGTCGCGCGTGATCGCCGCGGTGGTCCGCCACTCGCGGCCCTCCTGCGGCTGGAAGCGATGATCGAGCGAGATGAGATCGAGCTGGTTATCCAATTCAAACGTGGCGTCGACCGTGATGAGACTGTCGTCGGCGCTGTCGACGATACCCATGGAGTCGCCGCTGCGCATCAGCGTGAGCATCAGGCGGTTTCGCGCGTCGGGTTTGAACGAGAAGCGCGCGGAGATCTCGGAGAACTCAGGAGCGGCGAACGAGGTGTCGATGACGTTGGCCCACTTCATCACCTGGAAGTACGTCTCCATGTAGGAGCGGCGCGCCGCCACCGCGATAGCTCCCCGCTCGCCGACAGGCCCCATCACCAGCAGCCGCAGCGACGACGCGGAGATGTCGAAGGCGCCATCCAGATCGCTGGAGTCCTGCCGGGGACTGCCGTCCCATGTCTCGACCGCCAGCACCGCGGACGTACCCGCGGGCACCTCGGCCGGCGCTGTTCCCGCGTGGAATTGAACGGTCGAGATGAGATCGGGGTTGAACAGCGAATTGAACCCCGCCAGGTGGAACGGGTTGGACAGCGGCACGCGATCCAACAAAAAGACCACGTCGCCGGTCTCTCCGCCGCGCGCGTTGAAGGTCGCCAGCATGTCGCCGTCGGAGACGATGCCGGGGAGCGAGTGGACGGCCCGCGCCACGTCCTCCATCGAGCCGGGGGTGGACTCGATGTCTCTGCGTGTCAGCGTATACTCGCCGGTGACTGTCCCCGTGTTCGGGACCAGCTCGGCGCGCTCGACCTCACGCCACGTCCGGTCCTCCCACGTGACGACGATCTCCTCGGTGCCCTCGGGGAACAGCGTGAAGCGTCGAGACAGGTTCTCGCCTGCGCGGATCTCCATCTCACCGCCGGACGCTCCGAACCCGGGGAACTCCACCGTCACGGTGTAGATGCCCGAGGGCAGGAACGGCGCGCGGAACGTCCCGTCGGTTCGGCTCTCCAACACGAGCGGCTCGAAGTCGGGGCCGCCTGTGACGCGCACCGTCGCACCAGGGAGCGACAGGCCGTCGGCGTCCACCACATGCCCATGAAGGCTCCCCGGCACGGGCAGCCCCTGCTGATCGGTGATGCCGAGATCGAACCGGAACCGGTAGTGGAGCTGTACAGCCACGGCCTCTCCGCCCTGCGTGGCCGCAGTGAATTCCAACTTCCAGGCGGCGTCGCGCGCGGCCATCGACAGCAGATCATGAGACGAGTCGATCACCTCCGCGGCTGTCACCCGCCCCTCCGCGTTCACATCGATCAACAGCAGCACCTCGCCGTGGATGCCGCGGGAGCGAGCCTCCTCGGGGTAGATCGGCGTGGCGTCGGCGGTGAGCGCGGGGGCGATGATCGGCGCGCGCTCATCATCAGCCTCCCCTGAGGCAGGCTCTGTCGAATCACTTGCTTCGGATTCTGTCGGAGCGGACCCGGAGGTCCCCTCGCTCGGAGGCTCACTGCTCAGAGGTTCACTGCTCGGAGGCTCGCTCGCGTCGGTCTCGTCGGACATCGCCTCGGAGGGAGACGCCGTCGACTCATCAGGGAACTCCTCTGCGGGAGTCTGCGCGAGCGCAGCGAGACAGAGCAATCCGGGCAGCAGCACAGCAGTCATGGGAACACAGCAGTATTGGGAACAGCAGTATTGGGAACAGCGGATTCAGGAACGAACAGCGGTCTTGGGAGCGGGGGGCTCATGGACGCACCCTCGCGGTGATTGCCCGCGGACCGTCTCGGTCGATCACGGTCCCCCCGGTCTCCGTCAGCGCCACAACCGCCACCAATCCAGCCGACGGGGTGAGTCCGATGGCGTCCTCGATGGCCCGGCACCCGGCCAGCGTACCGGAGAGGTGCTCTCCGGGGTAGGCCCGCCGCCGCGACAGAGCGCCCGGAGCGGGGTGAGCGCCGAGCTGCAGGGTGACCCGGGGCCCGGCGCCGTCGGCGGTGAGCAGCAGCGCAGCGACAGCCTCTCCCAGCGGGGGGGGATCGGGCTGGAGGGCCCACGCGTGATCCCACATGGCCGTGCGATCGTCGCCCGCCACCACCAGCACCGCCTGCGCGCCGCGACGCAGCCAGAGCATCCCCCGGAGCAGCGCCGTCAGCCCGGTGGCCCCGCCCGCCGAGACCGTCTGTGAGGGTCCCTTGAGTCCCAGGGCGATCGACAGGTGCCCGGCGGGGGCGTTGGTGACGCTGTTCTGAAACGCCAGTGGGCTCGCGGTGGCGGGGCCCTCGATAGCCATGCGCCTGAGCAGGCGACTGGTCGGTCCCAGCTCTCCGATGGACGTGCCCCACACCATGGGCAGGGTGGCGCGATCCTCGCGCGCTTCCAGCAGCGGCACAGCGGCGGCGGCGGCCAGCCGCGCCAGCCGGGACATGCGTCGCCAGGTGCCCGCCGGCACGCGCTTCGGGCGCCTCGGGGCGGGCAGACCTGTCAGATCGGCCGGGTCCGAGCTGTCGGACCCGGCATGGCCCGGTCCGCCAGACGGTCCGCGGCGCAGCGCCGCCAGCCCGCCGGAGACCTCGGCACGAGACGCTGCGATCGTCGCCTCCAGCACGCCCCCCACGTCATCCCCTCCAGGCGGTGAACAGCACCGCCGCGTTGTGGCCGCCGAACGCGAAGTTGACGGAGAGAGCCGCCTCCACCCGGACCTCGCGACACGCTCGGACAAGATCGAGATCGAACCCCGGCTGACGCAGCCCCACGTTGGGCGGCAGGCGGCCCCGGGTCAGCGCCAGGATGGTGATCACCGCCTCCAGCGCGCCCGCCCCCCCCAGGGTGTGGCCGATGGCGCCCTTCGAGCCGCTCACCGCAGCCTCGGGGACCTCTGCGGCCAGGGCCTGGGCCTCCATCGCGTCGTTCAGCAGCGTCCCGGTGGCATGCGCGTTGACGTACCCCACCGCGCTCGCAGGCAGCTCACCGAGAGCCATCCGGATCGCCCGGCGCGCGCCGTCTGCCGTGGGGTCTGGGGTGCTCAGGTGGTGGGCGTCGGAGGAATTGCCGTGTCCGGCCAGCAGGGCCAGCGGACGCGCCCCGCGGGCCAGCGCGTGGTCGAGGTCTTCAAGCAGCAGCGCCGCCGCCCCCTCGCCGATGTTCATGCCGCGACGATCGGCGTCGAACGGGCGGGTGGGCTCGGGAGCGTAGACCTTCAGCGCGCCGAAGCCGGCCAGCGTGAGGTCGCACAGAGCGTCCACGCCCACCGCGAGCGCCGCCGGGACGATGCCCGCTGCCACCAGCTCGCCGGCGTCCGCGATGGCGCATGTCCCCGAGGTGCAGGCGGTGGACAGCGTGTAGCAGGGGCCCTCCGCCCCCAGCGCGCGGGCCACAGCGGCGGTGGGCACGTGACAGCGTTGCGGCCAGAAGTACTCGTCCGGGCGATCGGTCGCGCCGTCTCGGATGTGTTGGGTGACGGCCGGCTCGGAGCGGGCCATGTCGCCCGCCGTGGAGGCGCCGATCACCGCCAGCCCCCGCAGATCAAGACTGCGCGGCTCAAGACTGCGCGGCTCAAGACTGCGCGGTTCGGCCCCTCCCGTGAGGGCCTGTCGCGCCGCGGCGATGGCGAGCTCCGGCGCGTACACCGGCCCCCCGGGGATGGCCGCGACAGGACCGCGGGCCGCGCCGCGGCGGGCCGGACCCAGGCCGCTCTCACCCGCGCAGAGGCGGGAGAACAGCTCCTCCGCGGAGGAGCCAAGCGCAGAGCTCGCGCCCAGGCCGGTGATCGCCACCGGCCTCACGCCCCCTCCTCAGCGAAGAGCTCGGGGCGTCGGCCCACCCACATCAGGTTCGCGAACGGCGTGTTCTGGCTGCAATCCTGCAGCTCTACGAGCAGCCCCGCCTGCTCCAGCGCAGCGCGGGTGGCCCCCCGGGGTCGGAAGAAGACGCCGTCGCCCTTGTGCCGCCCCGTCGCCACCGCGAGCTGCTCTGACCAGCGCAGCAGGCGACCCTTCAGTCCGTCGGTGCGATGGCCGTCGCGGATCAGCAGCAACCCCCCGGGGACCAGCGCAGCGGCGAACCGACGCACCAGGTCGTCCTGCTCATCTGGAGGCAGGTAGTGCAGCACGTCCAGGCAGCACAGCACGTCGGCGCGCGGGAGCTCCACCCGCCGCGCGTCCCCTACGGCGAGCTCGAGGCGCTCCTCGCCGTCCAGGGCGATCCGCGCTGTCTCCACCCGCCCCGCGTCGTGATCAACGCCGAACAGAGCCACCCCCGGAGAGGCCGCGCGGACGAGGGCCAGCAGATGCCCCTCACCGCAGCCCACATCGACCAGTCGACCACCGCTGCGGGGAGACAGGAACGAGAGCACTCGCTGGTAGGCCGGATCTGCGGCCATCTTGCCCCGCGCGAACCCGTGGGCCCAGCGGCCCGCGGGCAGGTAGCGTGCGCTGGCGCGCTCAAGTGGGGGGCTGGCTAGCGCCTCGACGGCGTCGGAGAGGTTCGCCCGCGCCCGGTTGGACATCTTTCGGGCTGTGCTGAAGTCGGCAGGATCGAGCGGAGGCAGCACCCGAACTCGCGCCAGGTGGTACAGCGACTGCGGGATGGGGGTGCCCTTCGCCATGATTCTGTGCGTGCCCCAGATCGCGACAGGAAGGACCGACACGCCCAGGTCCTTTGCCAGCCGGAAGGCGCCGCGCCGGAAGGTGCCCAGCTCCGCCGCCTCCTGTCGGGCCCCCTCAGGGAAGATCAGCAGTGAGATGCCCGCGGACAGCGACTCCTGGCAGCTCTTCAGCGCCCCGGTGACGCTCTGCGGATCGGCTGCGTCGATCAGGATCTGCCGCGAGAACCGCAGGTAGAGTCCCATGAAGGGTACCCGGGCCAGCGACGCCTTGCCCAACACGCGCAGCGGCAGAGGCAGGCCCATGCACAGGGGGATGTCGATCAGGCTGCGGTGGTTGGCGATGATGATCCAGGGGCCTGGCCCGACGTCCGCGAATCCCTGCCGCCGCAGCCCCCAGCCGGGCTGGGCCGCCCACAGCAGGCGCCCCCAGATCCATCGGTTGACCCACAGACAGTTGCGGCGGTGGCGATCCCACGGCAGGGTGACGAGCTGCAGGAGGAACCCCACCACCAGATTGAGCGCCGACACCGCCAGGAACATCGCGCCGGTCACCACGAAGTTCACAGCGAGGAAGACGGCGCGCATCCCCCTGGGCTAACCCGCGCCGCCAGCGGGGCGCCCGCCTCCGGAGCGTCTGCGCCGACGGAAGCCGTCGCCGAAACCAACGACCGAGACCAGCCGCGGGATACAGAGGGTTCCCCCCTCGACACCCGGATTTCAACCGTGCACATCCTCCGTCTTGCGGCCTCCGCGCTCTTCCTCACCAGCTCCGTCCTCTCCAGCTCCGTCGCAGACGCAGGCGGTCTCAAGCGCGCCGAGCGCAAGGCGCTGGAGGCCGAAGCCACCGCCGTGTACGAAGGCAAGACCGTCTGGGCGCTGCGCGATCTGCCGGTGAAGACCGGAATGACGATGGGCCTTCCGTGGGTGGGGCCGCTGGTGGAGGTGTCTCCGTCGGGATGGAAGACCGAGGCCACCGCCATCGTCTCATCGACCATGGCCAGCGCACACACCACCTGGTTCGGCGTGCGCCCCTACGAGAAGCTCGCGCTGAAAGAGGCGATCTACGACGACGACGTTCTGACGATCACCTTCGTCGGCACGGGCGCCAGCCGCGGCCGAGACACCAAGATCGACTGCCTGGAGGTGACGGCATTCAGCGACGTCTCGGCGGTGCTCGACGAGCTGGTCACCACCACCGACCCGGTAGACGCTGGCTGGCCCGACGACATCAAGAAGGCCATCGTGGGTCGTCAGCTGGTCAACGGCATGACCAAGCGGCAGGCCTACCTGGTGGTGGGCGAGCCCAGCGGCTCCAGCACACGCACCGAGGACGGCAAGAAGATCGAGATCTGGAATCCCCGCCCCAACAACGGCATGCGCATCGGCTTCGGCATGGCGCTGGAGGCGACCGGCTTCCCAACCGAGATGCGGTTCGAAGATGGAGCGCTGACCGGCATCGCCACCAGCAGCGGCGGCGGCGTCTCCCTCGACTGAGGGGCGTTCTTCGCCGGCCCCTGAACACCTGTTTATGTTTTTCATGTGCGTGGCGGGGGCGCTGAGATTAGATGCCGGGTGCTGCGTCGCCCGGTTTCATGGTCATCGCAGCAACCCGCGCAGAGACCCGATTCTCGGCCTCCCACCCATCATTCCAACCGACTCATTCAAAAGCCCCCTCTCGGGAGAGCTCACCATGGCATACACCAACAACGCCTTCTGCTGGCACGGCATCGTCACCACCGACATCGAGAAGGCGAAGACCTTCTACTCCGAGGTGCTCGGCTGGTCGGTCCAGACGATGCAGATGGGCGACGAAGAGGCCATCATGTTCTCAGTGGGTGGCATCCCACGCGCGCACCTCCGCGGCCCCAACATGCCGGGCGAGCCGCCCCACTGGGACAACTACCTCCGCGTCGAAGACGTCGATGCCAGCACCGCCCTCTGCGTGACCAACGGCGGCCGGCAGATCGTCCCCCCCACCGACATTCCCCCTGGGCGCTTCAGCGTCATCGCGGGGCCCTCCGGCGCCATCCTGTCGCTGTTCCACGAGGTCGATCCCGAGAACTCCACCAACCCGCCGAGCGGCAACGGCACCATCCACTGGGTCGAGCTGCAGAGCACCGACATCGACGCCGACCGCGCCTGGCTCACCAGCAGCTTCGGCTTCGAGATGGGCGAGATGCCCATGCCCCAGGGCGGCACCTACTACCTGCTCAAGGACGGCGAGGAGATGCGCGGCGGCGCGTGCCCGGCCTTCCAGGAGGGCGCGCCCTCGCACTGGCTGACCTGGGTCGAGATCGACGACGTCGACGCCGCAGCGGCGCGCGTGAAGCAGTTCGGCGGCCAGACCTTCACCGACATCATGGACATGCCGAACGTCGGCCGCATGGTCGTCGTCGCTGACTCCACCGGCGGCGTCTTCGGCATCATCACGCCGGCGCAGCCCGCGTAGAAGAAGCAACCTCCCCCGCGCTGAGCCAGGGCGGGGGAGCACTCTTCATGTCGCGCAGGCGCGAGACTGCGGGTTGGCGGTGGTGCGGCAAGCCCCGGGCTGAGCGCGCCCCGGGCTGAGCGCGCCCCGGGCTGAGCGCGCCCCGGGCTGAGCGCGCCCCGG
>CAYXGP010000068.1:33334-34542 GCA_964464515.1 uncultured Enterobacterales bacterium
GCTGAGCGCGCCACGGGCTGAGCGCGCCACGGGCTGAGCGCGCCCCGGGCTGAGCGCGCCACGGGCTGAGCACCGCGGAGAGAGCATGCGGCCGGGACCGCTCTACATGGTCGCGGCCGCGCTGGTCTTCACGGTGATGCTGGGCTTCGTGAAGGTTGTTCGGGCCGAACTGTCTGCCATCGATCTGGTGTTCTGGCGCGGGCTCACCAGCGTCCCCGTGGCGGTGCTGATGGCCCGCGGCGGCACCCGCGCGATCGTCAACCGGCGGGTGTTCGCCCTCCGCCTGGGCATGGGCTTCCTCGCGATGGGTTGCTTCTTCACCGCCGCGAAGGGGCTGGCCCTCGCCGACCTCACCCTGATCACCAAGCTGCAGCCCATCGCGATGGGGGTGGTTGCGCCCCTCGTGATCGGCGCCAGCGAGCGTCCCGGGCGGAGGGTGTGGAGCGGCCTGCTGCTGGGGCTGGTCGGCTGCTCGGTGCTCCTGGCACCAGACCTGGCGGTGGGCAGCACCTGGGGCCTGTGGGCAGTGGGCGCCGCGCTGGCCTCGACGGGCGCCCACCTCTGCCTGCGCGTGCTGGGATCTACCGATCGCGCGGCGGCGATCGTGCTGTGGTTTCAGATCGGCGTGACGGTGCTCGCGGGTGCGCTGCTGCTCTCGGGGTTCGGAACCCGGGTCGTGCCCTCTCCGCACCTGTGGATCCCCCTCGGGCTCGTGGGCGCATGCGCCTCTTGCGGGCAGTGGCTGATGACCCGCGCGTACGCGCTGGAGCGGGCGGCGGTGATCGGGGTGATCTCCTATGTGATGCCCGTCTTCGCGGTGGTCGGCGACGTGCTGTTCTTCCGGGGCTGGCCCGCGCTGCATGTGTGGATCGGCGGCGGGGTGATCCTGTTCGGTCTGGCCCTGGGCATGCTCGGCGGGCTCGCCCCCCAGACGGAAGACGCCGCCTCCCCGCAGTCGGTGCGGTAGCATCCGTGGATGCTGCTTCTGGTCGCGTCTCCGCTGGTCGCCGCACCGCTGGTGCTGGAAGGCGCACCAATGGCCCGGCCCGCTTTCACGGGCACTATTGGCACTCAAGGCCGCTCCATGAAAAGCAATGTCCCCCCCTGAGGGCGGTCCCACACGGATGCCCTTGCCTGCGCGGCCCCGGCCCCCCCCGGCGGGCGCCGCGCTCGAACCCTGGCTATTGATTTGGGCCAGCACCGACACC
>CAYXGP010000069.1:0-34205 GCA_964464515.1 uncultured Enterobacterales bacterium
ACTGGGGCCGCAGCCTGCGCCCTCGGGAGGGCACCTGGCGCTGGGCCTTCGGCTCCGTGGGCGACATCGGCTGGAACCTGGGCGCCGGGGGGCCCCCCGCTGGCGGCGTCTGGGCCCCGGACGGGGTGGTGCGCGGAGAGGCGGCGGAGCCCTTGCTCGGCGAGGTCGGTAGCGCAGCGGGGGCCCAGAGCGGCTCGGTGCAGGGCCGGTTCGACGCGCCAGTACAGCTCAGCGACGACGACGATCTGCCAGAGGACGAGCTGCTTGGGGACGAGCTGCTTGAGGACGAGCTGCTTGAGGACGAGCTGCTCGTTGAAGACGCGGACATCGCCGCTTCGGTGCCAGACCCGCTTGCACCGGACGAGCAGCAGGCCGCCGATGAGCAGGCCGCTGAAGATCAGAAGAAGGCGGAAGCCGCGAGGGCCGCTGAAGTCGCCAGAGGGGCACAGGCGGCGAAAAAGAAGAAGAAGCGCGACAAGTCGTCCCGCGGGACCGGGGCAGGCAGCGAGCGCCTGGCCACCAAGATGGTGAAGCACAAGGACGGGGAATTCGACCAGGACGGGAACTACCAGAGCGGGACGTCGGGGGATGGGAAGTTCCACCGAGACAAGGTCAAGAACCAAGGCAAGACCCAAAAGCGCGGCCTCCTCAAGAAACAGCATGCGAAGAAACATCTCCAGGATGTCAAGCGCAAGGGCTCGATCATGGGCGCCCTCGGCAACGAGAAACGAATGGCGCTCGATGGCTTCGCTCATGGCAAAGACACGGGTGCTTTCGCCGGCGCCGAGTCTGAGACGTTAACTGAGGAATACACCGACAAGAAGGGGACCAAATACAAGAGGGCATCACGGAAAGACAGGGCTGGCGCCGGGGCGCAGGCCAGCACGCTGTCCAGTACGGTGAAGAAGGATGCCAGCGGAAACGTCATCGAGGAGTCCAAGGCGGGAGCAACAGCTGAGACCTTCGCAGGTGTACAGAGCGGCGCTTCGGCCAGTACATACAAGTCGAAGTATGGGGTGGGCGCGCAGACCGACGCCTCCGCGAGCGCAGGCGTGGGCGGCAAGGTGGCCGCTGGAGCGAGCCACAAGAAGGAGCTCGCTTCGGGCGTGGAGGGCTACGCTGGGACCCAGGCCACCGCGGGTGGCTTCGCAGGAACAAAGGCCCAGGCTGAGGCCGGTGCTTCCACAAGCGGGTTGAGCGCCGAGGCCCACGGAAGCGCCAGCGCCATGATGGGTGCGGAGGTCGATGCCAGCGCGGGCGCGGAAGCCGGCATCCGCGCGGGTGGATTCGATCTGGTCGGGGCCCGGGCGAGTGGCAAGGGCCGCGCCATGGCTGGGGTCGAGGGCTCAGCCAGCGGCTCCGCCAAGGTCGGCCTCATCGAGGGCGCACAGATGGGGGGGCAGGCGGATGTGTTCGCGGGTGCCAAGGTATCGGGGGATGCAACCGCTGGCGTATCCCTCGGCGGCGTGGACGCGGATGTGGGCGCCGAGGGCACGGCCATGGCCGGCGCCGAGGCCGACGCGTCCGGCTCGGCGGCCATCGGCCTGACGGGCGCAAAGCTGGTGGGTGAGGCGAGCGCTTTTGCGGGTGCCAAAGCGGAAGGCAGCGCCAGCTTCGACATCGGCGCAGGCGGTCTGAACCTGGCGGTGGTTACCGTAGAGGGCGAGGCTTCCGCGGGTATCGGCGCCGAGATCGGCGGCAATATCACCGCGTATATGGGCAAGCTCGCGGCAGGCGCCAAGGCCGCCGCCACCTACGGCGTCGGGTGCGGTGCGGGTGGCAAGGTCGAAGCGGACCTGTTCTTCCCGCTCCGCCTCACCCTGGCCAAGCTCGCCGAGAACGGGGTCATCAGCTCCGGAGATCCGAACGTCCTCGCCTGGCAGGGGCTGAAGTGGTTCTGGGAGAATGAAAAGGGAGGATCAGGCAGCGATTCGGTGCAGATGAAGTCGTCCCCCGGCGCGGCGAGCGCCTTGCTGCAATCGGGGAAATCGGTCACCGATATGGTCGGCGGGCTGCCCCAGGAGCAGGCGGCGGCGTTGCTGGACGCCAAGGAGCGGGCCACCGGGCTGATGGAGGGCGCCCATGAGTTCGCGACGAACACAGCGGACAACGCCCTCTCCGCCGGGGAGGCCATGCAGAGCAGCTTCCTGAACGCGCTGAAGGGCACCTTCAGCGCGGTGGCGAGTCTGCACCAGGGGGCCCTCGCGAACCTGGAAGACATCACCACCTCGGCGTTCGCGGAGGCCGGGAATCTGGCCAGGTCGCTCCACGCTTTCGGCGCGCAGGCCCTCGCGGACATGCGCGGATTGATGAGCGTCAACCCGCTCGAGCTCATGGAGATGGACTGGAACGGAGCGATCGACGCGATCATCGCCAAGGTCCACGCCTTCGTCGAGATGGTTCAGGCGCAGATCGCGGCCCTGATCCTGAGAGCCCAGGAGGCCGCCGAGGCGATGGCCCAGAAGACCATCGCGTTCATGTCGTCACCGTTCGTCAGCCTGGTGGGAACCGTCGGCGGGATCCTCGGGAGCTTCGGCCACGCGCTCAGCTCCCTCGGCCTGGACATGGTCAGCGAGCTCAAGGAGAAATTCGGGTTCGCCGAAGAGGGGATCCCGGTACCAGCGCTGGGCGGCGCCCTGATCCTCCCGGTGGCGGTGACCCCCACGCTCGCGAAGGCCGAGGGCCCGCTGAGCGACGTGAAGAACTTCTTCGGGGAGTCGGCACGGGCGGGCGCCAGCGAAGCGGTTCAAGCGATCATCACTGGATTCAGCTCGGTCGTCATGGGCGATGTCCCGGGCAAGATCTTCGCGCTCTCGGAGAAGGTCGAGCCCGTGGTGATGGGGGCCGTCAGGGCGGCGACCGACCCGCTGCTCGGGGTGGCGCAGGGCGTGCGGGACACCATCGGTTGGGCGATCGAGAAGGCCCTCGCAGCGATCCAGGCGGCCAAGAAGGCCGCCGAGGCTGTGGCCGCTGCGGCGAAGAAGTTCTTCAGCGGCTGGTAGGTGCAGGGGTTGACAGGTGACGGGGTTGGTAGATGGACTGCTCGCTGATCTTTCCGCCGCTGTGGTACTTCCCGGCGGTGCCCGGCGACCTCGCCGTGGCCGCTGGGGTGTTGCGGGATGCAGGCCTGTCCTTCGAGGCTCATGATCTTAGCGCGCGCCTGTTCCAGGACCTGCTCGGCGACGTCGAGGGGTTTCAGGCGCTCACACGGCTGGACACCTGGCGGAGCCCGGAGCTACTCCGAGCGGCATGGAGCGAGACGGAGTGGACCCTGTCCTTTATCGGCAAGGAGTTTGGTGCGGCCCTGGGTTTCGACGAGCTCCGGCTCGCTGGCATCGACCCGGCCTCTGTGCGCAGCTGCACCGAGATCGCCCTGCAAGGTCCACTCAACCCCGCGATCCCGACCCTGGCCGTCGCGGCGTCGTCCGTCCTGACGTCCGGCGCGCGGGTGTGCGCGGTGGCGTGCGTCCACCCCGATCAGCGACCCCAGGCGATCGCGTTCGCGTCGATCCTTCGCGCTGCTGACTACCAGGGGACGTTGGTCCTGTTCGGCAGCCTCGAAGATCAGATGTCGACAGCGGCCTTCGGAGCCGACCTCACCTCAGGCGAGCTTCATCGGCTGTTTCTGCTGTTCGATGCCATCCTCGTCGGGGAGATTGAAGACACGCTGCCGCGGGTGTGCGCGGGGGATCTGACAGGACCCGGCGTCATCGTCCCCGGGACGAGGTCGCCCGAGCGAACCCCGGCGATCCGGCTCAAAGATGCACCGCTGCCAGATTGGAGCTGGGTCGCCGAAAAATACCACACGCCGGCTCCGATCATCGATGTGCGTCTCGGCCGGGGGTGTCCGTGGGCGCGCTGCGCGTTCTGTGCGATCCCGTCGCACCTTCCCGGCTACAGGACCGGCGGCGTGGATCGTCTTGTGGCGGCCGTCACCAAAGCCCACAGCCAGACCGGGTCGAGCTGGTTTCGACTTCGCGACGACCTTCTGACCCCAAGGCAGCTCGCCGACGTGGGGGAGGCCTTCGCGAAGCTGCCGTTTTCACCTCGATGGAACGCGAGAGTGCGGTTCTCCGATGGCCTCACCAACAGCATCCTCGCCACCGCGCGCGCGGGTGGCCTGGAGGAGCTCTGGATTGGCCTTGAGTCGGCGTCCGAGCGACTCCGCTCCGAGATGGGCAAGGGCGTGTCGTCGGCCACGGTGGAGCGGGTGATGGACGCGGCGGAGCGCGAGGGCGTCTGGGTGCGAGCGCTGACCGTCGTGGGGTATCCAGGGGAGACGCAAGAGGACTTCGAGCTCACCCTCCAGTGGCTCGACTCCAACTTTCACCGGCTGTCGGGGTTCTCGGCCACTCCGTTCCGCGTGACGCGTGGGAGCCCGATCGCTGCCCGTTTGGACGAGACGACTTTTCGGATTGCGAGCGACCCGCTGGACGCGCGAGACCGGATGCGGATCAACGTCCCAACAGACTGCGCCGACTTCCCGGTGACCCTCGCCCGCATGCAGCGACTCATCGAGCGCTTCGGATCGCGCATCCAAGCCCTTCCATGCACGGATCCGACTTCGCTGTGGATCCAAGCTTCCGTGGCTCGGAGGGCGCCGGGTTGATGCCTGCACTGCGCAGCAGGTGTCACCTCCGCAGCAGGCGTGTTCTCCGCAGCAGGTCGGCCGCCCTCCACGCCGGGTCGACGAACAGCGCCAGCCATGGGGCATCCACCGAGGGCCGCTCGGCGGCCCCGAGCCCGAAACGGATGATCGATGCGATGACGTTGAGGCCGCCCGAGGCGCCCGACAGCGCGTCCGCCTCGTCGAGTCGAGCCGCGGCCTCTGCTGAGCGTCCGTCCAAGCCAACGCAGACCGCGCTGAACGACAGGGCGACGAGCCGCATCCACGGCGCCCGGGCGTCCGCCAGACAGGCTCGAAGCAGCGTCTGGGCGGTCGCCAGCTCGCCGTCGAGGAGGTTCGCCAGGCCCAGCTCCAGCCGGTACGAGGCGGCACCCTCGATGTTGCCGACACGCTCGAGCCCGCGGATCGCTTCAGCCATCGCCCGCTTTCCAGCCTCGGGTCGGCCGGTGCTCCACGCGATCTGTCCCAGCCCGCCCGCCGACATGTGCACCGTCGATAGCCGATCGCCGCGACGGGCCAGCGCGATCGCCTGTCGATAGTAGAACTCTGCGGCGGCGAGCCGTCGGCGATTCCGCTCTATCCAGGCGATGTTGTGGTGCAACATCCCGCGGAGTCGAACAAAACCGGACGGTGGGAGCAGAGTCAACGTCTCGTGGTAGCCCGCCAGGGCCTCCGCCAGCCGCCCCCGCTTGATGTTCAGGTTGCCGACGGTGTTGCGCACCCCCGCGACAATGCCCGGCAATCCGGTGCGCCCCGCAGATGCGAGGGCCTGCTCCAGGTGAGCCTGAGCTCGGTCGAACGCCCCGCGCGAGATCGCCACCCGCGCCAGCGCCATCTCGAAGCGCGCGTGGAGAGGGAAGTGCTCGCGGTTCAGGGCGATGACGCGCCCCTGCTCCAGGATCCGCTCGCCCTCGTCGAGTCGTCCCTCCTCCATCCGGGAGAACCCCAGCTCCATCAGGATGCACCCGCGCTCTACAGACGAGGTGTCTCCCGACGCTGCGAGCCGATCGAGCACGTCCGTACACAGGCGGGTCATCAGCGATCTTCGACCTGACAGCCGCAGGAGCGAAGCCGAGCCGTGCAGCAGGTGCGCCGCCTGCATCGGGTCCACCGCATGCCGAATCGCAGAGAGCACATTGGGTAGGGCGATGATCCGAAGGGCTTCGGCGGTGGAGTCCCCGACGTGGAACATCCCGTGGAGGAGCGCCTCCGTCCGCTTGACCAGCCCCTGAACGAACCGGGCGGTGAGGGCTGCGCGGCGGGGTGACGCGGCCAGGCGCTCCCTGGAGAAGTGGGCGACGGTGTCCAGCAGACGATGGAACGGAACGTCTCCGCCCCCTGGTGGAGATGCTGACACCACCAGCGACACCGTGGCCAACCGGGAGAGCAGCGGTGCGCTCTCGTCGTCGTCCATGATCGCGCAGAAGTCCATCGCTGTGAAGGCCCCTTCGAACAACCCGCAGCAGGCCAGCGCCTCCTGATCGGCGTCGGAGAGCAACTCCCAGGACCACGTGATCGAGGCCCGCAGGGACGAGTGCCGCGCCGCCCCCGGTGCGTCCTGGCCCAACAGGTCGAGACGCTCGTCCAACCGCGCGAGCATCTGCTCAGCGGACAGGAGGCCGCTGCGGCGTGCCGCCAGCTCCACCGCCAACGGCACGCAGTCCAGCCGCTCGACGATGCGCGCGACCGCGGACGGCTCAAAACCGGCGCCCGGCGCCTGCTGCGCGTAGAGCGCGACGGAGTCGTCGGTGGAGAGCGGACCCAGTTGGAGCGACGATACGCAGTCAGGGGCGACGCGCGAGGTCACCAGCAAGCGGGCTGACGGTGCCCGCGCTGCGAGCGCCGTCAGCATCTCGAAGGCGTCGGGGACCAGCCGATCGACGCAGTCGAGGACCACCAGGGGCTGACCGTGCTCTCTGAGCGCTCCTGCCAGCGCAGACAGAGGGTCGCTGCCGAGCCGCAGACCCGACTGGACCCGGGGGGCGACCGCGTGCACCAGTCGCTCAGGATCGGTCAGGGAGCTCAGGTCGCAGAAGAAGACCGCAGAGATGGACTCCCAGCCGAGCGCACGGTGCGCCGCCTGCAGCGCCAGGGTGGTCTTTCCGATGCCACCCGGCCCGGTGATGCAGACCACCCCCGGCCGAGACAGCATCGCGTCCAGGCGCACCTTCTCCGCCACCCGTCCGATGAGCGCTGTCCGGGGAAGCGGCAGATCTTCGGGCGGGGATGAGGCGGACGGAGGCGACACCAGCCGGTAGCCCTGACCCCGGACGTTGATGAGGAAACGCGGGCGCGACGGGTCGGGCTCGATGCGCCGTCGGAGGCGACTCAGCACGGTATCGACCGCGCGAAGGTTGGCTCGGGCCCCACGCCGACGGAGGCTGCGTCGCAGCTCTGTGCGGCTGACCACGCCGCCGTTCTCAGCCGCCAGCGCCGACAGCAGAGCGGCCTCCGCAGGGTTCAGCACCTCCTCCCGCCCGTCACGCCAGACCAGCAGCTGACGGTCGAAGTCGATCTGCACCGCGCCGTAGTCCAGCGCATCGCGCACGAGCGGGGCTGCGGGGATGAAGCGATAGCCGGTCCGGTGGACGGTCTGCAGGTGTCGGGGCCTGCTGGGGATCCGCTCCACCCGGGATCGGAGCCGTCGCATGGTGTCGTCGGCTGCCCGACTGGCGACGTTCGGGGCGTAGCCCCACACCTCGGTCAACAGCTCTGTCCGGGTGACGACGCGACCCGGGCGCGCGGCCAGGTAGGCGAGCAGCGCGAGCTCGCGTGTCGACAGGCGCACTTCGTCGTCGGCGCTGAACACCACCCCGGTCTGGAGATTCACGACGCCCGACTCCAGCGCCAGGGTCTGGGTGGCTCTCGCGGCTGGCTCCGCGGTGAGCGCGTCGTCATCCGGCTGATCGAAGACGAAGCGATAGCCCTCACCATGCACCGTCAGCAGGTGCTGGGGGTTCCGGGGGTCCGACTCCAGCTTGGCCCGCAGGCGGCGCATGGTGTCGTCGGTCACCCGGCTCGCGAGGGACGCGCTCCGCCAGATCTCCTCCAGGAGCTCCGTACGGGACACCGTCCGTTCGGGGCGCCCGACCAGGTAACGCAGAACCGCCAGCTCTTTTTCCGTGAGCTGCAGCTCATCCCGCTCGGTCACGAACAGGCCGCTGCGCAGGTCGAGGACCCCTCGACGGAGCGTGAGGGTCTGGACGCCGGATGCCGTCATCGGGCAAGTGTAGCCATGGCGGCGCCGGGCGCGCACGTCGAGCGGGTGATCCCACAACTTGCCACAAGTTTGCGGAGTAGCCGGCCCCCCCCACGGGGACCGGACTCAGCCAGAGCGACCTATTTGTTCTTGTGCCCACACTCGGAGGAGCCGGCGTCGGACTGGATGTCGTCGGCCTCGGTCTGGGTGAGCAGCCCCGAGTCCACAAAGTCCTCGCCCGTGTTGGAGACGCAGGAGACGTACTTGCCGTGGTTCTTCCAGGTGTCGCCGTCGATGTCGGCGTCGCACGGACAGTAATCCGCGACCGAGCAGCCAGCGTCGTCGATGACGTCACCGGAGGCGGTCTCGGCGCAGTCATCGACATCGCCGCAGACGCCGTCGTCGTCAGCGTCGTCATCGGCGTCCAGCGGGCAGACATCGCAGGCGTCACCCGCGCTGTCGGCGTCGGAGTCGGTCTGGTCGGCGTTGTCGATAGACGGACAGTTATCGTCTTCGTCGCAGAACCCGTCACCATCCGAATCCGAGCAGGTCTCCACGACCTCTGCCGAGGTCACATGCGCGCGCAGGTAGCCGGACTCGGTCATGCCGGCTGGGTAGATGAGATCGCAGAGCCAGTCCAGCTCGCCCGCGAAGGGGCACTCGGGGACACAGGTCACGTCGATGTTGAAACCGAACACCGACTGCCAATCGGCCACTACCGGCGCCGTGGTCTGCAGATCGATGCTGTCGAGGGCCGTCATGGTGTCGTCGTCGAGCTGCCAGGAGATGTGGTCCACAGACGCATCCCCGATGGGTTCGTTGACGTAGCTCCGCAGGAGGTAGTTGTCTCTGGCGTAGGCTGATCCCGCCGGGTGGTCGTTGACGAGCTCGACCAGAAACTCGGGTGCGGACGTGGAGGTCTGGAACGTGGTGCCCCCGACATCAGCGATGATCCCGTAGGGACCGCTGTAGTGCCAGTAGTCGCCGACCGTCGAAGCCGAACCTGAGCTGGCGATGGTCAAGTCGTAGGTGTAGGTGGCCGAGATGGTGTCACCCGCGGCAACCCCGAAGAGATCAGTGCAGCCACTGACAGTGGCCACGTCCGCGCTGAGGGCTATCGTGATGTCTTCGGCTGCGGCTGCAGTCGGCATCGCAGCGAGCAACATGAGGAGTCCGGTACGACAGGGGTTGGCGTGCATGCGTTCTTCTCCAGGGCGCTTGGGACCGATGGTGGGTTTCGGTTGCCCGACATCATCCGGTTCCCCGAGGGGATGCCACGGTGAATTGGGACAGCCACGCTCTGAATACCAAACGCTCTTACACACAGATGTGGCAGTTTGTGGGAATCCCAGGCAGAGAGGTGCAACCACCAGCCAACGTGACGGTGCGGGTCAGGTCATCCCCGTCCGCCTCCGGAACTCATGGTAGACCGTGCGGCCGACGGGCCCGGCTCCAGGCGCGAACTCGCCATCCAGCTCCACGACCGGGACCAGCTCCATCAAGCTGCTGGACAGATAGAGCTCACTGTACGGTTCGCTGACAGCCACGACACCCTCGCGAGCCGGAAGACCGAGACTGTGCGCAGCCGCCAGCAGCTCCGCGCGGGTGACCCCAGCCAGGATCCGCCCATCGGAGGGCGGCGTGACCAGGACGTCTCCGATCACCGCGAAGACGTTGCTGCGCGTGCCCTCCAACAGGCAGCCGTGGTCATCGACCCACAGCACCTCATCAGCACCCGAGGCCGCGCAGGCCCGGCGTCCCTCCAGCCGCGCGGTGTGCTTGACGTCGGACGGGAGCCACACCGAGCGCACCCAGCGCTGCGTGACACACCGCACCGCGCTCGGGCGGCGCGGCAGCGGCCCCGCCCACACCAGCCGGTGCCCGCCCCCGGTGAGCATCATCCGAACGACGACGTCCAGACCTGAGGTGTCTTCAGCAGCCGCGCCCACCACCGCCTCGACGCCAGCGCGAAACCCCGCCTCCCCCGGCCAGCGGAGCCCCAGCCGGTCAGCGCCGGCGGCCATGCGGCGCAGGTGGGCATCCAGGCAGAAGGGGCTTCTGCTGTAGGTCCGCAGCGTCTCATAGACCGCCACGCCCGCGCCCAGCGCCGGGTCATCAGCGCGGATCGCCCAAAAACCGCCATCGCGGAATTCTCCGTCTTGCCAGAGTCGAAGCTGGTTATCGGAGAGCCCAACATATGATGACATCGTTTTGACCTCGAAGTACGGGGACTGTGGCAGTCTACACGCGGCACCAGGCCGGGGGTATCCTCCCGGTGACATCTTCGAATCAGACTCCCTCCCACAGGTCTTTGCTGTGGAGGAAGTGAGTGGGCGCGATGACCTGACGGTCACTCGAGTCTGGCTTGAAGCAGCATCCCGGGTTTCGTCCTTATGAGAGGTCGGTCCAAGCTCCATCAGAGCTGACGACCCCTCACTTCAGACGGCTCCACCCGCTCCGCACAGGTTGCCCTCATGTCCATCGCCCGCTCGACGCTCCTCGCTTCTCTCGCGCTCTCCACCTTGATCGGCTGCGACACCACCCCCGAGACCGAGGCCGCTCGCCTCGACCTCCAGGGCACCGAGGCCTACATGGACCAGGAGGTCCTGGTCGCCATCGATGACGGCGACGACGGCGTCGCGCGGATGCTGCTGACCGATGACTTCGCGCTGCAGGAGCTGGAGCACAACGCCACCCTCGGCGTGAGCCGGATGCGCATCGAGGGCGACATGGACGTGCGCCGGATGACCGATGCGCTGGGCGACGACCACCGCGTGGTCTTCGCCGAGCCCAACTTCATCGCCACCGCGTCCGCCTCCGACCCATACCGCTCCTACCAGTGGAACCTCGACGCGATCGACAACGACGCCGCGCTCTCCTACGGCGACGGCAGCGGCACGGTGGTCGCGGTCCTCGACACCGGCGTTCGCGACGGCGGCCGTGATGGTCTCACCAACCTGCTCGACGGCTACGACTTCTACTACGGCGACTCCGACCCGACGGACAACGACGGCCACGGGACGTTCGTCGCCGGCACCATCGCGCAGTCCACCGGCAACAACACCGGCGTGGCGGGCGTGGCGCCCGGCGCCGCCATCCTCCCGGTGAAGGTCCTGAGCGATCAGGGCTACGGCGACATCAACGCCATCTCCAACGGCATCGTCTGGGCCGCCGAGCAGGGCGCCGACGTCATCAACATGAGCCTGGGCAGTGCCTCGTCCAGCCGCACCATGGAGCGCGCCGTCGAGTACGCCTACGGGGCCGGTGTGGTGCTGGTGGCAGCGACGGGCAACGAGTACTCCAGCCGCGTCAGCTACCCCGCGGCCTACCCCGAGGTGATCGCGGTGGGCGCCACCCGCTACGACGGCTCACGCGCCGGCTACTCCAACACCGGCGACGGCATCGACCTCATGGCGCCGGGCGGCGACATGAGCCGCGACGACAACGGCGACGGCTACGCCGACGGCGTCCTCCAGGAGACGATCGAGAACGGTCGCTGGACCTACACCTTCTGGGAGGGGACCTCCATGGCTACCCCCCACGTCGCGGCCGCCGCCGCGCTGGTGATCGCGCAGGGTGACTACAGCCCCGCCGACGTCGCCGACATCCTCGTGTCCACCGCCACCGACCTGAGCGCGTCCGGCTGGGACTCGGCCACCGGCTACGGCCTGCTGAACACCGGCGCTGCTGTCGCGCTAGCCGCCGGCGGTGACGTGCCCGAGACCACCGATCCCGATCCGGTGGACACCGGCGAGACCGACAGTGGCTCCGACGGCGGCTCGGACACCACCGACACCACCGCCCCCGTCATCAGCGACGTCACGGGCTGGACGCAGGGCAACAGCTTCACGGTCCAGTGGGTCACCGACGAGGCCGCCGACACCTACATCGACTTCACCGACTATGGCGTGTACGGTGACGACACCCTCACCACCCAGCACACCCTCCGGTTCAACGCCTCGCGCGGAATGACGCTGACCTTCGATCTCATGAGCACCGACGCCGCTGGCAACACCTCCACCTCCGGTCCCTGGCAGATCACCCTGTGAAGTCGTCCCTGTGCAGTCGTTCCTGTGCAGTCATCCCTGTGCAGTGGTCCCGATGAAGCTGTCCCTGTGATTCATCCCGCTGCCACCCTCCCCCTCGTCTTCTGGGCGCTCGCGTGGGTGGCGGCGTGCGGATCGGACAGCGACAAAGACCGTGACGGCGATGGGCTCGGCGACCCCTGGGGCACCGCTACCACCGCCACCACCTGGCCGACCACGACCAGTTCCACGTCCACCACTGACGTGTGCGCTCGCTGGACCGCCGATCGCGTGGACCTCGTGGAGGGCCCCTGGAACGGCAGCGCCCAGAGCTGTGAGCCCGGAGATCCTCACCCCGACACCATCGAGGGCACCCTCCGGCTGGTGAACCTCTACCGGTGGATGGCCGGCCTGCCCGAGGTGCAGACCAGCGACGAGCGGAACAGCGCGGCGCAGGCCTGCGCCACGCTGATGCATGCCAACAACGACATCTCTCACACGCCAAACCTGAGCTGGGACTGCTTCTCCGATGAAGCTGCGGAGGCCGCCGGGTCCTCCAACCTCTCCACGGAGGGGTCGGTGGCGGCGGTCGACGGGTACATGTCCGACTGGGGCAACGAGACCACGATGGGTCACCGTCGGTGGATCCTCTCGAACGGCCTGGGACCGATCGGCGTGGGCTCCACCGGGGAGTACTCGTGCATGTGGGTGCTGTACGGCGACGCCAGCGACGAGCAGGACTGGACGGCGTTCCCGTCTCCGGGTCGTTTCCCGGTCGAGGCGATGGACGTCTCGTGGGTATCGGTGGACGAGACGGGCTGGACCATCCAGTCCGATCGCATCGATCTGACCGACGCAGATGTCGAGGTGCGCGCAGACGGTGAGCCGGTCGAGGTCACGGTCGTCGAATTGCTCGGAGGCTACGGCAGCGACACCGCGATCAACCTCATCCCGCAGGGCTGGACCAGCCAGGCGGGCAGCACCTACTCGATCTCGGTGCTGGGGACCGACATCGCCTACGACGTCGCGATGGTTGACTGCCCGAACTGAGGTCGACTGCCCTTCAGCGCGGCCGGTCGCCCTGGTCCTCGGAGTGCGCGGACTCCACCGCGTCTGTCCCTGGACCTCCGGCGCTGTCGGGCCGCGACAGCAGCAGCGCGGTCCCCATGATGATGAAGGTCCCTCCCGCGATCCGCTTCATCCAGACAGGTGAGACGAGGTCGCCGATGAGTCCGCCCGCGAGCACCGCGAGGGCTGCCGCGCTCGTCAAGGCGAGCGTGGACCCGAGAAAGACCGAGAGTCTGCTGCCGCCGTCCGCGGCCAGGACGAGGGTCGCGAGCTGGGTCTTGTCGCCGAGCTCTGCCAGGAACACCACGGCGAAGGTCGACGCGAGCAGCTTCATGTCCATCGCTTCACTCCAGATGCTCGACCTCGTCATCGACAGCTTCCACAAGGCCCGCAGTCAGTGCGGTCAAAGCCGTAGGAGACCCTGCCCGCGGCAGGACCGATCAGGGAGGCCCATCTACCCCCGCAAGACCCGCCCCAGTCGAGTTGGTAGAGCGCGCGGTGCTGGCGCAGGCGGGTGGGGACAGCGCACGAAATTCCGGGTGGGGGGCAGGACCCGCAGCGCCATCTCACGATCGACCATGATCAGGGCACCCTCCGGGATCTCTTCCCAGATGTCCTCTTCGCCGATCGGCTCGCTGGCGACCAGGGCGTGGTTGACCGGACGCCGCGGCCCGCCACGCAGACCCAGCGCGAGCGGCGGCATGACGTCCATGCACACCTTGTCGGGCTCCGCGCAGGTGGCGAAGTCGCGGCAGGTGATCTTCTGCGTCGCCAGGTACAGCTCGAGGCCGGCGCGCTGCGCCAGGAACACCACGCCGTTGGTGAGGATGAAATTGACGATGGGCGGCGGAGCGCCGATCTCATCGGCCCACCGGAACAGTCGATCGAGCGCCGCACGCAGCGCGTGGCTGGCGATGTCGGGGCTCTCCACCTCCGGGCCCCGCTCAGGCACCCCCGCCGCCAGCATCGCAGTGAGAAGGTAGGCGAACAGGTGCTCGGAGTCGGTCGTGCCGAAGATCAGATCGACCAGGTGCGGGGCCGTGTGCGCCAGCATGCGATCGCGGAGGCGCTCGAACTCGAAGATGGTGCCGTTGTGCGCAAACAACCACGCGCCGTGCCGGAACGGGTGGGCGTTGAAGTTGTCGTCGCAGCCGCCGACGGTGGCCCGCCGCACATGCACCACCATGGTGTGTGACTGCAGGCGGCTGGTCACCCGGGCGAAGCGATCGTCGGTGGACGCGCCCGCGGCGGCCTTGAGCACGTAGGCGTCCTCGTTGCGGTAGTAGCCGATCCCCCAGCCGTCGCTGTGGGCCGACGCCTGCACAGCGAGTGCGTTCTCCGCCTCCACGAGGGAGCGGTGGGCCCGCGACGGGACGTTCGAACGAAAGCCGAACAGCCGACACATGAACCACCTCCCCGTAGGATATGTCTATCCCCCCGGAGCCCACGCGGAGCCATGCTCAACTTCGGCATCAGCGAAGTCCTGCTCATCGCGGTGATCGCGCTGGTCTTCGTCGGGCCAGAGCGTCTGCCCGAGATGGTGCGCTTCCTGGGGCGGCAGTACGGAAAGCTGATGCGAGCCAGCAACGAGCTGCGGCGGGCGTTCGTGCTCGAGACCGACCGCGCAGATCTCGATAAGCGGAACGCCGATCTGCGCCGCCGTCGCAAGGAAGCGCTGGAGCGAGCCCGCGCCCTGCACGCCGAGCGCAGCGCTCCTGCTCCCCCCGATCCAGAGGTAGATGCGGCCGCTGAGACCGCCGCAGCTCCAGACACCCCCGCCGGGCCTGCCGCGCCCACCCAGGGGGAGACGTGAGTCCGCCGGAGGATAAGGGGCCATTCCCCTGGAGCAAGGGAACGAAGCCACCGAAGCCGCCGAAGGGCGGCCCCCCCGACGAGCCGCCAGACGACCCGGTCGACTCCTACCGGATGCCGCTCCTCGAGCACCTCACGGAGCTGCGGACCCGCGTGATCCGCTCCCTGATCGCCGTGGGCGTGGGCTGCCTGGTGAGCTTCGCGTTCGTCCAGGACATCTGGGACTTCCTCGTGGCGCCGATGAACGAGGCCCTGGTGCAGACCGGTCGCGGCACCATGGCCATCACCGAGCCGCTCGAGGGGTTCATGACCTACCTCAAGGTGGCCGCGCTCTCAGGCTTCATGCTGGCGAGCCCGATCGTGTTCTACCAGGGCTGGCGATTCATCGCGCCCGGACTGTACCCGAAAGAACAGAAGACCATCCTGCCGCTGGTGTTCAGCTCGACGGCGTTGTTTCTGGCCGGATCGGCGTTCTGTTACGCCGTCATCTTTCGGTTCGCGTTCCTGTTCTTCCTCAACGTCACCGCCGAAGACGTCGAGGCCGTGCTGTCCATCGCCGCCTACCTGGGGGTGGTCACCAAGCTCCTGCTGGCGTTCGGCGTGTCGTTTCAGCTCCCGGTGGTCATCTACTTCCTGGCGCGGGCGGGCCTCGTCGATCACCTGGACCTGATCAAGTTCACGCGGTACTCGGTGGTGGCGATGTTCGTCCTTGCGGCGCTGCTCACGCCGCCCGACATCCTCTCACAGTTCCTGATGGCCGGACCGCTGATGGTGCTGTATGGGGTCGGCATCATCATCGCGCGCTTCGCGACGACCAAGGTACGCGAGGAGTAGGGGGAGCAGGGGGAGGACGGGAGCCGCAGCCGCGGAGCCTCCGCAGCCGCAGCCGGACCTGTTGCCTGGGTTGTCTGTGCTCGGGCTCTCTGCGCCGGCCGCCGCCGTGTCTTCGGTATCCGGGTTCGTGCCAGCTCCGGTGTCGGTGGTCCCCCCAGTGGTCTCTGTAGTGTCTTCATACGGCAGGCCGAGTCGGCGCGCGCGCTGCGCCTCGTAGAGATCGCGCGGCCAGAGATCGTCAACGGGCTCGTACCACTCCTCGTCTTCGGTGAGGATCTCCTTCCAGTTGATGTCGCCGACAGCGTTGGCCTGGATGTATCCCCAGTAGGGCGGCAGGAACCCCGGCGCCATGTTCCAGAACGTCCCGCGCGCGGCGGAAGACGGCCCCGCGCACGTGGAGCCCCCGTGAAAGAACGTCGTCTCGACGTCGAGGTCGGTGACCAGATTCTCGAACGAGGCGTCGCGGTGGTGGTCCAGCTCTATCAGCAGCCCATCCGTGGTGACACGCCGCAGGACGTTCCCGTTCGCCTTGTGATCGAGCGTGTAGGCGTGAACAAAGTCCGCGGCGTACGCCACGTCGCTCGTCAGCAGATCGGCGGTGTTGTTGAGGTTGAACCCGTGGTGGCCGTCTCGTCCCTCGAACGAGATGTCCTGGTAGGTGTGCCACTTCGAGTAGGGATCGGCGAGGATCCCGTTGTCTACGTTCTCGAACGTGACCCGCCGCGCCCACGCGTTCGCGACGCCGCCGGTGAACGTGATGGCGTTGTATCCCGGCTCCGAGAGGTGACCGGAGTACTCCACTTCGGGGAACCGTATCCGCAGGTCTTCCACGCCCACATCCTGCAGAAACGACAGGCTGTAGATCGTCGGTGCCCACTCCACCCGGACATCGTGCCGGAGCGGCTGCGTGAACGTGATCACGCTCCCCTCCACCGCAGACAGCGCGCCCACCCATGACAGGCGGTAGGGGTCCTGCCAGTCGCACTTCCCGCCGCCGGCCAGCTCGTTGTGCAGGTGACTCTCCAGCGTCCCCGACTCATCACTCATGCTGAGCAGCACCAGATCGCCGGCGGCCAGCTCTCCGGTCGTCTCGACGGTGAGCGATCGCTCTCCGCGAGCTGCAGAGACCTCGACTGCCCCCCCCGTTTCGCCCCCGTCGGCCGGGGGGGCCCCCGGCCACCCCCCCCACGTTGGCCCCCCCTCGGGGGGGCGGCAACAACACCACCCCGCCGCTCCACGACCACGTCTCGCTCGCGCCGAGGATGTCGGTGAGGCTCACCTGGAAGTCCAGGGTCGTCCCTTCACCTTCGCCTCGGAGCACCCCCTCCCCACGGAGGACCAGGCCGCTGTGTTGGATGAGCAGCCGGTCGGTGAGCAGGTACGTCCCCTCGGGGAACACCACCGCGCCCACCTCTCCCGGTCCGATCTTTGCCGTAGCCGCGTCGATCGCCGACTGCACAGACGCGGTGTCGTCGGTCTCCCCATCCCCTGCGGCGCCAAATGCAGACACATCGACCACCGCGGGCGCGTCGGGGATCTCCACCTCGCCGGCGCGGTACCCGGCGTACGAAAAGTCCGGAAGCCGCCCCGCGGGGTCCCACAGCTCTCCGGACGTGCCCCACAACGCCGAGGTGCCCGCCAGCGCGCTGCCCGACCAGAAGACACTGCCCGACCAGAAGACACTGCCCGACCAGAACACACTGCCTGCCAAAAGCACCCTGCCTGCCCAGAGCATCAGATCACCACGCGTTCCCGATGCTCGCCGAACACCGCCCGCAGCGCATCGGCGACCTCACCCAACGTACAGCGGCAGCTGACCGCTCGCAGAATCGGCGGCATGAGGTTGTCTGTTCCGGAGGCGGCCTGCTGCACCGCGTCCAGCGCGTCGCGGACGTCTCCTGCGGCCCGCGCCGATCGGAGCGCCTTCAGCCGGGCCACCTGCTCGGCCTCGACCTCCGCCTTGACCCGCAGCAGCGAGGGAGGCGGACCCGTCTCTGCATCTCGCGCCATGGTCACCCCCACCACCTGCTGCTCACCCGACTCCTGGGCGACCTGGGCGGCGTAGGCCGCGTTGCCGATCTCGCGCTGGGGGAACCCCTCCTCGATCGCCGCGACCATCCCGCCCAGCCCATCGATCTGCTCGATGTAGCGCTGCGCGCGGTCCTCCAGCTCGTCGGTGATCGACTCGACGGCCCAGCTCCCCGCCAGGGGATCGACCCAGTCGGCCACACCGCTCTCGTGAGCGATGACCTGCTGCGTGCGCAGCGCCAGGGTGGCGCTCTGCTGCGTGGGCAGGGCCAGGGCCTCGTCGCGCCCGTTGGTGTGGAGGCTCTGCGTTCCGCCCATCACCGCCGCGAGCGCCTGCAGCGTCACGCGGGCCACGTTGTTGTCGATCTGCTGGGCGGTGAGCGTCGATCCTGCTGTCTGCGTATGGAAGCGAAGCTGCAGAGACTTGGGATGTCGCGCGCCGAATCGCTGGCGCATCACCCGGGCCCACAGGCGCCGGGCCGCGCGGAACTTGCCGATCTCTTCCAGGAAATTGTTGTGCGCGTTGAAGAAGAACGACAGCCGCGGAGCGAACGCGTCGACCTCGAGGCCCGCCGCCAGCGCCGCCTCGACGTAGGCGATGCCGTCCGCCAACGTGAAGGCGATCTCCTGCGCGGCGGTGCAGCCCGCCTCGCGGATGTGGTAGCCGCTGATGGAGATGGTGTTCCAGCGCGGCACCTCCCGCGCGCAGAACGAAAAAATATCCGTGATGATGCGCATGGAAGCGCGCGGCGGGTAGATGTAGGTGCCCCGCGCCATGTACTCCTTGAGCACGTCGTTCTGGATGGTCCCCCGGAGTCCGCTCCACGGGGTGCCCTGGCTCCGCCCCACCTCCAGATACAGGGCCAGCAGCGTGGCGGCGGTGGAGTTGATGGTCATCGACGTGGAGACCTTCTCCAGCGGGATGCCGTCGAAGAGGGTCTGCATGTCGTCGATCGAGCAGATCGACACCCCCACGCGCCCCACCTCACCGGCAGAGCGCTCGTGGTCGGCGTCGAAGCCCATCTGCGTGGGCAGATCGAAGGCCACGCTCAGCCCGGTGGTGCCCTGCTCCAGCAGGTATCGGTACCGCGCGTTCGACTGCGCCGCCGTGCCGAAGCCCGCGTACTGGCGCATCGTCCAGAGGCGCCCTCTATACATCGTGGGCTGCACGCCGCGGGTGAACGGGTACTCCCCCGGGAAGCCGATCTGCGGAGCCGGCTCGTCGGGGCCGCTCAGATCGGGGACGGCCTCGCCGCCCGACCGCTGGAATGCCGGTTTGCGCAACGGAAACCGATCCGTGGCCTTCTTCAGCGTGGTGTCTCTCCAGTCGTCCCGGGCCGTCATCAGTCCTCCCAGCTCTCAGCGCCGTGTCCTTCGTCGTGGCAGCGTCCGGAGCAGCTCCAGCCGCTTCCGCTGTTGCTGGCCTCCAGCTTGGTGATCGTCACATCGGGCGCCCCGCTGACGTGCAGCTCCGGCGCGGTGATCACCCCGTCGCTGTTGATGACGTCACCGTGACACTCGTGGCATCCAACATCTTCGCTGATGTGCTCAGCGTGCTCACCGCTCATGCTGTTGATCGTCGCGATGTCGCTGTCGGCCGTCGCGTGGCAGTCGGTGCAGCTGTATTTATCGCCCACGGTGGATGATCCGTCGTCGCCCTGTCCGGTGCCGTGACAGTAGGTGTTGTTACACGTGAGCGTCTTGCTGTCCCACGTTGTCGCTGCGCTGAGTCCTGCGGAGAAGTCGGATTCAGCGACGCCTGGCGTGCTGTCGTCGATGAACACATGCCCGGCGGAGAGGATGTCTTCAGGCTGCGCGTGACACTGCTCGCACTCGAAGGCTGCGTGGTTGGCGGACGCCGTCACATGCGACGTGTGCGGGCTGAAGCTCGAGGAAGCAGCATCCGTCGTGCCGTCGATGTCTTCGGGCGGCGCGCCCGTCTCGTTGTCGGTGCCCCCGTGGCAGAACACGCAGTCGGTCCGCCAGTCAGATGAGTGGCAGGTGTCGCACGAGACTGCAGCGCCGTCGCCCGTCAGGTCCGCGCCGTGACACGACGTGCAGTCGTCACTGCCCAGCTTCGCGTCCAGACCGTGAACATCGGCCGCGCTGTAGCCTGCCGAGTGGTAGGAGGCGGTGGTCGCGGTGGTGGTGCTGGAGTCGGAGCCCTTGCCGTCACACCCCAGCAGGCCCAAAGCCAGCAGACCCGCTCCGAGCAGACCCGGACTCAGCAGACCCGGGCTCAGCAGACCCGAGAGCAGGTCTGTGCGAGCCGTCACGGGCGTATCCACGACAGCGCGTCGTGGCCCTCTCGGTGACACTCCCCGGTGCAGGTCCAGTCTCCATCTTTCTCCTGCACGATCTTGATGCCGGAGTGCGCCGTGACGTCCGGATCACCGTTGACGTGCTTCTCCGGCGCGTCGATCCCCTCGTTGTTGTCCACCGTGTCGTCGTGACAGTCGTGACAGCCGATGTCGTGCCGAATGTGCTCGGCATGCTCACCGCTCATGCCGTTCCAGGCTGAGCTCGGGCTGTCGGCCGTCGCGTGGCAGTCGGTGCAGCTGTATTTATCGCCCACGGTGGATGATCCGTCGTCGCCCTGTCCGGTGCCGTGACAGTAGGTGTTGTTACACGTGAGCGTCTTGCTGTCCCACGTTGTCGCTGCGCTGAGTCCTGCGGAGAAGTCGGATTCAGCGACGCCTGGCGTGCTGTCGTCGATGAACACATGCCCGGCGGAGAGGATGTCTTCAGGCTGCGCGTGACACTGCTCGCACTCGAAGGCTGCGTGGTTGGCGGACGCCGTCACATGCGACGTGTGCGGGCTGAAGCTCGAGGAAGCAGCATCCGTCGTGCCGTCGATGTCTTCGGGCGGCGCGCCCGTCTCGTTGTCGGTGCCCCCGTGGCAGAACACGCAGTCGGTCCGCCAGTCAGATGAGTGGCAGGTGTCGCACGAGACTGCAGCGCCGTCGCCCGTCAGGTCCGCGCCGTGACACGACGTGCAGTCGTCACTGCCCAGCTTCGCGTCCAGACCGTGCACCTCATCCGCGCTGTAGCCCTTGGGGTGGTAGGTCGCGGTCGTGCCCCCGGTAGTGCTGCCGCTGGTGGCCGTGGTGCCGGAGGTGCCGCTGGTCCCCGAGGAGCCGCCGCTACCGGTGGTGCCGCTGGTCGTACCGCTGGTGGTGGATCCGGTGGTGGTCGCCCCCGTCGTGCCGGCCGTGGTTCCCTCGGCGCTGTCGTCGGCTTTTCCGCTGCAGCCGATCAGAAGCGCGATGGTGAGGATGTGTGTGAGGCGCATGACGTT
Organism: uncultured Enterobacterales bacterium; assembly: GCA_964464515.1. GTDB lineage: Bacteria > Myxococcota_A > UBA796 > UBA796 > UBA2385 > CAYXGP01. The sequence continues at coordinate 20,892 of CAYXGP010000069.1, forward strand.
CAGTCTCCCAGCTCGATGAGGACGGCACGAGCCTCGACCAGCTCGCCCTCCGTGACCGCGATGCGCCGGACGATGCCGTCCCGCGGAGCGCACAGCTCGTTTTCCATCTTCATGGCCTCGATGACCACCAGGGGAGAGCCCCGCGTAACAGACTCCCCCTCGCTCACCAGGACCCGCACGATACGCCCCGGCATCTGGGTGCGCAGGTTGTCTTCGCTGGCCGTTCCGCTCACGGCCAGGGCCTTCCGGCGGGGATCGACCACGTCCACCTGGTGGGGAACGCCCAGGACCTGCACCTCGAAACCTTCCCCGTGCTCGGTGACACCGGCGTCCCACGAGCGACCATCCAGCAGCAGCGAGAGGACATCCGACTGCGGGCGGGTGATCGACACCGCCAGCTCCTCGCCGGCGTCGATGGTCAGAATGTACCGCTCGCCGTCTCTCCGAATATCAACCCGGTGCTCACTCTCGCCAATCGTAACATCGTAACAGGTCATCGAAGGCTCCAGCGCCAGCGGCTCTCTCGGCCTCCGCTGGCCGGCGCCGGACGGCTGGGCGCGTTGTCACGCTCGAACGCGGCGATGGCCGCGGCGATCAACGCCACCCGATCGTTCCGGGACTGCGCGGTGATTCGCGCCACGCGCTCCGGGTCGAGGAAGCCGGTGTGGGTGTCGCCGGCCAGGAACTCGGGGTCATCCATCAGCCCCCTGAAGAACGGCAGGCTGGTGCGGATCCCGCGGATGCGGTACTCGCGCAGCGCCCGCCGCGCCCGCCGGATGGCGTCAGTCCGATCGCTCCCCCACACCACCAGCTTTGCGATGAGGGGATCGTAGTAGATCGAGACCTCCGCGCCAGGGTACACCGCGCCGTCGACGCGCACCCAGGGGCCCGCAGGCTCGCGGTAGCCTGTGATGCGCCCCGGCGACGGCGCCCATCCGGCAGCGGGATCTTCGGCGTAGACCCGAAACTCCAGCGCATGCCCCCGCTGCGTGACGTCGTCCTGCGACAGCCACAGCGGCTCCCCCGCCGCCACCCGGAGCTGCGCGTGGACCAGGTCGATCCCGGTGACCAGCTCCGTGATGGGGTGCTCCACCTGCAGGCGCGTGTTCATCTCGAGGAAGTAGAACGACCCATCCGGGGCATACAGGAACTCGACCGTCCCCGCGCCGACGTAGTCAACGGCGCAGGCGGCGCGCACCGCGACGTCCGCCATCTGCCGCCGCGTGTCGTCGCTGAGGACCGGGCAGGGCGACTCCTCGATCACCTTCTGGTGCCGCCGCTGCAGCGAGCACTCCCGCTCGAACAGGTGGATGCAGCCCCCGTGCGTGTCGGCGAGCACCTGGATCTCCACGTGCCGCGGGCGCTCGATCAGCTTCTCGATGTAGACCGTGTCGTCGCCGAAAAAGCTGCGCGCCTCGGAGCTCGCTGTGCGCAGCGCGCCGGGGAGCTGCTCCGGGGTGTCCACGCGGCGCATCCCCTTGCCGCCGCCGCCCGCCGCCGCCTTGAGCATCACCGGGTAGCCCAGCTCATCGGCGATGCGCAGGGCGTCGTCCTCGGACCGGAGGGCCTCGCGCGTGCCGGGCACGATGGGCACCCCCGCCGCGGCCATCATCGCGCGGCTCTCGGTCTTGGAGCCCATCGCCTCGATCGCCGCCGGCGGCGGGCCGATCCAGACCAGCCCCGCCTCGGCGATCGCCCGCGCGAACCCCGCGTTCTCCGAGAGGAACCCGTACCCGGGGTGGATCGCGTCGGCGCCGGACTCCCGCGCGACCTCCAGGATGCGTTCGACCCGGAGATACGACTCCGCGCTGGGTGCGGGGCCGATGGGGTGGGCCTCGCTCGCCAGCCGCACGTGCAGCGCGTTGCGATCGGCGTCGGAGAACACCGCCACAGTGGGGATCCCCAGCTCGTGGCAGGCGCGGATGACCCGCACCGCGATCTCGCCCCGATTGGCGACCAGGACCTTACGGATGGAGAGCGTCGACATGGCCGTCCCGTAACGTGGCCGACGCGAGGCCCGCACGTGGTCGCTCCCGCGCTATGATCGGCCCATGCGCGCGCCAGCCCTGCTCCTGCTCACCGCCTGCACCCGACAGGTCGGCATCCTCGATGACGGCTCCGATAGCGGCGTGGAAGCCGTCGACGCCTGTCCGCTGTGGCAGCCCCTATCGAACGCAGACTGCACCGTCACGCGCTCGGTAGACGCCCAGGCCGACGACACCGACGTCGACACCCACACCACCGCCTACAGCGGCGACGCCGATCCCCTCACCTATTCCTTCGCCTCCGGAACCGACGACGCCGCGAACCTCGATTGTGAATACACATGGCTCTCGGCCGGCGCTGCCCTCACGGAGACCTGCTCTGGCAGCGCCACCTACCTGTACCGGTGGCTGTACGAGGGCGCCGCGCCGCGGGGTCGGGTGTACGACAGCGGCTCCGACGGGACGCTGGACAAGCTGTGGGCCTATGTGTTGGACTCCGAGGGCCGCATCACCCAGGAGATCATCGACAGCGACTTCGACGGCGTCCCCAACGCCATGACGTTTCATCACTACGACGAGGCCGGTCGCATCACTCGTCAGGAGTGGGACTACGACGGCGACAGCGACCCCGACTTCACGCGCGACCAGGTCTGGAGCGAGGAGGGTCTTCTGGTCTCCATCTCGGATGATCGAGACGGCAACGGAACCATCGATGAAGAGACGGTGCTGACATGGGACGCCTCGGGCAACCTGCTGCGCGAGGAGATCGTCATCGGAGAAGACTCATGGACAGATTATTGGTACGAGGATTGTATGCCGACCGGCCATCAGGCTGTCGACAGTGACGGTCTGACGAGCTGGATGCACTACACCTGGGAGGGCCAGCGGAAGGTCGCCGAGGAGCTGGACTGGGATCTGGACGGAGCGATCGACTCCGACGAGGAGTGGGCCTACGACTGCCCCTGATCCTCATGCGTCGCCACCAGCAGACCCATCACCACCAGCAAACCCATCACCACCAGCAAACATCGGGGCTGGCCGTCCCCGCCGTCTGTTCGAAATCAAACACGACCTCCCGTCCGTCCGAGCGGGTCACGGTGGCGGTGCCCGTCGCGTCGGTGAGCTCACCGTCCGGGTAGCTCTGACCGTCCTCGGTGATGCAGCCCCCACCGTAGCTCCAGTAGCTGGCCTCGTCGGAGACCCAGCCCCCCAGGTCAGACGGGCTGTCCCAATCCGAGAAGAGAACCGTCATAGAGTCTGCGTTATCGGACAGGAGGATGGACTCACCACATGACGTGGAGAACGTTAAAATCTCTGCGAGGCCATCACAGTCGATGTTGCGTTGGGGACTGCCGTCGCAGTCTGCACCCGGCGGGGCCTGCGCGATCAACATGCCCTGCACCAGCCCCTCGTCGTCCTCACACAGTGCCAGCGCGAGGTCGGTGAACAGGGGCGAGGCCAGCACGCTGGCCTCGTCCTCATCCTCCGAGCCCGCGCAACCGACCAGCGCGAGCACCCACGCGAGCCGGCGCAGCCTGATCACGACCGCACTCCTACGCCCGCGCCTCTCCGCCGGCCGCCCGCGCGGTCTTACGCGCCTGCAGCTCCGCCTCGAGCTCGGCCTGCTTGGCGCCCAGGGCGTCGGCTCCCAGCGCGATGGCGAGGACCTCCTCCATCCGCGCGCAGTAGTAGAACTCCAGGGCGTCGCGCACCTCGTCGGGGATCTCGGGCACGTCCTTGCGGTTCTTCTCTGGCAGGATGACCCGCTTGATCCCGGCCCGGTGGGCGGCCAGCACCTTCTCCTTGATGCCTCCGACGGGCAGCACCGCCCCGCGCAGCGTCGCCTCGCCGGTCATCGCGAGCTGGTTGTCGACGCAGATGCCGGTCAGCAGTGAGACGATCGACGTGAGCATCGTGACGCCGGCCGAGGGACCGTCCTTGGGCATGGAGCCTGCGGGCACATGCACATGGATGTCGATCTCGCTGAACTGGTCCTCATCGATGCCGAAGTCACGCGCGGCGGACCGCACGTAGCTCATCGCCACCCCTACCGACTCCTTGATGACGTCGCCCAGCGAGCCGGAGAGCTTCATGCCCCCCTTGCCCTTCATCTTGGTGGCCTCGATGAACAGGATGTCACCGCCGAAGGCGTTGGCCGCCAGACCCGTGGCGACGCCCGGCACGCTGGTGCGGCCGATGACCTCGTTGTAGAACTTGATCGGCCCGCGGATCTCCTCGATCTTCTCGGGGTTGAGCTTGACCTTCTCCTCCAGCCGATCGCTGGCGACCTCCTTGGCGACCCAGCGACACAGGGCCGCGATCTCGCGCTTGAGGTTCCGGACGCCGGCCTCGCGGGTGTATGACTCGACCAGGAAACGGATCCCCTCGTCGTCGAAGTCGACGTGCTCGGTGGTGATGCCATGCGCTTCGAGCTGCTCGGGGATGATGAAGGCGTTGGCGATCTTGAGCTTGTCCTCCCTCGTGTAGCCGGGGATCCGGATGATCTCCATGCGGTCCTGCAGCGGCGCCGGGATGGGGTGCACCTGGTTGGCCGTGGCGATGAAGAGCACCTTGGAGAGATCGAACGGCAGGTCCAGGTAATGATCCTGGAAGGTGTCGTTCTGCTCGGGATCGAGCACCTCGAGCAGCGCAGAGGCGGGATCGCCGCGGTAGTCGTTGCCCAGCTTGTCGATCTCGTCGAGGATGAACACCGGGTTGTTGCTGCCGGCCTTCTTGATCGACTTGATGATCTTGCCCGGCAGCGAGCCGATGTAGGTGCGTCGGTGCCCGCGGATCTCCGCCTCGTCGCGCACGCCACCCAGCGAGATGCGGGACATCTTGCGCTCCATCGCCCGCGAGACGCTCTTGGCGAGGCTCGTCTTGCCGACCCCTGGCGGACCCACCAGGCACAGGATCGGGCCCTTCATGTCCTCCTTGAGCTTGCGCACGGCCAGGTACTCGAGGATGCGCTCCTTGACCTTCTCGAGATCGTAGTGGTCCTCGTTGAGGACGCGCTCGGCGCGCTCGATGTCGAGGTTGTCGTCGGTGGTGATGCTCCACGGGATCTCGATCAGCCAGTCGAGGTAGGTCCGGCTGACCGTGTACTCCGCGGCGCCCGGCGACATGCGGGCCATGCGCTTGAGCTCCTTGAACGCCACCTTCTCGGCGTCGGGGGGCATGCGCGCCTGCTTGATCTTCTTCTTGAGCTCCTCGAACTCCTCCTGTCGGTCGTCGACCTCTCCGAGCTCCTTCTGGATGGCCTTGAGCTGCTCCCGCAGGAAGTACTCCCGCTGGGCCTTGTCCATCTCGCCCTTCACCTCGGACTGGATCTTGTTGGACAGCTCGAGGACCTGGATCTCCTTGTTGAGCAGCGCGATCACCTTGTCGATGCGCTCAGACGTATCGAACGTGCCCAGCAGCTCCTGCTTCTCCTCGACGCCGATGCCCAGGTTGGAGGCGACGATGTCGGCCAGCACCCCGGGGTTGTCGATGCTGCGCACCAGGAAGCTGGCCTCGCTGGGGATCTGCGGAGACAGATCGACGATGCGCTGCGCGAGCTCCCGCAGGTTGCTCATCCGCGCGTCGAGATCCGGGTCGTGCTCGACCGGCTCCTCAAACACCTCGACCTCGGCGCGCATGTACGGAGACGTCTGTACCCACGACTTGATCTTGATGCGCGAGAGCCCCTGGATGATCACCGAGAGCTTGTTGCCGGGCATCTTCACGCTCTTGAGGATCTTTACGATCGTCCCGGTGCGGTAGAGCTCGTCGGGCGTGGGATCTTCGTTCTTGGCGTCCTTCTGCGCGAGGATCCCCAGCAGCTTGCCGGCCTCCAGGGATCGCTCGACGGCCTGCAGCGACTTGTCGCGGCCGACGTTGATGGGGAACGCGAGGACCGGAAAGATGACGGTGTTGCGAATGGCGAGGATGGGAAGATCGAGCTGACGGGGGAGCGAGCCTCCCTCGGACGACGGCTTGTCGCTGGACATGGATTCCTCACAGAAGACGGTGGGGGGCAGATGAGAGGAGCGGCAGAAGAGAGGGGCTGGGCCCGGACGCGAAACAATACCAGCCGCAGACGCCGGGCGGCACAAAACCAGCACACGTCAGCTCATGGGATCCGTCCCCTCTCCCGCAGGTGCGCCTCGTACGCGGGCATGTCGTGCGTGGGCCACGTGCGGACCGCGAGCCCCTCGGCCGTGGGCGCGAGGTCTGGCGGCGCGATGGCTGTCCCGCGCAGGTCCCAGACCACCCGCGGCCCCTCCACCGCGGTGGGCGCGCCGAGCTGCGCGCTGATGGCTGCCTGCGCGCGGAACACCAGGGAGTTCTGCGCCGCGGCCGACAGCCTCGGCGGTGGATGGGCGTGGGCCTGAGAGTCAACCAGGTGGCGGTTCATCACCACCCACCGAAACCCCTCGGCCTCCAGCAGCGCCTGCTGGCCTGGCCGGGGCGCCCGCGCGCGTTCAGGATCGCGGGTGACCGTCTTGAGGAAGCGGATGAAGCTCCCCGAGAGCCGTCGGTGGTACCCCTCCGGCCACAGCACGCGGGCGTTCTCGCCCATGCCACCGAACGTCGGCTGCCCGTGCACCGGCTGCCAGGCGATGGAGATCCGCGCCATCCCCTGCGGCAGCTCGATGAGGCCGCCGCCCTGCTCGCCGAGCCACCGATACACCGAGGGAGGCGTCAGGTCGCGGTGCAGCAGGGGGTACGCCAGGTTGCGATGTTGCTCAGCGCCCGCCAGCGCCAGCAGCGCCAGGCCCACGGGGAGCGCCGCGCGACCGAGCCGCGTCAACAGCAGCCCCGATGACAGGCTCAGCGCCAGGAACACCACGCTCATCAGGCGATAGGGGAACCACAGGCGATCGAAGAACGGCAGGTGGTGGTAGGCCGCCATGTAGTGCGGGAGGATGAGCGCCCGCTCCAGCCCCGGCACCTGCACGCTGGGGCCGATCGCGAACACCGCCCCCGCCGCCGCCACCGACGCCCACCGACGCGAGCCCAGCGCCGCCAGCAGCGCCAGCGGCGCCCAGGTGATGGTGGTGAGCATCGGCTGGCCGAACCGCTCCATCTTCACCGCGCCGTGCAGGCTCGCCGCCACGTTGTTCGCCACGGCCGGGGGCCCCTCGAAGATCGACCCGCCCTCGGACAATCCAGGCACGTCTCCGGCCGACGCCGCGTCCGCCATCGCCAGGCCCGCGGGGGCCACGGCCAGCGCGCAGGCCACCCCCGCCGCCGCCCAGCCCGCCAGCAGCCGTCGGCGCTCGCTCCAGCGGGTCTTCAGCTCAGCCAGCGCCAGCACCGCCAGGGCCAGCGCCGTGAAGTAGCCGGCGTACCAGTAGGTGTAGCCCTGCAGCGCCGTCAGCAGGCCCGCGGCCACCGCCAGCCCCCACCGCCGCCGCGGGGTCTGCGCGTCGCCGCAGGCCAGGAAGGCCCACAGCGCCAGCGGCATGAACCACAACAGCGCCTGGGTGAGCCGCCCCGTCATGCACTCGAACAGGATGAACGGGTTGAGCATCCAGAGCGCAGTCGCCGCGTGGCCGGCCCACCCATCACCGACGACCCGACGCGCCAGCGGACGGAAGGCCAGCGCGTTGCCCCACAGCAGCAGGCCCACGAACCACGGCTGGTAGCGGGGGTAGCCGAAGACCTCCTGGAGCGGGATCGACAGGAGGGCGTCGAGGAAATTGTTGCCGGTGTGCGCGAAGATGTCCTTGCCGAGCGGGTGGAACATCAGATCGGTGAAGGAGGGGTCGCGCAGGGCCTCCGCGCAGTCGGCGATCCACCAGTAGAACCAGAACGTGCCGAACAGGTCGATGCCGTCGCCGACCACGTGACCCGGGGTGAGCAGCGCACCGGAGACGGCGCCGAAGGCCAGGACGGCGTAAGAGATGTGCGCCAGCAGGCCCTTGCCAGGTAGGGGCTTCATCCGCGCTGTCTATCGCTCCCCTCCCCCACCCGAGGCCCCGGACACATGGAGATCGCCGCCGAGATCATCTGTGAGATCGTGCTCCGTCTGGGCTTCCTGCTCTACGGCGGGCCGGTGGTGGCGTTCGCGGTGCTGATCGGACTGGGTGACCGGCTGGCCCACAGCGCCCAGGTGATTCGGACCTGGCGGAGCTGCGGGCCTGGGCTGGGCCTGGCGCTCGGGATGTGCATCGCCGGCGCGCTGGGGCGCCACTGGCTGCTGCACGGGGCGTTCGTGTGGACGTGGGCCTCCCCCGCAGAGCAGGCGGAGCTGGCCGGGTGGCTCACCTTCTTCCTGCTCTGGGCGTCCAACGTCAAGCTGGAGGTGTGGACGCTGGAGCCGCTGCGCAAGCTGGACGGCCGCGGGGTGACCGACGGCCCGGAGTTCACCGCAGCGCGGGGGTCGCTGGCCCGGCACCTCGCGGTGCAGGCGACGCTGGCGATCGCCGTGGTGGTGCTGGACGCGGTGTGGAAGAGTCAGCTCACCGCGTAGCGGGCCGCCCGCTCTCGCGCCGAGGGCTGCCGCCGCAGACGGGCCTCATCCTGTGAGCGCCGAGCGCGCGCAGCAGATCTTCGCGGTCGCGCTGGTGACCGGCGCTGCGGTGGCGCTGTTCTTCACCGGCAAGCTGCTGCCGAGGGGCCCCCCGGTGCTGAACGGGAGCTTCGCGTTCGCCGCCTTCGGCGTCCTGCCGCTGTGCTTCGCGGTCGCGCTCGACGCGCGCAGGCACGCCGCCCGGATCGCCGCCGGGCTTCTGGGGCTCGGACTCCTCGTGCCGCTGTCGGTCTGCGCCCTGGTTCGCCCCACGCGCGCCGTCTTCCGCGGCGCGCCCGAGCTGATCCTGTGCCCCGCCCTCGTAGGGCTGGTCCTGCTGCTCTGGATCGCCGCGCGGAGCGGGGTGTCTCTGGTTCGCTGGGGCCTCGGGCTGGGAGACTGGCGCTGGTGGCTCCCGCGCGCCGGTCTGCTCGCCCTCGGGGCGGCGGTCCTCTCCCTCACCACCCTGGCGCTCGATCCCGAGATGCGCGCCTACTACCCGGACTACAAGCCCGCGCGGAAGAGCCTGCCGATCCTCCTTTCGACGCTCGGGATGACGGGCCTGTACCTGATCGGCTGGGAGTGGCTGTTCCGCGGATACCTTCTGACCGGCGTGGCCCGGGTCGCCGGTCCCCTCGTGGCCGTGCTCTTCCAGGCCCTGCCGTTCTTCATCGCCCATCGCGGCGGGCCGGCCTCGGAGTTGGTCGGCTCGTTCGTGGGGGGGATCCTGCTGGGGGCCTTCTGCTGGCGCGCGAAGAGCTTCTGGGCGGCGCCGATGCTCCACTGGGTGCTCTACGCCACGACGCAGCTGGGCGGCTTCTACCTGTGATCCCCGACGCCGCTCCTCGGCGCCGCAGGAGTGACCGCGGCCTTGACAGGGTATGCAGTGTGCATGTACACATACACACATGGCGACGATCCCGCTCGAACTCAGCGACGCAAGCGGCGTCCCCAGGTACCGGCAGATCACCGATCAGATCAAGGACCTGATCCGCGCGGGTGAGCTGAGCCCCGGCCAGCGTCTGCCCAGCGTCCGCGAGCTGGGCCGTCAGCTCCTCGTCTCGCTGATCACCACCCGCAGAGCCTACGCGGAGCTGGAAGCGGCGGGGTTCATCGTGCGCCGCCAGGGACGCGGGACCTTCGTGGCCGAGGACGTGTGGAGCGCGAGCCGCGCCCGCGCCCTCGAGGAGGCCGAGCGCGTGCTTCGCGCGGCGGTCACCCGCGCCCGGCAGCTCGGCATGGACGCGGACACACAGCGACGCTTGCTGGCGCAGCTTCTGGGAGGTGTGGAGTGAGTGCTCTGATCTCGGTGAGAGACCTGTCGATGCGACGGGGAACCTTCCGCCTGGAGGTGGACCACTGGGAGGTCCCCGCCGGCCGGGTGGTGGGGGTGGTCGGCCCCAACGGCGCCGGCAAGACCACCTTGCTGCGGCTGCTCCCGGGGCTGGACCGACCTGATCAGGGCACGGTGCGCGTGCTGGGTCGCGATCCCCTGGCGGATCCGGTCACGGTGCGCCGCGAGCTGGGCTTCATGAGCGACGATCAGCCCCTGTTCCTCATGCGCATCGACCGCCTCCTGCGCACCCTCTCCGGCTACTACCCGAGCTGGGACGGCGCCCTGGTCGAGCGGCTGCTGGGGCTGTTCGAGCTGGATCCCCGGCGCTCCGTCACCGCGCTCTCCCGCGGCCAGGGGGCCCGGCTGCGGCTCCTGCTGGCCCTGGCCTTCCGGCCGCGTATTCTGGTGCTGGATGAGCCGGCGGCGGGCCTGGACATCCGCGGGCGACGCAGCCTGCTGAAGGCGGTCCTCGAGGTGGTGCAGGATCCCACTCGCAGCGTGGTGATCAGCTCTCACCAGCTCTCCGATCTCGAGCGCATCACCGACGAGCTGCTGGTGCTGGACCGGGGCCGGGTGGTCGAGTGCGGACCGACGGATCAACTCGTGGGAGAGGAGCGCACCCTCGAGGAGGCCCTGATGGCCTGGGGAGCCGCGGTATGAGGCGCATCCTCCGCTTCGGGTCCCTCCACCACTCTGGAGCCCTCCACCACTTCGGCGTGCGGCTCCTGGATCCCCTCAGCTCGGTGCCGGCGGCGCTGCGCTGGTTGGCAGGCAACGTCGCGTTGGTCTGCATCGCTGCGTTCTTCTGGGGCCTGACGCTGGGCCACGAGAGCCCAGACGTCGTCTTGATCGCCGCGGCCGCCCTGACGGGAGGGGCCCTGGCTTTCGTGCCGGATCCCCTCGCCGCGGTGGGGGGCCGCCTGCGCCCCGAGGCCTACGCCCAGCCCGCGCTGCCGGTGGCGCCGAGAGCCCGCGCGCTGGCCGGCGCGTGCGCGGCGCTGCTCGCTGCGCTCCCCCTCCCGCTGGCGCTGGGCCTGGTCCTGCCGGGCGGCCACGTCCTCCATGTCCTGAGCGCCGCGGCCTGCCTGCTCCCGCTGGCCTGCTGCTGGTCTCTCTGCTGCCGGGCTGGGCCGGGCCGACGGGCCGGCGAGCTGCTGATCTGGCCGCTGCTCCTGGTGGGTCTGCGCTGGTGGATCGAGGCGCCGCTGCCGTGGCTGCTCTCCGTGGCGGCCCTGTCGGGTGTGGTGATGGCGCTCGGAGAGCGGAGGCCCCTCCCCCGGCTCACACTCTCGCTGCTCTCCCAGGCACCGCTGATCCGCCCCCCGGTCCCCGATCCGCTGCGTCGGGATCTGGTGCGCGGGGCCCTCTACTGCCTGCTGGCCGCTCCGGCGATCGTGGTCGGATCGGTGCTCGGCGGGGGGCTGCTGGGGACGCTGCGAGGGCACCACCTGCTGGCCGCAGCGCCGCAGATCTTCTGCTTCGGGGTCGCCGCGTGCCCGCTCATCCTCGGGCTCCACCCGTTCGGCGCGGGGCTGGCGGTCGCCAGCGCGGGCGGTCGCGACTGGGGGGGGCCCGCCTTCACCGACGCCGCAGGGCTGCTGCCGGTCTCCCGGCGGCGCCTGGTGGGCGCGCTCTACCTGCACGGGCTGGCCACACTGCTCGCCGCGGTCGCCGCTGCGCTGGTCGTGGCGCTCTCGCTGCGCCTCGCGGTGGTGTTGCCGCAGGGGCTGCTCGGCGCCGCGCTGGGGGGGTTGGCGGTGACAGGTGGCACGGTCGCTCAGCTCGTTCCTTCGCGCAGGATCCGCTGGGCGCTGCAGACCCTCATCTTCGGCTCGGTGGTCTCCTGGTTGCTGTGTGTGGGGATGTTCGCTCGCTCCTTTCGGGGCTGGGCGCCGCCGGCGGAGTTCACCTCTGCGCAGCTCACCGCGCTAGCGATCGGGGCGACGCTGTGCCTGCTCGCCGCCGTACTTCCGCTGCCCTTCGCGCTGACCCCTGTCAGGCCGGCTCGACGAAGGCTCTCCTGAGCTGCCGGGAGGCCCGCCCGCCCGGGTAATGCCCCTTGGGGGCCAGCCATGAAGATCCACCTCGTCGACGTCGCTCCCCACCCCAGCCGGAAGCAGAGCTTCCAGACCCTCACCCTGCCGCGCGTGGCGGGCTGCACTCCCCCGGGTCTCGACGTCTCCATCACCGACGGCCGGGTGGAGGAGATCGACATCGATCGCCCCGCGGATCTGGTGGGGCTCACGTTCTCCTGCAACAACGCGCCGCAGGCGTACGCGCTGGCAGCCCGAGCGAAGGCGCGCGGGGCCAGGGTGGTCGCGGGCGGCACCCACGCCACGGCGATGCCGGATGAGGTGCTGGAGCACGTGGACGCCGTGCTCACCGGCGAGGCCGAGGGCGGCGCCTGGGAGAAGCTGCTGGAAGACTTCGATCGCGGCGAGCTCGGCGGGATCTACCGCAACCACGAGCTGCCGAGCCTGTCGGGGCTGCGCCCCCCGAGGCTCGATCTGCTGCGCCACCCCGACGCCTACCTGGACTTCCACCCCATCGAGGCCACCAGGGGCTGCACCCACGACTGCAGCTTCTGCTTCAACTCCTCGATCCATGGCCCCGGCTTCCGCACCCGCCCCGTCGCCGAGGTCGTCGAGGACGCCCGGCGCGCCAGGGGTCGCAACCTGATGTTCATGGACGACAACCTGTGCGGAAAGCGCGGCTACGCCAAGGAGCTGTTCCGGGGGCTCGCGCCGCTGCGCAAGCGGCTCTTCTTCCAGACGCACCTGCTCATGGCCGAAGACATCGAGCTGCTCGAGCTGGCCCGCGCCGCCGGGGCGCGGTTCGTCTTCGTGGGCATCGAGAGCTTCGAGGAGGCAAGCCTGAAGTCCGTCGACAAGGGCTGGAACAAGATCGCCCGCTACAAGACCTGGATCGACCGGTTCCACGCGCACGGCATCTTCGTCAGCGCCGGGCTCATCCTCGGGCTGGACAGCGACGGTCCCGACATCTTCGACAAGACCGTGCGATACCTGCGGGAGGTCGGGGTAGACAACGCCGCGGTCAACCTGCTGATCCCCTACCCGGGCACGCCGTTCCACGCCGAGATGAAGCGCCAGGGACGTATCCTCACCGACGACTACAGCAAGTACACCGGGTTCGACCTGATCGTACAGCCCAAGGGGATGAGCGCGGCAGAGCTCGAGGCCGGCTTCGACAGCGTGCTCAAGCGATTCTACACGCCCGGTCGCTTTCTGCGGAGCTTCGCCCGAAGCTCCGTTCAGGGACACATGTGGCGACGGGCGCCAATCTACGCTCTGACCTGGTGGCGAGAGCCCCGACGCCGCAGCTTCACCAGTCTGGGGCGGCGACTCAACCGACGCGGCGGCGACTGAGCAGGCTGTGTAATGTTGGTATCCGTTCACGAGGTGAGCGGATGCGATCCGCCCCCACCCCGAGACGGCGAGATGCAGAAGACCGAGAACAGTGCGCTCGTCGCGACCCAC
>CAYXGP010000070.1:0-1711 GCA_964464515.1 uncultured Enterobacterales bacterium
CCGCTGCGCACAGCGCAGCCGGCGGAAGGCTATCAAGACTTCCGCCGTGGGCCACAGCGCTATTGGTAGCGCGCGCCCTCCGCGATCCATGTCTCCAAAATCGCCAGCTCGTCGGAGGTCAGGGGAGCGAGCGCCGGGGGCATCTCACGGCCCACCGGGGGAGCGCTCGCGCTGATCTTCTGGTAGAGCAGGCTGTCCTCGGGGGCGCCCGGGACCACCAGCGCCCAGCCATCAACCGCTTCGCCCAACAGGTCGCTGTAATCGTCCTCGGTCATCTCTCCGCGCCACTTCTCATGGCAGCGATAGCAGGAGGCCTCCGGGGTGTTCGTCAGCGATATCCATCCCTCAGCGAAGGACGTGCTCCACTCCGCGCCGTCGCTGATCCACTCGGCGACCCACGCCCGATCCTCCTCGGGGAGCGCTCCCAGCGCGACCGGCATGCGGCTGCCGTACTCGGGCGTCTTGCTGGAGACCTTCTCGTAGAGGGCGCTCGCGCCGACATCGCCGGGGACCACAGACGGTGCGCCGCTCTCGACCTTTCCCTCTCCCTCGACGAGCCGCGCATGGAACGACTCCGCTGTGGTCCCCCACTTCCAGTGGCACTGCGTACACAGGTGCGCCTCCATCATCGGATGGATATCATCGACATAGGTGGGATCGCTGGAGGTGCTGACCGTCGAGGTGGTGCTGACCGTCGAGGTGGTGCTGACCGTCGACGGGGTGCTGGTGCCAGTGTCGCCGTGCGTGTCCGCGGCTCCTACAGCGGCTGGCGGACGAGTGCATGCATGAATCATCACGATGAGGTGGAGCACGGTATCCTCCTGTATACTCAACGCCAGCCCGGACGCCGCCGTAACCGGTGAAGGGTCCACCGTTTCGGGCTTTACATGGAACGGGATGGGCACCAGATGAGCGAACACGACCGGTTCGAGCGGCTCGGCGCAGCCTTCGGCGTGGCCCTCGTCTCCGGTCTCCTGCTGCTGGCGGGCGGGGACGCGGCGTGGGAGGCGTACGTCCTGCAGACCCGGGGTGTGGCCGTCGCGGCCGTCGTGCGCGATCGGGTCGTCACAGACGATGTGCAGAAGCTGGTGGTCGAGTGGGAGATCGCGCCGGGCGAGACCACCCGTGAGCTGCTGTCCGTGTCGAATCAGACCTGGCTGGAGGCCGACGACGGTGCCGTCCTCGAGGTGGTCTACGATCCGGAAGATCCGGATCTTGTCGTCATCGGAGCCCCGCAGACGCCGCTGGCTGCCGCGACGCCCATGTTGGGGATGCTGGGCACTCTGTTGGTCGTGGGATTGGCGATGTTCGTCGCCTTCACGATCATCTCTGGGCGGCAGCGCCGGGCACATGCGCGCGGCTTCGTCGAGCGCGCGCGCCGGGAGGAGGCGCAGGACCGCGACTCGGCGTATGCCCGCGCGGTCGTCTTCTACAAGGAGGCTGTGGAGGCTGGGAACATCGACGCCATGATTGGACTGGCCGGCCTGCGGGAGGCCGGGCGCGGGGGACCGCAGGATCTCGCGGCGGCGATTGTGTTGTATCGGCGGGCGGCGGCGGCGGGTGATCGGCGGGGTGTGGAGGCGCTGGAGCGGCTGTGTCACTGAGTCTGCGCGGGCGGAGTTCCTCGCGGCGATCACCGTCGCCTGTGTGGTTCAAGAGAGCCTGTGTGGTTCAGGAGAGCCTGTGTGGTTCAGGAGAGCCTGTGGTTCAC
>CAYXGP010000070.1:1811-33893 GCA_964464515.1 uncultured Enterobacterales bacterium
GAGAGCCTGTGTGGTTCAGGAGAGCCTGTGTGGTTCAGGAGAGCCTGTGGTTCACTTCGAGCGCATCACCCACACGCCGTTCCAATGTTCGCCCGGGGGATTCTCTTCGAAGTAGACGCAGCGCTTGATGTAGAGACGGGCCAGCGCGTCGCGCGGGTTGTGCTGGAGCACCCGATGGAAGCTGACCTTGGCGCTCGCCCAGTCCTGCTCGCGGTACCGGGCGATCCCCTGATCGTGGGACTCCAGCGTCTCGACGATCGCCGCCGCCGTGTCTTCAGGTCGGGCGTCGATGGACTCGAAGATCGCCACGGGCTCCTGCTTGCCTTTGACCTGCAGGAGATCGACCTCGCGCAGACGGTGCGATGCCGTGAGGGCCTGTCGGGTGAAGCCGCTGATCAGGATGGGCGTGCTGTAGACCTTGGTGGCGCCCTCCAGCCGCGCCGCCAGGTTCACCCCGTCGCCGATGACCGTGTAGTCCATTCGCTTCTCGGAGCCGATGTTGCCCGAGACCACCTCGCCGGTGTTGATGCCCACTCCGATGCCGATGGGCTCGTCGCCACGCGCCACGCGATCGGCGTTGAATGTGCGCAGCGCCCTGATCATGCCGACTGCTGTCGACAGCGCGTTGTCGGCGTCCTGCGGGCTGACGAAGGGTGCGCCGAAGACCGCCATGATGGCGTCTCCGATGTACTTGTCCAGAATCCCCTCGTGGTGGACGATCTGATCGTACATCACCGTGAAGTACTCGTTGAGCATGCGCACGGTCTCCTGGGGACCGTTGCGCTCGGAGAAGCCGGTGAACGAGCGGATGTCGCTGAACAGGATGGTCGCGATCTGCAGGGTCCCGCCGAGCGCCTGGTCGCCCTCGTCCATGAGCTTGTCCATCACGTCGCGCGAGATGTAGCGGGCCATCGTCGAGCGGAGGCGCTTCTCGGTCGTGATGTCCTCGAAGGTCAGCAGGCTGCCGATTCTGCGCTCGTCGGCGTCGTTCAGCGGCTGGATGACCACGTTCACCGAGACGTCTCGGGGGGCTTCATCCTCGTGCAGCGTCAGGGTGGTGTCGAGCGCCTCGTCGATCCCACCCTCGCGCAGCACCCGCGCTGCATGCTGCGCGATCCACGCGTTCTGCGCGGTGAAGAATTCCTCCAGCTCCTTGCCCAGAATGCGCCAGGGCCGGTCGCGCACCTCGAACAGACGCAGGGCCTCCGAGTTGGCTGTGACGATCGACCCGCGATCGTCGGTGGTCACGATGCCGCTGTGCAGACTCTCCAGCATCGCCTCGTTGTAGTTCTTCACCCGCACCACCTCGTCGAACAGCTGGGCGTTGCGAATGGCGACGCCGATCTGCGCGGAGAAGACCCGGAGTCGCTGCTCGTCGATGTCGGTGAATCGACCCATCTTCTTGTTGAGGACCTGGATGACACCCAGCGGCTTTCCGGAGCGGTCGGCGAGCTGCATACACAGCACCGAGCGGGTCTTGTAGCCGGTCCTCCGGTCGATCTCGGGGTTGAAGCGTCCGTCGCTGTAGGCGTCCTGGATGTTGATGGTCTGTCCGGACAGGAACACCAGCCCCGCGATGCCCTGGTGGCTGGGGAACCGCAGCTCGGTGGGGCGCTCGACCCCCTCGGCCACGATGGACCACAGCTCCTTTGTCTTGGAGTCATATAGAAAGAGCGTGCTCCGATCGGCGTCGAGGATATCGGATGTGCTCTCGACCACCATCCGCAGCAGCGGCTGTAGCTGCATCTCCGCGGAGATCGCGTTGCTGATCCCCAACATCTGGGACGACGCTCTGTGCATCTTTCGCAGGGCGTCTGCCAGCGAGCGGAGCTCGCGTATCTTCGTGGGGACGACGAACGCCTCGTCGGGATCGCGGCCGACGATGCTGTCCAGCTCTCGCGACAGCTGCACGATGGGGCTGGAGATGTAGCGGGACAGCAGACTCGACAGCAGGATGGCCAGCAGCAGGATGAGCGCGCAGATCAGCAGGACCCCGGCGCGGATCTCGACGATCGAGCCGAGGAATTGCCGGACCGGCGCGTAGATGATGAGGGTCCAGGGGGTCCCGAAGCTGTCCGAGAAGTCCATGAACACGATGACGTTCTTCTGGCCGTCGATGTCCACCAGGGTGTAGTTTCGACGCTCCTTCAGATCGGCGCGTTCGCGCTGCTGGTCGTAGGCGCTGACGACCTCCGGCCGCTCCTGCTGCGTGAAATGCGGGATGGTGAAGGCGCCGTCTGTCGCCACGAAGATGTCGCTGTCGGAGTGGCCCACGATCTCGTCGCGGGCGTTGATGATCAGCGCGGTCGCCGAGCGGCCCATCTCCAGACCGGACAGGTAGCCGTTGAGCTTCTCGAGGAGGATGTCCGCCCCCACGACCGCGATCAGCTCCTCGTCCTGCATGATCGGGCTGGCCGCCGTGATGCCCAGGCTCTGGATCGAGTCGAACACGTAGGCCTTGGTCCAGATGGGGCTGTGCGTGTCCTTCACCTTCTGGTACCAGGGGCGGACCCGCGGGTCGTAGATCGACGTGGTGAAGCGGGTCGCGCCGCCCATGATCGGGGTGCGGCGGTCGTTGCGCTCGCCGGCGCCCACCGTCACCACTCGCCAGGTCATCTCGCGGTCGGCGCCGGCCGGTCGCTTGACCTGGTAGAAGGTGCCGTCGCCATACCCGATGAAGAATCTGTACAGATCGGAGTGCGACAGGATGATGCCCGACATCAGATCGTGCAGCCGCTCCTCAGACTGCAGGATCCCCGGGTTCACGTGCAGGTGGTTGCCGATCAGATCGGTGGCCCTGCGGGCCTCCCCGAGATGCTTCGTGGTCTGCTCGATGGCCTGACGTCCGACCGTCTCCACGAGCTGATCGGCCAGCTCGATCGCCGTCTGGGTGTGCCGGCGATCGGAGTAGCCCGTGGTGGCCATTACGCTGATGATGATCAGCGCGGTGAACAAACCCCCGATCATGAACCGGATGGTGCGGAAGTAGGCCGGGATCTTCATATCGACGGGCCTATCCGAATTCACGCTGTTCGTGGCCTCTGGGGTGGTGTTCGCTCAGGTGCTGGCGGAGCAGCGGGCACGATCAAGGTCCGCCGCTCTCTCGCCGGCGGTTCCATCAACGCCCGGTGCTGTGAATTCGAGCAGCGATGCTGTGATTCATGTCTTATTGGGTGTCTGGAAACCGCCAGGGCTGGCACGGCGCGTGCTTATGGAATCGGTCGCTTGAGTGTTCGTGTGCTCAAGTGTTCGGAGGCGCGCGCGGGAACGTGATACCGGGTGCGTGGTCGCTGCGGGGAGACGCCTTTCATGCTTGTCTTCGGCTGGTCACTCATCGCGGCTTCGCTGGCCGACACACATCTGGATTCTCCGACGGTGCCCGCCACCGGTCGACAGGAGACGCTGCTCACCGTCGATACGTATGGTCGGTACGCCGTCGCGGCTCGCAGCTCGCAGGGCTCCGCGATCCAACTCATCGATCGCATGGCCGGCCCGGGTGATGTCCACGGCACCCCCGGGCACACCGACGGTCGCGTGGACGCCTTCCTCGATCGCGGCACCTACAAGGTCATCGTCCGCTCCGACCGCGACGGCTCGGGCGAAGCCGCGCTGACCGCTGATGCCTTCACCGAGCTGCACCCGTACCCGGCCCCCGCCCTCCCCGAGCTGCGTCTGCTCACCACCGAGCTGGCCGATATCGAGCAGCGGTCGTGGTGGATCGAGGTGGCGGGCGAGCGGACCATCGCTGTGGAGGCCGCAGGCCGCAGTCTGGCCGATCTGCGCCTGTGGCGGGACGGCAGCTGGCTGGTGGATCTCGACCCGGACTGCGCGATCGCCACCCCGGAGGAGGGACGTCCGCTGCGTCACTGCCAGCTCACCGGGAAGCTGCCGCAGGGCATGTACCGATTGACCGCCTACGGAGGACCGGAGCAGCCATGGAGCGACGGCAGCGGTCACCCGCTGTATGTGCGCGCCGGCGTGCCGGCGCTGCCCGCGGTGGGTCGCCAGCATCTCGAGATCAGCCCGTTCGGAGTCGACCGCTACCGCGTGCCAGGAGCTGCCACCTACTTCCGACTGGAGCTGCCCGAGAGCAAGCGCGCCTCCCTGACCGTTCGCAGCTTCGACAGCAGCCGCCCGCTGCGCCGCGGCGGGCGCTCGGATCACATCCAGCCCGACTCGCGCGTGCCGGTCGCCGAGGTCTCGCTCTCCAGCAGCAGCGGCACCCGGCTGGTGACCATCTCCGCGGCGCCCGGCCAGCCGGTCGTCCTCCAGCAGTTCGATCCCATCGAGGCGCGCACCCCCATCTCCAACGCCGATGCCCACTTCGTCCGCACGCTGCATGCCGGCCACGCCGCGGACAACATCGACGCCACCGCTGTGCTGGTGCGCCACGTCGATGTGGATCGCGATCGCGTCCGCCACGAGGTCGCGGACAAGCAGGTGGTGGCCGTGGGCCCGCGGGACGTCTGGCGCCGACGCTTCAACCTGGAGGCGCGCGCGACCCTCCTCGTGGAGATCCTGGAGGGTGGTGACTACGAGCTGTCCGCCCGCGAGGGGGAGCTGAGGGCGAGGCTGCAGCCGCTGCTGGTGGGCGGAGACCCGAAGCTGTCCGATTTCGTGACGATCGATTCGGACCGTGAGGCCGAGTGGGAGCTGCCTGCCGGTCTGTACACGCTCACGCTCGATCCCCTGAAGCCCGGCGTCGTCGATCTGCTGCTGGAGCCCGACAGCCTGATGGACAGCCTCAAGAGCGCCCTGGGGATGGGCCCCGGCGATCAAAAGACGGCCGTGCGGGCCAGCGCGCAGTTCGAGAACATCACGCTGAAGCGCGGCCATCGCCACACCCTCTACATCGGTGAGCAGCCTGGCGTGACGGTGGGTCTGGTGATGCGCGATCTGCCGCTCACCCTCTCTGCGCCGCTCCCCCTCAGTCTGCGCCCGGGCGAGCCGGTGACGCTGCCGGTGGACGTCCCCGGTAAGGGCCACCTGCAGCTCATCACCCCGACCGGTGAGCCCCAGGCCGTCTCCGTAAACGGGAGCATCGCCCGGCTGAGTCACCCCGTGCGCAAGGGTCTGGTCGATGTCACGGTGGCCGCCCCGACCGACGAGACGGTCAACGCCAGCCTGCGCTTCGTGCCCTGGTCGTCGCGGAAGGACGCGCCGCTGCCGGTCGTCTCCGAGGCCGCGCTGGCCGGACTGCCCGAATTCCCCGTGCTGGACGATCGCGGTCCGCAGCCCCTCGATCTCGCTCGCAGTGACGACAGCACCTGGCTGGTCCGCGTCGGCGAGCCCGGGCTGTACCGCCTCCAGAGCACCGGCCTGCTGGCGACCGAGGGCAACCTGCGCACCCGCATCCGGCCGTCGTACGTTCGGCAGCAGGAGAACGGCGTCGGCCGCAATTTCCTGATCGCCGAGTACCTGCGGGAGGGCGACTACCAGCTCACCGTCTCGACGCGCGGTCGCAGCGCGGGACACCTGGCGCTGGCGCTCGACCGCACCCGCCTCGTGGAGGGCGGCGCGCTGACCGACGGCGTGCCTGCGCGCGCGGCGCTGGCTGCGGGCGAGGGCGTCGTCTACACGTTCGAGATCCCCGAGGACGGCCGGTACCGACTGCGGGCGATCGGGCTGTCGCGGAGCTTCCGCTGCCGCCTGGAAGACGCCGACGGCTGGCCGCTGGAGCGCCCGGGCGGCGAGGCCGACTTCACCCGCGACTTCGACGCGGGCAGCTATCGGCTGGTGCTGCTGCCCGAAGACGTCGAGTCGCGCCGACTCACGCTGCTGGAGCGCGTCACCGAGGCTCAGCGCTGGTCGGGTCACGGCCCCCATCCCCTGGTCCTGGGACGGACTCATCGGCACACCTGGCGCGAGCCCGCAGAGGGAGAAGCGCGCACGCCGGATGTGTGGACCGTCGATCTGCCCGCGTCGGTGACGGCCCGCCTGCGGCTCACCGGCGACATGCAGGGCGAGATCATCCGCCTCGACGACGCAGGAGAACCCGCCGAGCGCCATCGCACCGCCACGGGCGAGGACTGGACCGGCGCGCTGGAGCGAGGCCGCTACGAGATCGTCCTGCGCAACGCTCGCCACAGCGACTGGGTGGAGTACACCCTCGCGCTGACCACCGAGGAGCTGGTGGCCGGCTCCTCCCGGCGTGTTCGTCCGCCGGCTCGGGTGCCGATCTCCATCGGAGAGGAGCGCCTGATCACCCTGGGCTCGTTCGGCGATGTGGACGTGCGGGCGCGGCTGTACGATGCTGACGGCGCGTTGGTCGTGGCCGATGACGATCGTCCCCGGGACTGGAATTTCCGCTTGGCCGAGCGGCTGCCGGCCGGTCACTACACCCTGCGCGTGGACGCGGTGGACAGCAGCGGTCGCACCGAGATCTCCATGGACGCCCCCGCGGAGCGTGTCGAAGAGCCGCTGCGCCTCGATCGCTCCCGGGAGATCACTCCGGGAGGCTCTGTGGTGATCTTGCCGCTCGATCTCCCGGACACCGGCGTGGTCGCGGCGCAGGCCGTCAGCTCCGAGACCATCGCGCTCGGATTCGAGGCGCGGGTGGATGGACGCTGGCGGGCCGCTGGTCAGCAGACCGGAGACGCGGTGGAGATCGCCGCGCGTCTCGACCCCTCCGCAGATGCCTGGCGGCTGCGCGCGTGGTCGCTCGACGAGCGCGGCAATCCCATGACCGTGCGTGCCGCGGTGCTGCGTCCGTCGGGCCTGGGAGAGGCGTCGCTGCGGCGGGGCGCGTCGCTCGGACGCTCGCGGCGCGACCTGCCTGCGGCGGCCCTGGTCCGGTTGGATCGCCCCGGTCTCATCGATCTGGACACCGACGCTCCGCGCTGGTGCCCCGCGCCGGTCGCAGCTTGCGTGCCCGTCGGCAACCTGCCGCTCCCGGTCTCCGCGGAGGACCTGTGGCTCATCGGTGGGCTGGGCGATGCGCGAGCGACGGTGCGGGGCGAGCGGCTGGTGCTGACCACCCGCCCGGCCCGGGTCCGCCTGCCCGCCGGCGCGCCGGTCGCCGCGGATCTCTCACCCGGGAATGGACCGGTGGTGGTGATCGCGCGCTCTCCGATCGGTCAGCCAGGGATACGCCTGGTGGACGCCGACGCCGCCCGGGATCCGGTGCCCGGACTCCACGGCTTCGGAGTGGGTGGCAGCGCAGCGGTCGGCGTCGCGCTCTCGCCCCGGCCCGTGGCGCTGCTGTGGAACGGTAGCCCTGACGGCGCCGCCATCGAAGCGACGGTTCGCCAGCGCGGTTTCTCAGCGCCGACGCCCATCCCGTTCGCGGCGGGCTCCCACGAGATCCCCGCGGGCGGTGGCGTGGCGCTTGATCTCCCCGCAGATACCCAGCTCCAGATCTCGCTGAGCGCAGGTCTGGTGGCGGCGTTGTCTGACGACAGCGGGATCCGTGGTGTGCTCTGGGCCGATGGTCGCGCCGTCGACGCGCGGCTGGATGTCGGTACGCGGCTCACCGTCCTCGACCCCGAGGGGAGCGGGGGGTTCTTCCGGGTCGAGGCGATCCCGGTGGGTGGTTCGCCGGAGCCGCTGGCCCACGGCGCGCCGCTGGAGCTGCAGCACCTGTCGGCAGGTCGCACGCAGCGGTTCGCGCTGCCCACGGCGGAGGGCTCGGTGCTGCGAGTCCGCGGTGCCGTCGCCGAGGCGGTGCTGCTGGGCACCGACGGCGTCGTCCATCGCGGCCATGATCTGCCCATCGGACGCTACGGCGGCCTGTTGCAGATCGATCACACCCCCGGATTCTCGATGGCATGGATCGACCACCCGGGCGATCCCACGTCCCTGTGGGGCGGCGCCGCGGAGGCTCCGATCGTCTCCACAGCGCTTCCGGCGAGCGTTCCCCTCTCGGGTTCCCACATGCGGCTGTCGGTCGATCCCACGAGCGCCGGCCTGCTCCGGCTGCGCAGCGGCACCGGTCTGGCGGTGGGGGTCACCCGTCCCGGCGGTGATCCCGAGGTCTCGATTCATCAGGCCGGGGGACTGCTCGACGCCATCCTGCCCGCTGGCGAGACGGCGATCGCCCTGCGCGGGCTGGCCGGCTCGCCGCTTTGGGGACGCGCGGAGCTGACGTGGTCTCCCGCTCGCGAGATCGGCGAGGGGCTGGGACCGTCCGTGCTGCTCTCGCCGGGTGACACCCAGCTGTTCTCGTTCCACATCGATCGCGAAGGCGATGTGGGCTTCGGGGTGCGGGCCGCCGCCGATGTCGTCACCTGCACGCTGTATGACGCCGCAGGGGTGGTGCGCGCTTCTGGTCTGGTGCAGATGACCCGCTTGGAACCTGGCGACTACCTGCTGGCGCTGCACCTGCCCCCAGATGGCACTCCCGTGCAGGCTCGTCCGGCGCTGGCTGGTGTGGAGCCGCCCGACACCGGCCCGCCGCTGGCGGTGATTCGCAAATACGTCCAGGGCGCAGACGCAGGAGCGCAGCCATGACCCCTCGCCTGCCCTGGCTCCTGTCACTCCTCTGCCTGTTGGTCGTCGCGATCGGTGGAACCGTCGCGATCGCCGAGCCCGAGACCGTTCGCGCGCTGTGGACTCGTCGTCCTGCGGGCGCCACCGGCACCGTGTTGGTCCCCGATCGGTTCCTGCGCCCCTGGGATCCGGTCACCATCTTCTTCAGCCAGGCCACAGGGCCCACGAAGGGTGGTCCCGAGGACGACCCGGCTCGCCACTTCACGCTCACGCCTGCGCATCCTGGCGCGGTCACGTGGCTGGACGGTCGCACGCTGCAGTTCAAGCCCGCCGAGCCCTGGCCTCCGCTGTCCCGCTATTCGTGGCGGGTTGCCGGCCGCGACTTCGATCTGTCCACCCTGATGTCACCGCCGATTCGCACACGGCCGCGCAGCGACGCCAGCGGCCTCGACCCGGTGGAGTCGATCTCGCTCACTTTCCGGGAGCCTATCGATCCGGTCGTCCTGGCGCAGATGATCACCATCGAGCTGCGTCTGCTGCCCGGAGTGGGCGGCGCGCCCCGGCAGGTGCTCGGCGAGGACGACTTCCAGATCAAGGCGATGGAGCGCGAGTCCGCCGATGGCGAGGCGACGTACGTCCTGCGCCTGGACACCCCCATTCCGGCCGCTACGCGCGCCACCCTGCGCATGCGCCTGTCGATCGATGATGAGAGCGATGGCTCCAGCGCCCAGCTCACCTTCACCACGGCGCAGCCGTTCCGCGCGCTGGCGCTCGGCTGCTCCAGCGACCGCTACCCGCTGGCGCCGACCGGCACCGCCTACGCTCCCGAGCAGGCCATCGCCTGCAGCTCGGGCAGGCCGGAGGTGGTGGTGGATTTCTCTGCGCAGCCTGGCGCGCTGGGACCGATCGAGGGCCGCAACCTCGTGCGGTTCGAGCCGGCGGTCGAGGGCCTGGAATTCCACCTCTCCGGGCGTCGACTGGAGGTCCGTGGCGACTTCGAGCGCGAGACGATCTACCGCGTCTCGGTGACGCCCACGCCGCTCACCGACACCGCCGGCCGGTCGCTGGAGATGAGCGCGGCCAGCACCGTACACCTGTTCTTCCCCCATCGCGGCCGCAGCCTGCGCTGGACCGCCAGTCAGGGCATCGCCGAGCGGCAGGGTCCCAAGCGCGTGCCGCTTGAGGGCCGCGGCTACGAGCGGGTCGATCTGCGCATCCACCCCGTCGAGGCACTGGACCGTTCGTTCTGGCCGTTCCCCGATCGGCCGATCTCGGTCGACGAGGCCAAGCGTCCTCCCGGCCCGGGAGAGGAGCCAGAGCCCCACGACCACCCCAGTCGGCGGGTCTCCGTGAGCCACCTCACCGAGATGATCGGCGCGCTGGGTTCGCCGCCGCTGTCGCGGCTGGTGGATCTCCCGCTGGACGAGGACGGCGGCGGCGCGCGCTTCGGCCTCGACCTGGCCGACGCGCTGACCCACCTTTCGGGACGCAACAAGCCCGGCCACTACCTGGTGGGGATCCGCGCGCTCGACAACAGCACCCGCCGCTCGTGGATGCGCCTGCAGGTCACCGACCTGTCGCTCACCACCGTCGAGGAACCCAAGCGCGTGCGCTTCGTGGTGACGTCACTGTCCAGCGGGCAGCCGGTCTCTGGAGCGAGGATCACCGTCGAGGGCACCCATCGCGTCTCCCGCGAGCCCGACCAGTGGACCACGCTGATGAGCGGCACCACGGGCAGCGACGGAGTGTTCGCCTGGGACGCGCCGGGTCCCGACACCAAGGGCCGCGAGCGCTGGGAGGTGCAGCGCATCACGGTCACCCAGGGCTCCGACGTGCTGGTGCTCGACCCGCGCAGCCCGCCGGATGGTTTCTCGGATGATCACTGGCGAGACGGCCGCGGCACATGGCTCCAGTGGGCGTGGCAGTCCCTGGACGGCCGAGGCCCCCGCGCAGAGCACCTGGCGCACATCTTCACCGAGCGGCCGGTCTATCGTCCCGAAGAGGCGGTGCACATCGCCGGCTGGGCACGCACCCGCGAGAAGGGGCGGCTCACCGCGCTGGATTGGAGCGAGGGCGCGGTGGTGGTGCGCGGGCCTGGCGGGCTGATCTGGCGGAACGAGAAGCCGCTCACTCTGTCGGGGGGGTTCTACCACAAGTTCTCCGAGGCGGATCTGCCGACAGGCACCTACCGCGCGGCCTACGTCAGCCCGGGCGGTAGCGAGCTGGCGAGCGTCTCCTTCCAGATGGAGGCGTACCAGATCCCCCGCTTCCAGGTCGATCTCCATGCACCGGATGAGGCGCCGCTCGATCGCCCGTTCGAGGTGGAGTTGACCGCCGAGTACTACGCCGGGGGTCGCGTGGCCGGACAGCCGGTGCGCTGGCGGGTCACCCAGGAGCCGACGAGCTGGGCGCCCGCGGATCTGCCGGGCTTCCTGTTCTCTTCGGATGGACGGTTCTCGACGGCGCGCCGCGATCGCAGCCGCTCGTCTTTCGAGCAGGAGGGCAGCACCGGCGCTGACGGCGGCGTGCGCCTGGTGATCGACCCCACCACCGAGCCGCAGGCCAGCCCCCGGACCTACGTCGTCGAGGCCACGGTCACCGGCGCTGATGAGCAGACCGTCACCACTACCCGCCGCG
This sequence comes from uncultured Enterobacterales bacterium, assembly GCA_964464515.1. Taxonomy (GTDB): domain Bacteria; phylum Myxococcota_A; class UBA796; order UBA796; family UBA2385; genus CAYXGP01. Next base: position 12,876 of record CAYXGP010000070.1, read on the forward strand.
TGCGGGCGCTGCCGGCGTTCGCTCTGGGCATCAAGCTGCCGCGCTACCTGGAGCACGCCACCTCCATCACCCCTGAATTCGTGGTGGTTGGACACGACGGTGAGCTGATCGCCGATCACCCCGTCACGCTTCGACTCAAGCAGCGCCAGTGGCACAGTCACCTGCAGGCCAGCGACTTCTCCGATGGCGAGGCTCGCTATGTCACCGACGTCGTCGACGTGCTGCTGGACACCCGCGAGCTGACGAGCGCCGGGCAGATCGCCACGGTGGAGCTACCGATAAATGAGGCGGGGGTCTACCTGGTGGAGCTGGAGTCGCGTGATCGGCTGGGTCGCGCACAGGTCATCACGGCCGATCTGTACGCCGGCGGTGACGAGGCGCTCACCTGGCAGGCGCCCACCGCCGATGTCTTCGACTGCGCCACCGACAAGGCCGACTACGACCCCGGCGAGAGCGCCGCGCTGGTCATCCGCAGCCCGTTCCAGAAGGCGCAGGCCCTGGTGGTGGTGGAGGCCCCCGAGGGCAACCGCTACCAGCGCGTCTCGGTGCGCGGCGGCAAGGCCACGGTGCGGCTGCCCGTCGCCGCCATGTGGGTTCCGCGGGTGCCGGTGCACGTCATCTTGATGCGCGGTCGGGTGGACGGCACGGCGGATGATCGCGCCCGCAGCGACCTGGGCAAGCCCGCCACGGTGGCGTCGACCACCTGGATCAAGGTCAACCCGGTGGAGAACCAACTCGACGTGGCGCTGTCGCACGAGCCGCGCTCCCTGCCGGGTCGGGATCTCCGCGTGGACGTCGCGCTGGCCGACGATGATGGTCGTCCCGTCTCCGGCGAGGTCACCTTGTGGCTGGTGGACGCCGCGGTGCTGTCGCTGGGCCGTGAGCAGCGGCTCGATCCGCTTCCGGACTTCATCACGCAGCCCAGCTCACACCTGCTGGTCCGCGACACCCGAAACCTGGCGTTCGGTACGCTGCCGATGTCGCCCATGCCGGGCGGCGACGGCGGTGAGGAGGGGGGCCCGCTCGACAAGGCCACGGTGCGGCGTAACTTCAAGCCCGTGCCGTTCTTCCAGGCGGGGATCCCGGTGGGCAGCGACGGAAAGGCGCACGTCGCCGTGCCGCTGCCCGATAACCTGACCAACTTCAAGATCCGCGCGAAGGCGATCAGCGGTGAGGAGCGCTTCGGCGTCGGGAAGAGCCAGGTCGCCGTGCGCCTGCCGGTGATCGCGCAGCCCGCGCTGCCGCGGTTCGCCCGCGCTGGGGACCGCTTCGAGGCGGTCGCCATCGGCCGGATCGTCGAGGGCGATGGCGGCGCGGGAGCGGCGGAGATCCGCGTGGAGGGCGCGAGCCTCTCCGGCGCAGCGAAGACCGACGTGGACTGGGATCCGCAGACGCCATCCCGCATCGGCTTCCCGCTGACGGTGGACAACCCCGGCTTCGACGCCGAGGGACGTCCCAGTACCGACAAGCTGAAGATCACCGTGGGGGTGAGCAGGACCGCCGACGGTGCGGCCGACGCCTTCGAGGTCACGTTGCCCCTGCTGGCCGATCGGGAGATGGTGGTCACCCAGGAGCTGGCGCTGTTGGAGCGAAAGGGGCAGAGCGTCGAGCTCCCCGCGCTGGGCGGGCGGGCGCGGGCGGGCACCCTGCGCCGGACGGTGATGGTCTCCGATCAGCCCGAGCTGGTGCGGGTGGCGGCGGGTGTGGAGTTCCTGCTGGAGCAGCCCTGGGGCGGCACCGAGCAGCGGTTGAGCCGCGCGCGGACCCTCCTGGCGTTGGCGGAGCTGAGCGAGCGGCTGCACCTGACGGCGGTGCGCGAGCAGCTCGACGGCGCCGTGCTGGAGACGCTCGAGTGGCTGCCGGCCACCGTCGATGATGACGGGCTGGTGGCGTGGTGGCCGGGCGGGCGCGGCTACGTGACGCTCACCGCCTGGACGCTGGAGTTCCTGGTGGAGTCCGAGGCCGCCGGCTACCGCGTCGACGCAGGTCTGCGCGATCGGCTGATCGGTGCGCTGCGGCGGGCCCTGCGCTCCGACTACGGCCGCTTCATCGACGGCGAGGCATACACCGAGCGCAGCGCCGCGCTGCTGGCGCTGACGGCGGCGGGAAAGACCGACGAGGCGTACTTCTCGGAGCTGTCACGCCGGGCGGCCTGGACCGAGGCGGAGGGCGTGGCGCGGCTGGTGCAGGCCGGCGCGCAGCGCGATCTCCCGCTGGGCGGGCTGGTCGAGACGCTCACCGACGGCGTGATGACGCGGCTGTACCAGGGCCGCGAGGTCTATGCGGGTCTGCGCGAGCGTCGCAGCCGCAGCGCCCTCATCCTGCCCAGCGAGACCCGCGCGCTGGCGGAGATCATCACCGCCACCACCGCGGCGGAGCCCGATCACCCCAAGATAGACCTGATGGTGGACGCCCTGGTGAACCTCGGCGGCGAGGGGGGCTGGGGAACAGCCAACGCGGCGGCCATCAAGGCGCTGACGGCGCGACTCGGCCTGCTCACTGGCGGCGAGAGCGAGCTTTCACTCACCGAGTCCGGCAAGCGGAGCGAGCGCGCGCTCACGATGGAGCAGCCCATCGCGGTGTGGGTGAGTCGGGAGGGCAAGGCCGCGACGCTCAGCCTGGAGTCTGGCGAGGGGCCGGTGATCGCGCGCATCGACAGCCGGTACCTGCCGCGAAAGGACGGCAGTCTGGTGGAGCCCGCGGCGACCGGGTTCGTCGTCAGCCGACGTCTGCTGATCATCCAGGGCGAGGGGCCGCCAGAGCGAGTTCCGCTGGAGGAGGCTGGGCGAGCCGTGGCGCTGCCGGTGGGGGCGGTGGTCGAGGACCACGTGCAGGTAGTCAACCCCACGAAGCGCCACCACGTGGCTATCGCGGTGCCGCTGGCTGCGGGGATGGCGCCGCTCAATCCCAACCTGGCGACGGCGCCGCCCGAGGCTCACCCCAGCGGGCAGCTCACCCGCACGCCGTCGTGGGTCCGCTATGGCGACGACGAGGTGCTGTTCGCCTACGACACGCTGCCGAAGGGCACGTACAACTTCTACTTCCGTACGCGGGCCAGCACGCCGGGCAGCTTCGTGCAGCCGGCGGCGCGGGCCGAGAAGATGTACGACGCGGCGGTGCGGGGGAACTCTGCGGGGGCGCGGATCGACGTGGAGTGAGGGCGACCCGGGAGTGATCACTCCATGGTGTCGATCTTCGACTCCAGCTCTCCATCTGCGGTGAAGCCCTGGTTTGTCCAGTAGATGACCATCTCCTCGTCGATCAGGTAGAGCCGGGGCGGTTGGTTCTGTGACCACTCGTTGAAGGTCGTGAGCGTGGGGTCGAACATCACGGTGCCCACACCGTACAGCGAGGCGTAGGTGGCCACGTCGGTCTGGGTGGCGACGGTCTCATCGGAGTTGTAGCCCACCATGGCCGCGGTGTGGACGCCGCTGACCCCACCGAGGTACTCCATCATCCGCTCCATGTCGCCGCCGCTGTACATGTGACCGACGACGAGGACGACCTTGGAGCCGTAGAGATCGTACAGCGACCAGGGGATGCCGGCCTGGGTCGTCAGCGTGACGTCGTAGGCGGTGTCGCCGTCGCGGTAGCCGCTCCCCTCGATCTGCGGGCCGGTGGTGCTGCTGGTGCTGCCAGAGGTGCCGCCCGATGTGGTGGTGCTACCAGAGCCGCCGCTGGTCGTGCCGGTGTCGGTCGGGGTGGTGCCGCCCGTGGCGCCGCTGGTGCCGCCGCTGGTCGCGGTGCCGGATGCGCCGCCCGCTACGCCCCCCCCCGCGGGCGGCTCATCGGCGTTGGTGGCGCCCAGTGCGCATTAGGGATCGTCGGCCCCGCCGCAGGCTGCAGCCAGCAGGAGGGAGAGTCCGAGGAGCGGGAGACATCGAGAAGGCTGGAACTGAGAGGACAGGAACTGAGAGGACGTGAATTGAGAAGACATGGCGATTCCTTGATGAGTCAGCGGGTCCGCGCCGTGTGTTGAATACGATAGCCCCCCCGAGCCCACGCTGCATGGCGACGCTCGCCGTCTTTCGGCGGTGTGCCGGGCCAGGTGGTGCACCAGAAGTCGCGGCCGTGCAGCAGCGAGGACATCCCCTGGACAGCCTCGCAGCCGTCGTGTCGGCCGCGGGTGCCGAAGCCCCGCCGGGGCGTGACGAGCCAGACGCAATCCGGGCAGGCGGTGATCTCATCGATCAGCACACGCTCCCACTTCACGCTGGCGACCGAGCGGGCGGCGATCCAGTGGGCGTGGTGGATCATGCCCCCCGCCACGGCGACAGCCGCGACCGCGGCGATCCCATGAACCACCCGGCGCGTCTTCGGGGAGCTGGGAAGCGCGAGCAGCCGAGCGAGCGCGCACACCCCGAACAGGCCCATCAGCACACCGGGGATCACCTGCATTCGGTACGTGGCAGTCTCCAGACCCACCATCCACCCCAGGGTGGCGCAGAGCTGTGCGACCAGGGTCGCCGCGAGCAGACCCGCCCCCGGCCAGCGCTCCCGGGCAGAGAGGGCCATCCCCGCCGATCCCAGCACCCAGAAGATCAGCCCGCCGCTGGCCAGCAGGTGGCCGCCGAACCGCGACAGACTGGCCTGCAGCGTCATGGGGTCGAAGCGCGAGCCCAGGCCCTCCCAGTCATCGAAGTCGATGGGGGAGGCGGCGTAACCCTCCAGCCCAACGCCCAGCTTCAGCGTCAGCCAGAGCAGCGGGCCGGTCAGCGCCAGCAGGGCCGTCTTTCGACGACGCCACACAACCCACAGGAGCGCAAACGGCCAACCCTCGTAGCGCACCCACCCCACCAGGGCGGCCGCGAGATCAGCGCCACCACGCAGCCCCCCTTCATCACGCAGGGCCCCATCACTACGAAGAGCAAGGGCCAGGGCGCCCAGCACGACCAGCAGCAGGGTGCTCTCCTGGTAGGGCACGACGGACCACGCCAGCAGGGGGCCGAAGCACGACAGCGGCGCCACCAGCCAGCCGGCCACCGGACCGGCCCACGCCGCCGCAACAGCCGCCGCAGCGCCCATCGCCGCAGCGCCGATGATCGCCATCGCCACGCGCATCACGAGGAGGCCGCCGACCGCCGACGCGGCGATCACCGACTGGGTGGCTGGCAGCCACCCCTGCACGAGCAGGTGCTCGCGGCCGGCCCAGCGCTGGAAGCCGTCGAAGCTGTAGTTGTCCGGAACCGCGGCGATCAGGGCCAGGCGGATGACCAGCGCGAGGAGCGCGACACCCCACGCGGGGTGGCCAATCAGGCTCACGCTGTCAGGCTCACGCTGTCAGACTCACGCTGTCAGGAGCCGAAGCCGCAGAACGGCGCGACCTCCATGCCCTGAACCACCCAGGTGGCGCAGCCGTCACAGGCCACCTGGCCGTCCATCTCGATGGCGTGCCCCTGGTCGGCGCGGAGGCTGAAGCTGCCGGAGATGGGCTCGGTGGGGCAGACGTCCGAGTCGGCGCGCCAGCTCCCTTCGATGGCGACGAGGCCCGCGTCGGTGCCCACGGCGCCGGAGACGGTGGCGTCGGTGGGGCCGTCGGGCTCGGTGAACAGGGTGAAGCTCAGATCGACCGTGACAGGACCGGCAGAGCAGTCGGGGCCGGGGGCGCCGCACCACGAGGCCGCGCCGTCGATGAGCTGCAGGCCGCTCTGCTCGGTCAGCTCGACGGCGCCGTCGAGGTGGAACTCCAGCTCGCCGCCGCGATGAACCGAGAAGCGGTCACCGGCCACCCAGGTAGCGTCCGGGGTGGTGACGATCTCGAGCTGACCGCTGATGTGCGCGCCGGAGTCCTGGGTGCAGTCGCCGAGCCAGCGCTCCACGGATGGGTGGGGGGTCTCCACGCGGGGGCAGGCCACCTCGGGGGTGACGTACAGCCGAGGATCGTCCACCAGATCGAGCAGCGGCGCGGGATCGATCGCCGACAGCGTCGAGGCGACGATCGCGCCGTCGGCCTCGACCAGCAGGGGGGCTGGCTGGCCGCAGGCGAGCAGGAGGGGCAGGAAGCGCAACATGGTGGACAGGTCCAGTATGGCCTACGCCTCTAGTACGGTCCACCCGGGGGCGTCAATCCATGATCTGGGCCAAGGGCGGGTCGATGTCCGCTTGAGAGCACATGGACGCGAATGGACTCCAACGCGGCTTTTTCGATCTGGCGGACCCGCTCACGGGACAGTCCGAGGACCGAGCCCAGCTGCGCGAGCGTCGGACGCCGCTGGTCTTCCAGCCCCAGGCGGGAGCTGGCGACGTGGCGCTCGCGCTCAGGCAACCCGTTGAGCCGCTCCTGAACCAGCTCCCACACGCCCCGCAAGAGAGCCTGCCGCTGCTCATCAAGGAGCGGATCCTCGGTCATCAGATCGAGCAGGCGAGCGGCTCCCCCAACCCCTTCAGCGGCCAGCCGCTCACCGAGGGGCCGCGGGCGGTAGAGCTCCGCCACGCGCCTTCGATCGACTCCATCCACGCCCTCCACCAGATCATCGATCGACGGCTCCCGTTCCTCCTGGCGGTACTCCGCAGTGATCGCGCGCACCTTCATCCGCTGCTCCGACTGGTACCCGGGATCTCGCAGGGCGCTCGTCCAGCGGCGACTGGCGCGGGTCTTCCGCGCCTTCACCAGATGCCGAGCGTAGGTCGTGACGCGAGAGCGTCCAGGCTCGAACCTGTCCAGCGCTGCGACCAACCCAAGAGTCCCAAACAAGAGCGATTCACGGGCGGAGAACCACGGGATCGGCGTCGCCCAGCGCGCGAACCGCACGTTGCGAAACAGGAGCGTGTGCCGGACGTCATCGAGACGTTGGAAGTCATCCTTGAGCCGGTCCGGGACGCTCTCTGTTCGTTGCAGGTGTCGGAGAAATCCAGAGCGGTGGACCCGGTCGAGATCGATGTGATCCAGTCCCGAGGCGGCGTCATCGTCGTTCACGCGTTGAATCGCCGCCGGATCGCCGGGCGGTGGCGTCCGCTTCGACGTCGCTTCTGCCATCTCCGACCAGTGTCTCCAAGCCTCGGCTCCCTCGGGTCGTCTGACGGCCGCGACGAGCAGCGCACCCTCTCGACGAACGAGCAGCCGGGCGAGCAGCGCCTCGTCTTCGCGATCGAGGGGCTGGGCTGCGGGCAGCAGTCGCTCCAGCGGCGACACCCCGACCAGGCTATCGGCATCGACTCCGCCGTCGTCGCCGAACCCGCGGATCGCTTTCAACTCAGCCTCGAAGACTGCGCCCATCACTCACTCCCCCCGGCTGCTCACGACGACGCCGACCACCTGGGGCGATCCGAGATCTTCCTCATCGCCGGGAAAGCGACCCGCCAGGGAGCGAACCTCCTGGAAAACCGAAGCCGCGGAGAGCTTCTGTCGCTTCCAGCGTCTCGCTTCGCGCTGGAGAACGGTCTTGCCTCGCCCGGTCTCGATCCAGCGCCGCAGCTCATCGACCAGATCGCGCTGCGTGGCCACGCAGACCCGCCGGTAGTCCCCCAGTCGGTCCAGCGCCCAGTCCTCTGCGGCAGAGAGTCGCGGGTGCGATCGCTGCTCGATGAACGCGCTCGCCTCTTCAGCGAACGCTGCGCGGGCCAGCTCCACGAGCTCACCTGGGAGGCGCGAGGGTTGCCGAGCGGGGCCTTGCTGTGCATGCTGGTACAACGTCTCCAAGCCGGCCAGATCACCGGTCCCTTCGAGTTGGTCTCCTTGAGTGTTCACGAAGAAGCGCCAGTACCAGCCGACTCTGCAGGCGGCGATGGCCGGCAGCAGGCTGCGTGAGACGCTTCGCCGACCCATGCGGATCTCCGCGATGCGCGCGAAACGCGCCGGATCGTCGCGCCGCAGCGCCAGGATGCGGCCGATGTGCTGCGAGAGCGCGTCCAGATCGTCGGAGGCGTCGGCACGTTCCAGGGCGCTGCCCGTGTACGCTGCCATCATCTCGTCCAGCTCTGGTTTGTCCTCGGCGGGTAGCACCCGGCTGTCCTCTCCGAACACCTGCAGGAACTCATCGATGCGACGCCGCAGCACCGCTTCCAGGCCCAGGTTCTGCTCCAGGCCACGCTCTGGGAGGAAGGACGCCACGACGATCACGTCGTTTTCGGACCCGATGCGGTCGATGCGTCCGGCGCGCTGGATCAGACGCACGGGGTTCCAGTGTAGATCGTAGTTGATCAGCGTGTCTGCGTCCTGGAGGTTCACACCTTCGCTCAAGGCGTCGGTCGAGATGAGCAGATCGATCTCCTGATCGGCTCTGACGCCGGCCCGGTTGGAGCGGGGGGAGAACCGCCGCACGATCGTCGAACGCCCTGCGGTAGAGCCGGTTACCATGGTGGTGCGCCCGAAGTCCTGCCCCAGTGCTTCCCGGAGCGACGTGGCGGTGTCCGAGAACTGGGTGAACACGATGGTCCGATGTTGGCGTGGATCACGGCCGGCGAGGAATGTCCGGAGCCGCTCGACCTTGGGATCGGGCGCGCCGCTCAGTAATTCCACGTCGTCCAACAATCGTCGGACCGCGCTGCAGTCCATTCGAAGGTCGCGCAGTAGCTTGCGCTGCTGGAACAGCGTCGCGGGCAGCCGCGCGTACCCGTCGTCGCCGACCGAGTCGTCTTCAGCGTCTTCGTTCAGCTCGTGCGCGCGGACCAGCACCACGCCCTGCCGCAGCGCCTCGATGGCGGCAGCCAGGCGGCTTAGCAGGCGCTGCGTCGAGAGGGCGAAGGCGTAGAGACTGGACTCGATCCGCTTGAGTAGGAGTACTTTGTAGAGTCCACGGAGCCCTCTCCCCGCGCGCTTCAGCTTCTGGACCCTGGGATCGTCCTCGGCCTCTCCGTCGATGTACAGGCCCAGACCGTGCAGCGGGTAGCGCATGAGCTCGAGGCGTTCGTAGGTGCGATCGTAGATTTGGGTTCCTTCAGGGCGCCCGTCGAGCTGATAGCGGAGACACTGCTCAGGTCCACAGATGCGCTGCGGGAACGACAGGGACTGCTCGACCACCGCTCCGTCCCTGCCTCGCCGACGGATGGTGGCGTCAGGGTAGGCCGCCTTGATGAAGGTGCGGGTCCGTCGGACCACGACATGCTGGAGCAGCTTGGTGAGCTCTCCGGGTCGCCTCTGAGCCGATCTGAACCACCCGTCGAGCGTCTCTCCCCGGTAGGGGAGCCGGCGGTAGTTGTCCGGGAAGAAGTAGAGCTGATGGAGCACATCTCGCGGATGATTGTTCTGCGGGGTCGCCGACAGCAGCAAGACCTGCTTCGCCGAGGGTGCGCCGTTTGGACGAAGCCACTCCTGGATGGCATCGTATCGACCGGTCCTCACGTTGCGAAAGTTGTGCGACTCGTCGATGACCAACACCGCGCGATCTTCGTGGAGGGACAGATCGCTGAGCTTGCCGATCGAGACCAGCGCGACCTCGACCCGATGCTCCTGGGCGAGCTCCTCCCAGGCCGGCAGGATCGCCGGCGGGGCAACGACGACGGCGTGCTGTCCGTAGTGGTCTACCAGGTGGCGCAGCAGCGCCATCGCGATGAAGGTCTTGCCCAGGCCGACGACGTCCGCGAGGAAGACCCCGCCATAGCGCCGCAGGATCCCCTTGGCGTAGTGGTAAGCCTCGACCTGGAAGTCGGTGAGCCACTCCAGCATCGGGTTCTCGTCGATCTCCCGATCGAGGCCCCCGAGCGTGGCGCTGAAGTACTCGTAGAGCACCTTCAGGTAGAGCTCCTCCGGGCTCACGAAGTCCCCGGCCCAGCTCTCCTGCAGGGTCTGCAGGACGTCGCCTGTGAGGTCGAGCGAGCGGTTCAGGCGCTGTCGACACCACGAGCGGGCGTCAGCGTGAGCCTGGCCCGTGAGCTCGAAGCGCGGCTCGTCGAGTTCAGAGCCGAGCGGGCCGGCCCGCAGCAGGGTTCTGTCCGGGCGACTCACCATGCGGGTGAACGCGGTCTGTCTGTTGGACAGTCGCACCTGGGCGGTTCCCGAGGTCAATCGCTGTGCCCAGAGCTGAAGCCTGCGCTCCCACTCGGGCGTCTGCGGGAGCCGATCGAGCGAGGCGGCGAATTCACCGAGCATCGCCCTGGCGTAGGCCCCCACCACGCTGGTGGCTACCCGCCCGCCCGACGCCCGGAGGAGCTCGGCTCGTCCGGAGAACGCGGCCCCCAGGTGACCCGGCGGGGCGCAGAGGATCTCGACGGTGTCTTCGCGCTCCAGAAGCTCCAGGAGTTCGGCCCTGAGCTCACCTGCGGAGACGAGGGTGCTCACTGTCCCTCCAGCCAGGCTCTGATCGTGGCGGTGACCACTCGGATCTCCTCGGTGACGGAAGGCGCGACGGCAGTCTCGACGGATGTTGATGTGGGGGCGTCGGTCCTACCGGTCTCCGGTGCCATCGCAACCTCTGAAGACTCGGCTAGAGGGGTGCTCGATACCACGATGCGAACGACGGGGGTAGGCGCCGACTCTTGCTCGCGGCTCTCCTCCGCTGACTCGATCGACAGCTGGAAGCGCTCGACGCCGAACAGGGCGGACAACCCAAGCTCGGGTCGGACCGAGCGTAGACCTGACCAGGACCGCCACAGGATGTGTGAGAGCGGCGGCACCCGGCGCCGAAATCCAGGAGGACCGGCCGCTTCGCCCGACAGCCAGACGGCTCCGCTGGGGAACGTACGGGAGGGCTCACCCATCCACCAGCCGCCCAGGATCGCCACGACGACGGGGCGGGACACCTCCCCTATAGATGGCCTCAGGCGCTCCGAGAGCGCATCTTTGGCCTGCGACCACTCGGTCGGGAGCTGCGTGGGTCGATCGCGATCTGCCTGCAGGAGGGTGAGCAGGCCCTGGGGATCTCGCTGTTCGTCCAACAGGTCTGTGGCGAGCGCCTTGATCACCTCCTGTCTCTCTCGCTGCCCGAGCTCCGGCATCGACGCGACGAGACCCAGCAGGTCCATCGCGTGACGCTCGATGAGTTGGGCACGCGCGGCCCGTCTCTGCCACCAGTCCGGGCTCCCGGGACGCCTGGTCGGCGGTCGGGTCGCAGCCCGCACCGGCGGGCGCCCCTGCCGACTCCAGGGCATCACCGATCGCATCAGTCCGGCCAGCGTGTGGGGCTCGCTGGCATGCGCCTCGCCGAAGACCGCATCGACGCAGTTCTGCAGATGGACCTCGGCCGTCGCCAGCAGCGGCTCGACCGTGAGGCGCCGCGCCTCTGCCACGGCCCAGCAGGCCCCGTGAAGATGCGCAAAGGCCGTCAGGAGCTGACTGCCCGTGGGGGCGATCTCGCCCAGGGTGTTGCCCACCTTCACCAGATCGAGGCTCGGAACGCCGACACGCTGAATGAGCAGCGCGCTCTCAAGCCCCGCCTGCCTGTCTTCGCTCTCGAGGAGTTCGATCATCTGCCCCAGTCGCCGACGTGCCTGGCCGACCAGCGCTCGCGGATGCCCAGCAGGCAGGTCAAGCCTCCTGCGTGCCTGCGCGGTGGGCTCCGACAGCTCGGACGACAGGGCCGAGAGCACGGGGGTCGGTCCGTGACGTGTGAGCAGGAGCGCCAGCTCGCCTGCGACCAGGCCCAGCAGCGCCGCGGCGATCTCCTTCGCCCAGGGGTGCAGGACCGGAGCGGGGAGCTGGACCTGGCGAACCACTCCGAGCGACTCCCGGGGACCCACCACCTGCCCACACGCAGGACACGACGCACCCAGCAGCGCGGCGCCGCTCAAGCGACCACAGGCGCACCTGGCGATCCAGGTGATCTCGGAGAGGACCGCTCCGGCTCGGTGGGGTCTGGAGACGAGCGGGACCGCTGTGGCCTCCTCACAGGAGGTCGCCGTAGGCAGGTCCGACAGGCCGGCGCACCAGGCCAGCAGGCGACCGTGTAGCTCCCCCGCGCTCAGGGCAGCCCGCCACTGGGCAGGTCTCCCGCTGGCGACCCACCACAGGCGGGTCAAGCACCACGACTCTCCAACCGAGCGGATCCCTGGCCGCGGCAGCCGATCGACCGCGCCGATCCCGGCCCGCTCGCGCACCCGGATCGTCGGGGGGACGACCGTGATCTCGTCTCGCTCCGCGATGGGGGTGGGCTCTCCATCGATACCGGAGAAGCAGAGGTGTTCCCCATCGTCGCCTGGCAGCCCGATGGGGAACACCTCTCCATCGACATCATAGGGAAGATCTTCCGGGTGCCAGCCCGGCGTGATCGGTTCGAGTCGCCCTGCGGGGAGCGCGACACGAAGGGGGGCGTCGGACAGCGGAGTCACCTCGATCCACGCTCGCCAACCTGTGGTCGCGCCGAGCCGGATGACCGGCTCCAGGCCGGCAGCCTGCACCACGACGGGGCAGTCCCAGGGGAGCCGCTCCGACAGCGCGCCGTCGGCCAGCGATCCGAGCACATCGCCCACCACCGCCTTGAGAAGCGAGTCGGTGTCGTCGTGGTCATGGGCGAGGTGTACGGCCGGTATCCGCAGCCAGGGCGCTCCCGGGGGAAGTCTCTGACCTGCGGTCACCAGGAGGGTCGGCGGGACCTCCTCAGCGGCGGGCTTGGGCACATCGACGAACGCGCGGAGCACCGGAGCCCGCGGGCGCAGCGCGGGCGCGAGCTGGGCCTGGCGGATGGAAGACGACACCGCGACCTTCCCTCGAACCTGCACACCGCCTGCCGCGACGAGAGCCGGCTGCTCCATGACGCCAGCGTCCAGGTCAGCGAAGGCGGCGAGCCTGGGGTGGATCCACCAGGAGCGGTCACCGGTGCTCTCGGCGCCGAGGCGCGGGTTCACCGCGAAGGCCGCGGCGGCGGTGACGGCGAGGCGGAGGCGTCCCTGCGCCATCATCGGGATCGCCAGCTCTCCAGAGGGGTGGAGGCGCGCGCCGGCCACGACGCTCCAGCGGTCCGGCTCCAGCGTGGATGACACGTCGGGACAGGCCCACGCGGGTGGCGTGCGAAGGAAGCGCTGCCGGGTGTCGGTCACGTCCGCGAGGTCCGCCGTGGGGCGGGCGATGTCCACCAGGGTCAGGAGTCTCCGGGCCATCCGGGGTGTGAGCAGGGGCAGGGCAGCGCCTGGGGGTACAGTCGCGAGCATCCGCGCTCGAAGCTGTCCCGCCCTCATCGACATGCAGGGCACCGGCTCGTTCGCCTTCCGGCACAGCCTCTTCACCAGGAGCCAGATCCGGCGCTCGATGGCTCGACCGATCACGGCATCGACCGAGGCTCCCTCCGCGGTCCGGAGTGGGATCCTGTCCTGGTCGGAGAGGGCGTCCGGGTCGGAGACCGATGGGTCATCTTCGTCGATCTGGTCCACCCAGTCAGGCATCGTGGTTCGGCTGAGCAGCCTGCCGTCCGATCCCACCTCAGGTCGGTATCGGTACGGTCTCCCCTCCACCCAGAACCATCCCTGCTCGTCCGGCACCAGGAGCGATGCAGTGATCGCAAACGAACCGGTGACTTCAAGGCTGTCCCACGCCCGCAGCACCAGGCGGAGCGTCAACCGTTGGGTACGCGACCGCGCCTCCCGCCAGCAGCTCACGGAGGGGAGCGGCTCACCGATAATCTTGACGTGATCGATGTCCAACCACATCTCACCTCTGCGTAGCGGGGCGGGGAAGACGTTGGAGAGATGTCCCGCGAGGCCCCAACGCCACTCGCCACTCTGCATGTCAGTGGGGGCGTGGAATGCACGCATCAGCGCGGCGGGGGCGCCGGCCAACGCGAGGCCAGGCAGGTGCCCCTCGGCTTCGACGGGTGCCGAGGTCCAGTCCCGCGCTTGCGCCCCGACCGAGCACTCCAGCGCTGCCTGTACGCGTCTGCTGAAGTCCTCCTCGTCGCGGTCCAGCCCCGGTCGGCAGCGGTCCAACCGACGGCAGATGGTCAGCAGGTTCTCCTGGGGATCCCGCAGGAACCACGGACCGACGATGCACCGATACCGCGGCCGGGATTCGGTGCGTCCGTGTCGCTGACGGAACACCAGGCGGATGACGCCGGCGCCGGGTTCATAGGAGACGAGCAGCGCGCGTGGGACCAGACGGAAGCAGGGCCGGTAGTGCTCTGAGCTGCTCGACCACCGCGTGTCGGAGAGGCTCCGTGTGAGGCGCACGACGCACACCCGGAAGCCTGCGAACGATCCGATCTGCTCTAAGTCCGCGATGGCCGAGCGTCTGCGGAGACGGGGGGTCAGCGGCACCGGGTGATCGTCGAACCCGAGCACATCGCAGAAGACCTCATGTGCGGCTTGCCGAAGCGCGTCCCAGGACCGGGCGCCGAGCAGACGATTCGTGGCGGCGAGCAGCTCGGGCCAGCCTGGCAGGGCTTCCACAAACGGACGGTACAGACGGATGAAGTCCGGGATGTCAACGGCGGACCCAGGCGGGACGGAGTCATCGACAGGGAGCGACCGACGGGCTGGCGCCGACAGTCGCGCCGCGACAACGGCAACATCCTCAGAAGTGAGTCGCCAGCTTCGTTCCTCGAAGCCCTGCCGGAGCTGAGTCACCTCGTCGCTTCGTCCCAGCGCTGTCAGGGCGTCGAGCAGGGAGAACACTGCTCCGCGATGGTCGGGGCCCTGGGGCATCTCTTGCGTTCTTCCACGCTTCGCATCGAGACAACATCACCTCAACGTAGTCGAGACGGTATTGCGGGTGTGTGTTCTACGCCAGCCCACGCAGTGTGCCGATGTTGGGGCTTGTCCGCCCAGGGAGCGAGCGCTTATCATGGCGCACCCCGACGCCTGCGGAGGGCCATTGCGCCCCTCACCCATCCAGACCTCTGTCCTCGACACCATCCTCACGCGCCAGATCGTGATCGCATGGGCGGGTGAGCGCGGTGATCGCGAGGAGCCGGACTGCCAGCGCCTGGGCTGGTGGAAGACCGATCTGGTGAGCGAATTCGGGGGGCGCGACCTGTTCGCCGAGCTGCTCCCCCAGACGTGGGCGTGGGCGATGGTCCAGGCCGTGCGGGAGGCGGCTCGCCGCATCGACGCCCGGCGTCGGGCGCAGGGGCACGACCCCGATCAGATGATCACCATGTTCTCCCTGGGATTCGAGCTCGACGAGCGCCTCGATGAGCGGCTGCGGGATCTGAAGGGCTCGGGGAGGACGCCGACGGAGGCGCTGCCGGGCCTGCGCGCGCTGCTGCCGGCGGACTGGTCGGAGGATGAGGCGCTGCTGGCGGAGTGGCGACCGCAGGACTTCACGGACTGGATCGTCGAACACGGGAGCATCGAGCACGTCAATGAGCCCGCCGGTCGGCGCCTGCGCGGCGCGCCTCCCGAGGACCCGGGCCTGCTCACGGCGCGTCTCGTCGCGGCTCTCGCGCCGGTCGCGTCACCCGACTACCCCATGCCCCACTACCGGAGGACCACCGGTTGAGCGAGCGACCTGCCGAGGAGCGCAACGTTCACACCCGCCTGCTCAAGTGCGCGCTGGAGGTCGGCGACGCCCGCGCCTACTGGAGCTGCGTGGCCCCCCCAGCGCTGCGGGAGCGCCCGGCCCCTGTCGCTCGGGCCTCCGTGGATCGGGCCTTCGAGGAGTATTGGTTCGGTGCGCGCAGCCGGGCCCGGGTTCACGTGCTTCTCACCAATTTTCGGGCCCGTTTCGACGCGTTTCCCGCAGCGTTGGCGGTGCTGCGTCGGTGGGAGATGTCACCAGAGGTGCGCGCGCTGGTGTGTCACTGGCATGTACAGCTCTCCGATCCGCTGTACCGCGCCTTCACCGGGCGGCTGCTCGTGGCGCAGAGGCTCCGCGGGACCATCACCCGGGAGCAGGTCGTCAATTGGGTCGAGGAGCAGGGGCAGTCCCGCTGGACGATGAGTACGTGCGTGCAGTTCGCCAGCAAGCTGTTGTCCGCAGCGTTGTCCGCCGGGCTGGTGGGCACGCGGCGTGACCCGCGCCCGCTGGTGCTTCCCCGTGTCCGCGACGTCGCGCTCGGTTACCTCCTCCACCTCCTGCGTGAGATCGAATTTGAGGGCACGATGCTGGACAATCCCTATCTCGCTTCGGTCGGGCTGATGGGGGCGGGCCTCGAAGACCGCCTGGGTGGGTTGCCGGATCTGCAGTTTCAGCGCCAGGAAGATCTGGTGGAGTTCGGTTGGCGACACGACAACCTCGCTGCCTGGGCCCGGTCGCAGCCCGAGATCGCGCAGGAGGTTGCGTGAGCCTGCTGGAGGCTGGCCGGCTGCAGGATGCTGTCGACGCGCTGCGCAGAGATCTGATCGCCGACGACGGCCCGCGTATCAGCACGATGCGGAACTACCGGTTCGCCATCTTCGCCTACTCCCCGAAGGACGAGTTCAAGCTGCGCGAGGCGTTTCAGCGTCTGTCCCACGATCTGCGCGCGCACGGCTGCTCGGTGCTGTCGCTGTCGCTGGAGCAGATGCTGCTGGAGCGGGTCCGCGCCCAGGAAGAACGCTGGACCGCGTCGGTGATCCGGCGTGAGAAGCGGCTCCACGCAAAGGGTCAGCGCGAGCGCGCGCTGAACATGCTGGCAGAGAAGATCGCCCCCTTGATCGAGGGCCGCGATGGGTTGGCCGCGGCCTGCGCCGAGCGGATACGCGCCCACATCGAGCGAGAGGGCAGCGACCGGACGGTGGTGCTGATCGGCCGGGCCGGGGCGATCTATCCGTTCTTCCGTTCGTCTGGTCTGCTACGACACCTCGACGGCGCGACTGGCAACGTCCCGGTGGTGCTGCTCTACCCGGGCAGCCGCAGCGGCGACACGGGCCTGTCGTTCATGGAGATGCTGCCGCCCGACAACGACTACCGCCCCCGCATCTACTCGTACCGGTAAGGGCAATGAACATTCGTGAGCTGTTTGTCTCGGACATCACCCGGGACATCCCCCCGGTGATCCACTTCCACGATCAGCGCCCCGAGAAGCTGGCGGCGGAGGTCGACGAGTACATCTTCACGGGCGGCTGGACCGAGAGCGATCCACGTCATCGTCGGATCCCGGTGGGGATCCACGAGGAGTACGTCCGACTGCTGGCCAACATCACGCGGGCGCTGGACGAGCCGGGCGGGCCGTCTCTGCCCAACGCATGGATCTCGGGTTTCTATGGCTCGGGCAAGTCCAGCTTCGCCAAGCTGCTGGGGATGGCGCTCGACGGGGTGGCGTTGCCCGACGGACGCTCGATGGCCGAGGCCTGGCTGGCGCGCGACACCACACAGCGATCGGCTGATCTTCAGGCGGCCTGGCACGGGCTCCGGCAGCGGGTCGACCCCATCGCTTGTGTATTCGACGTGGGCGGCGTGGCGCGGCAGGACGAGCACGTCCACACGGTGGTGCTGCGGAACGTGCAGAGACGCCTGGGATACTGCAGCATCGCGCTGGTGGCGAACTTCGAGCTGAAGCTGCAGCGAGACGGGCACTGGGACGACTTCCTGGACGCGGCGCGGGCTGAGCTTGGTGAGGAGTGGGACGTCGCCCGGGGTCGGTCGATGGCCGACGATGACTTCTCGCAGGTGCTGCATCGGTTGTTCCCGAGCAAGTACACCGACCCCATGAGCTGGCTGGAGAGTCGGGACGGCGTCAAGGTCGCCGCGTCTTCGGTGCAGGAGGTCTGCGGCGCGATCGGGGACATGCTCCGGTTTCGCAGGCCGGACGCCACGCTGTTCATCGTGGTCGACGAGGTGAGCCAGTATGTGCTCGCCAGCCGCGATCGGGTCGATCGGCTGCGGGCCTTCGCCCAGGCCCTGGGGTCGACGCTCCGGGGGCGGGCGTGGCTGGTGGCGCTAGGGCAGCAGAAGCTCGATGAGGGAGCGGACGACTCGTTCCTCATCTGGGCGCGCGACCGGTTCCCGCCGACGCTCCGGGTTCACCTGGCCTCCAGCAACATCCGCGACGTGGTTCATCAGCGTCTGCTCAAGAAGAAGGAGCAGCATCGGGCGACGCTGCACGCGCAGTTTGAGCGAAACCGCGCGGACATGAAGCTCTACGCCTACGGCTGCGACGAGATCACCGCTGAAGACTTCGTGGCGTTCTATCCGATGTTGCCGGGGCACATCGATCTGTTGCTCCTGATCACCAGCGCTCTGCGGCGGCGGAGTCGGCGCGCCCAGGGGGACGCCCACGCCATCCGCGGGCTGCTGCAGCTCCTCGGCGAGCTGTTCCGGGCGCGCCGGCTGGCCGAGCGAGAGGTGGGCGCGCTGGTGACCATCGACGAGGTCTACGCGGTCCAACAGAGCGCGCTGGACGATGACGCCCAGGCCAGCATGCGGCGTATCCTCGATCAGTGCTCCGGAGACGAGAGCGGGCTGCTGGTTCGCGTCGCGCAGGCGGTCGCGATGTTGGAGCTGATCTCTGAGACGATGCCTGTCGACGCGCAGTTGGTCGGACGCTGTCTGTACGATCGGATCGATCGGGGCAGCAACGTCCGCGCGATCCGTGAGGCCCTGGAGGCGCTGCATCGCAAGAGACTGCTGAGCTACTCAGGGAAGCTGGGCTACAAGCTGCAGTCGACCGCTGGCGATGAGTGGGAGCGCGAGAAGCGGGACATCGGAGTCTCGGGGGAGGAGATCAGCGCTGTCGTGCGGGACACGCTGAAGCGGCTCCTGGAGGAGCCTACCCATCCGAGGTACAAGGGGCGACCCTTCCCGTGGGCGGGGAATTTCTCGGATGGACGCCGCTTCGACGACGTCGTGCTCCGGGATCCGCGGGACGCAGCGTGTCTGCGTGTGGACTTCCGATTCATCGACAAAGACTCCCGGACGCTCAGTGTCTGGCTTCGCCGGACCGCTGAGAGCGCGCTGAAGAACCGGCTGGTCTGGGTGTGCGGAGATACGGACGCCCTCCGGGGGCTGGTGCGCGAGCTGATGAAGTCGCGGAAGATGATTCAGCGGTTTGCGCCCCGGCGCGAGTCTCTGACCCCCGCCCGTCAGCTGCTCCTGCGCGCAGAGAGAGACCACGCTGACTCGTTGGAGGACAAGGTGAGTCGCCTGGTGGGGCAGACCTGGCTGGCGGGCCAGATGGTGTTCCGGGGGCGGGCGCTGTCGCCAGCGGACAGCGGCTTCTCGCGCGCACTGTCCTCGGTCGCCGGTGACGTCCTCGCCAACCTGTTTCCCCACTTCGATCCCATCCGAATCACCGACGCCGAGCTGATTCAGCTGGTCGCGGCCGAGCTGGCTGGTCCGTCACCCAAGTTCCTGACGGGCGCGCTCGGGATCCTCGAATTGGACGCGGGGCGGTACGCGCCGACCTGCGGGGGCGTGGTGCCGCGGAGGGTGCTGGAGTTCATCGAGGCCGAGGACGGCGTCAGCGGGACCGGTCTCCTCGCCCACTTCTCGGGGCCGCCCTACGGGTACACCGCGGGTGTCATCAAGGCCTGCGTCGCCGGGCTGCTGCGCGGGGGGCGCCTGCGGATCCAGCCCGAGGGGGGCAACGAGATCACGGCGATTCGGGACGCCGGGGTTCGCGAGCTCGTGGAGAAGGACCGCACATTCCGGCGGGCCAACCTGTTCCCGGCCGGCGAGGACGACATCGGACGACAGGCTCGCGCGCGGATCTGTCGTTTCTTCAAGAACCAGCTCGGCTATCGCATGGATCGGGAAGACCACGCCATCGCCGACGGGGTCGCGCTGCTGTTTCCGACGCAGGTGGATCGGCTGCGGGGGGTCCGCGATCGGCTGCGGCGCCTGCCAGGGGACATCCCGGTGCCCGACGCCCTGTTGAAGCTCGACGCTGTGTTGGAGCAGTGTGTCCGGGCGAGTCGGCAGACCCGGCCCACCGTCCGGCTGGTCAAGAAGCACCTCGACGCGCTCCGAGACGGCGTCCAGACGTTGGGGATCACAGACGCTGAGCTGACGGACGACGCGCTCACGGCGGTCATTCGAGCGGACATGGTGCGCTGGCAGCAGGCCGCCCAGCTCGACGCGACGGACAAGCTCGGCGCGGAGGGGGCCGCGGCCCTGGACCGGATCGGCGGGCACCTGGCCACGGCCTGTCCCTGGCGGGACATTTCGACACTCTCCGCCGATCTGGACACGGTCCGCAGCACCTATACAGCAGAGCGCCGCCGCCTGCTGGAGTGGCAGGAGAGCGAAGCCGGTGCCGCCCGCAAGATCGTGAAGCGCCGGCCGGATTACAGCTTGCTCACCGGCGCCGAATCCCACCATGTCCTGCGTCCACTCACCCTCGCGATCAGCGACACATCGGCTGACGCGGTCAACCCCCGTCTCATCGAGTTGGTCGATCCATTCATGGTGCGGCTCAACCGCGCAGTGGGTGAGGCCAATGATCTGCTGGATGAGATCATCGAAAAAAAGAACCGGGTGTCGGTGGCCAAGGTCCGCACCAACCTGCGTAATCGCGAGGTGACCTCCGCCGTCGAGCTGGAGGCGCTGCTGGGCGAGCTGCGCGCGCGTGTGCTTGAGCACATCGACCGCGGCGAGCGGGTTCGGCTGCTATGAGTCGCGTTGGCGTCCCGCAGCTCGAGTGGTATGATCACATCATGGATCAGCCCCTCCCTGGTTTTCCCCGTCTGACCGTGAACCCGGCGAAGCTCGGCGGGAAGCCCTGCGTGCGGGGGCTCCGCCTGAGTGTCCAGGACATCCTCCGCGCCTTGGCTTCCTATCCCAGCCACGCCGAGCTCTTCATCGACTACCCTGACCTTGAGGAGGCAGATCTGCAGACGGTGCTCGCTTTCGCTGCCGCCATGGCGGACTGGGAGGAGATCGCCTGGCGTCCGCCGGCGGCGTAGCGCCCGATTGCGCCTCCTCCTCGACCAGAACCTCCCGTTAAGCCTCAGCTCTGCGCTTCGGGCGCTGGGGCATGATGCCGTTCACACCCATGAGCGTGAACTCCAGCGGGAAGAGGACAGCGCGCTGCTGGAGATCGCTCGGGAGGAGGGGCGGGTCGTGGTCACCCAGGACAGCGACTTCCCCCAACTCATCGCGCTGTCTGGGCGGTCCCGTCCCTCGGTGATTCATCTTCGGCTCGGTCCGGTCCCCCCTCGGGTACTCCTCGTTCACATCGCGCATGTGCTGGATGCGCTGGGAGAGCGCCTGGTTGGCGGGGCCATCGTCTCTGTGCGAGAGACCAGCATGCGGGTACGATCCCTGCCCATCGGGAGCGGTCGAGAATGAGCATGACT
>CAYXGP010000071.1:0-33856 GCA_964464515.1 uncultured Enterobacterales bacterium
GCTCCACACCGGGGGGAAGCGTCACAGCAAGGAGACGAGACGCGACCAGGGGCCGAGAGGGCAAGCGAGGGGTTGTCCACCTGAACGCTCACCGCTGTGAGTCTCCTGATCTGCTGCGGGGATCCACGCGGGCATTCGGCCGCCGATCAGGCGCGGCTGGTGACACTCCCCGGTCGGACGAATGGTCCACCTCCCCGGAAAGGGGCGTCCCGGCGACACGATCTCCGGCGACAGCCAGGGGACCGTCCGCCCGCGCATCCACTCCGCGACGGTCTCCCCCACCGCCAGGGAGCAGGTCACCCCGAAGCCCCCCAGCCCTGCGGCCCACCAAAGGCCGGCGAGATCCGGATCCGCGCCGAGCAGCGGCCTGCGATCGGGAGCGAATGTGCGCAGCCCCGTCCACCCCGACAGGCGCTCCGGGCGCAGCGCGGGCAGGTGTATGCGGAGCTTCTCTGCGAACCGCGCGATCTGTAGCGACTCGGGCTGCCCGCGGGAGGGCGCCCCGGGGTTGGGCCAGTCCACCGACTCCTCACAGGCGGAGCCCAGCCAGCCGCCAGCCTCCGGACGAACGTACAGCCCCACGTCGTCGAGCCACGTCCAGGGGTGCTCCGAACGAGCCAGGCGGTGCGACTCGCTCTGGAGCAGGGAGCGCCGCAGCGGAAAGAGGGGACGCTCCAAGCCGGCGGTTCGCGCCAGCCCGGCCGACCACGCGCCCGCAGCCAGCACGACGCGCCCGGCGCGCAGCGGCCCATCGGGCGTGTCCACACCAACGCAGCGCCCCGCGGACACCCGCAGCCGCAGCGCGGCCGCACCACAGTCCACCCGACCTCCCCGTCGCCGAACCCCCCGCACGAAGCCGGTGATCAGCGCGTGGGCGTCGGCGACCCGCGCCCTCGGGAGGAACCACGCCCGCCGCAGCCGCGCGCCCGTGAGGATGGGCGCCACCTCGGCGGGGCGATCGCAGGCCTGCACATCGACCCCCCGCGCGCGGGCCCAGGCGACGGCGTCGTTGAGGTGCGCGTCGTCTTCTGCCAGCGCCATCAACGCGCCGGTGACCCGTCCGACGTCAAGTCCATCCCAGTCCTCGCCCAGCGCCCCGAGGAGGCGATCGGTCCGGAGGGCGAGCGACCGCTCGACGGGGTCCTCTCCCAGCAGGCGGATCATCCCCGCGTTCTGCGCGCTGGCCTCCGCCCCCGGCTGAGACGCGCCGTCGATGACGCGCACGCGAGCGTCGGCCGAGAGGTGCCACGCGACGCTGCACCCGGCCAGACCCGCGCCGACGACGAGGACGTCGCTCATCGAGCCGGCGGGGCCGGAGGGGGGAGGAACGGCCACCAGCCCATTCGTGACGCGACGAGCATCGCCGCCAGCGCCACACCGAGCAGCGCGAAGAAGCGGATCATCTCGTCGAACGTCATCTGGTAGTAGCGCCCGGTGACAAACTTGTAGGCGAACGTGAGGGCGGCCTTCATTGGAGACTCCGAGGAGCCTCGTAATACCGTCTCCGGGCGCGATCCGGCCTCTACATGTCGACGCAGGGTCCCTGAGCCAACGGCGAATGTGATAGAGGACCACAGGCGGAGGTGAAGATGGCGACCCAGCGGCAGGAAAACACCCACGAGGCTCCGACCCGGGCACCCCGCGCGCAGGGGCCGGTGCAGGACACGCTGGCCGACCCGCTCAGCGGGCACACCCTGTCCGACCCCCTGACGGTCCAGGCCGACAACGGGCTCGACGCGAAGTCATCTGAGGCGGTGCGCAGCGTCGCGAGCGAGGGGCTCTCCGGCAGCGGGGGCACCATCCCATACAGCGGCGAGATCCAGTCATCGTTCGGCTCCTACGACGTCTCTGGGATCCAGGCCCACACCGACACCAGGGCCCAGACCGCCGCGGCGCAGATCGGCGCGAACGGCTACTCCTCCGGCGACCACATCGCGCTGGGCGCCGGGGCCAGCAAGCACACGGTCGCTCACGAGGCCGCCCACTCGGTGGTGTCTGAGCACAGCAACGTGCAGCTCAGCAACGGCGTGGGCAGCAGCGGCGATCGCTATGAGAAGCATGCCGACACCGTCGCCGATGCCGTCGTCAGCGGGAAGTCGGCCGAGCCGCTGCTCGACCGATTCCTGGGGAACTGACCAGCGTCATCCCTCCGGGCAGTCCGGATCCAAGCAGCCAGGATCCGGGCAACCGAGGCTTGAGTGGCCAGGCTTCAAGCCATCAGCCCTCCGGGCTGGCCGACAGCGAGATTCGTGTGCCGGTGCTGCCAAGCCCCAGCGCGACCGTGTTGGTGAGGACCACATAGACCGGCGGACCAAGCGGATCGGGGTACCCGCTGACCGCGAGGTCGAGCCCCAGGGAGATCCGTCGACCCACCAAGGGGATCTCGGGCGACCACCAGGACAGCGCCGCCTGTCCCCCGCTGCGATGGTCGATCCCCTCGGCGACGCCCGTGATCGATCCCACCGGCGCGGCGTTGAACACGTCGATGGGCGTCTCATGGCAGTGAGCGAACCCCAGCCGCCATATGATCGTCTCTTCCTCGCCGATGCCGCGTCGCACCCCCGCGAAGATCTCGCCGGTCGTGCGGAGGTCGTTTCCGAACAGCCCCTCACGCGCGGCCAGATCGACCCCGATCTTGCGGAACTGCAGGACGACGCGCCCGCCGACCAGCCCGCCGCCGGAGGTGTCCGCGCCGACGCCCACGCCGCCCCCCGCCTCCGCGACCAGCGCGATCGGGTGGTCGGTGGCACCCGCCAACACCGGTGCCGAGGCCCACAACAATGAGAGCATGCGCTGCTCCGAGTCAGCCAGGAGTGCCGAGTCAGCCGGGAGTGGCGCAGGTCTGGAGCACCTGCTCGCTCTCCCGCCCGCTCGCGTCCGCGAGGACCACCCCCCAGTCGTACGTCACCCCGGGCTCCAGCACAGTGCCATCGACCGTGACGTTGAGGGTGATATCGACGGCGTTCGTCTTGCAGAGCACCCCACCGTCCACGCTCCCGGGGAGATCGTAGGTCTGCGCGGAGCTCTCCTCGATGATGCCGTTCGGGATGTCGTCGAAGGTGAGGATGATGGTGTACTCGTGAAGATCGCCGTCGGGGTCGTTGCCGGTGATCAGCAGCCCCATGGTGCCTGAGGGGCTCTCGGGATCGCACACGAACGACGCCACGGGCGCGGTCCGCGAACATGGGGTCGAGGTCGTCCCCGTGGTGCTCGGGATGGTCGTCGTTGTGCCGGTGTCGGTCGTGCCCGTCAGGCCCGTGTCGGTGGAACCGCTGCTGGTCAGAGTGGTGGTGAACCCGGTCCAGTCACCGCTCCATGGAGTGGCGTCGTCCTCGTCGGTCTCCTCATCGTCACTCGGCTGGTACACCGGTGAGGTACTGCAAGCCATCAGCAACAACAGCGCGAGGGGTCGACGCATCCCTTCCTCCAAAGCAGCAAGTGCAGGCAGTACGTTATCAGCCGTCGGCCCCTCCCGGTAACGTCTCTCGCTCGCCCCATGCCCCCACGGTCTCCACGCACCTCCTCAACGCCGGCGTGGCCCGAGTGGTACCGGCGGTGGGTCCTGCCATACCTCTCCCGCTCAGCGCTCTTGCCGGTCCTCATCGCGGTGCTCGGTCACGTCTTCGTGCTAGGAGCCCTGCTCCTCCTGCGACTCCAGCGCCACGGAGACCCCCTGGGCTGGGTGCTGACGGCGATCCTGCTCCTCGGCAGCGTTCGCACGATCTCGTTCGAGGTCACCCACGCACGCCGGCCCGGCGCGCTCACGGTCGTGGTGCTCACCTGCTGGCTCGCCAGCGCGGTGCTCGCCTGGCTGGGCGCCTGGTCCGGCGCGTTCTGAACCTGGAGACGCGATGCTCACCGCCACCCAGCTCTCGAAGACCTTCGGCGGCCGCGTGCTGTTCGAACAGGCCAACCTGCAGCTCGACGCGGGCTCCCGCTACGGCGTCGTCGGGGCAAATGGATCGGGAAAGTCCACGCTGCTGCGGATCCTCGCGGGGCAGGAGTCCTCGACCAGCGGGGAGGTGCAGCGTCTGAAGCGCGCGCGCCTGGGTGTGCTCGCGCAGGACCACTTCTCCTGGGAGGACACCCCCATCCTCGACGTGGTGATGATGGGCAACCGCGAGCTGTGGGACGCGATGCAGGAGAAGGAGCGCCTGTGGGAGATCGAGCCGTTCGACGAGGCGCGGTACGACCGCCTCGAGGACATCATCCTGCGGTTCGACGGCTACGAGCTGGAGACCCGCGCCGCGCAGATCCTGGAGGGGTTGAACATCCCCACGGCGCAGCACCACCAGCCTCTCCGCGTGCTCTCGGGTGGCTACAAGCTGCGGGTGCTGTTGGGACAGACGCTGGCCGCGCAGCCCGACCTCCTGCTCCTCGACGAGCCCACCAACCACCTCGACATCCTATCGATCCGATGGCTGGAGGGGTTCCTCCGCGGCTTCCGCGGCTGCGTGGCGGTGGTCTCTCACGACCACCACTTCCTCGAGCGGGTGTGCACACACATCATCGACGTCGACTACGAGCGCGTCACCACCTACCGGGGCAGCTACGAGGCGTTCGGCGTGCAGAAGGCCGAGGCGCGGCGACGCCAGGAGACCGAGATCTCCAGGAGGCAGCGGGAGATCGCAGAGCACAAGGCGTTCGTCGCCCGGTTCCGCGCGAAGGCGACCAAGGCGCGTCAGGCCAACAGCCGCGCCAAGCGCATCGAGAAGATCGAGATCATCGAGCTGCCGCGGAGCTCTCGCCGCACCCCCGCGTTCTCGCTCACCGCGCGACGACCGAGCGGCCGCGAGGTGCTGTCCGCCCGCGGCCTGTGGAAGACCTACGGAGAGCGCTCGGTCCTCGAAGAGGTCTCGTTCGAGGTGGAGCGCGGGGAGCGCGTCGCGATCATCGGCCCCAACGGCATCGGCAAGTCGACGCTGCTGAAGATCCTGATCGGCGAGGTCATCGCAGACGCCGGCGAATTCACCTGGGGATTCGAGGTCGACGTGGGGTACTTCCCGCAGGATCACCGATCCCAGATCACCGATCCCAACCAACCCCTCGCGAGCTTCCTGTGGGACGCGCAGCCCGACATGGCAGTGGGCGCGGTCTACGGCCGACTCGCCCAGGTGCTGTTCTCTCGGGAAGAGGCCGATCGGCGGGTGGAGGTGCTGTCCGGCGGAGAAGTGGCGCGTCTGCTCCTGGCCCGCCTCGGCGTGATTCGTCCCACCGTGCTGGTGCTGGATGAGCCCACCAACCACCTCGACATGGAGGGCATCGCCGCGCTCGCGAAGGGGCTGCGACGCTACGACGGCACCATGCTGTTCGTCTCGCACGACCGCTGGTTCGTGCAGAAGGTAGCCACGCGCATCATCGAGCTGACGCCGGACGGCCTGATCGATTTCCGCGGACGATACTCAGAGCACGTCGCCAGACAGCAACAGGATCACCTCGACGCCGAGCAGATTCGCATGCGCCAGCGGGCGCAGAAGAGACAGGCGCGGAAGGCGCGAGCGGGCCAACCGCAGAAGGCAGAGAAACCGCAGAAGGCGCAAAAGACGCAGAAAGCGCAGAAGACGCAGAAGACCGAGCGTTCCGAGAAAAAGAGGACCGGGCGCCGGCGCAACCGGAAGACACGCGCCGAACGGAAGCGCCGAAGCTGAGCGGCGCTACCCTCCACCCGACGGGCGCCAGGATCGCGCCCGACAGGCCTCGAGGCGGCTCTCCAAGCGACGATCGACCTCCTGGCGCGCCGCAAAGACAGCTGCGTCGACGTTCGCCGGATCCGTTCCACACGTCGCCGCCGTGACCGCCGCCTCCTGCGCCGGGATCCAGGGAGTATTGAGCACCAGACCCAACGCATCGACGCTGCGGTCGGGGGCCTGCGCACGCAGGATCGGCACGGCGCGCTCGAAGCCCCGCAGGTGCTCGACCGCCGACCACAAGTCCACGCGAACCTGGGCGCACCCAGAGGCCAGCGCCTCGGTAGAGAGCCCCGCCAGATCTGACGGCGCGAGCAACCCCAGCACCTCCGCGCGGACGAGCCACACCTCGTCGCAATACTGCTCGTACGTCTGCGGCCAGGTGGTGTCGGTCGGGCGCTCACACGCCACGAACAGCATCAGGCCGAGTGCGGCTCGGGTGAGCGGACTCCGCGGCATGCGTCTCCTCCCGCCCGCGCTGGATTCCGGAACCCGCGGCGGTCCGGGTTCGCTATAACGTCAGCGCAATCGTCCGCCCCGGGAGGCCGCTCGATGCCCGATCTCGCGCTCGCTGTGGGAGTGCTCGCATCACTCGCCGTGGCTGGAGCGAGAGAGATGGGGCCACACGAGACCCCCCCGGAGCTCGCGCCCACCCCGCTCGACTGGCTCCCCCCCGCACCCGAACTGACGAGTCCCCCGGGGACCTGGGCGGTGAGCCTCGCCACGGACGTCCACGTTCGCGCCGATCCCAGGCAGGGCGCAGACGGGGTCGGACGCATCGGCTCTGAGCTGCAGGTCTACCCGGTGGTGGGCGCGCCCAGCCCTCCCGACGCGCTGATCATCGCCGGCCAGCGACTGCGCATGCCGTGGCTCCCGCTGAGACTGCCGTCGGGGCGCGAGGGCTGGGTCTACAGCGCCTTCCTCCGACTGTTCGACTCCGCTGCGGAGGCGGAGTACTTCGCGCATGCGAACCAGGCGGCCCGCGAGCGCTACGGCCAGGACGCCCCCTACTGCCTGGCGCCGCTGCCGGTGGCCCACGACCGCTGCGCAGACACGGTGGTGTGGCGCGCCAGCAGAGACGGATGGGAGCGCACCGGGGTGCTGCTGCGTCCCGACGGCACGCTCCGCTACGTGTACCAACGCTATGAGCAGGGAGAGCGGTTCATCAGTCAGATCGGTGAAGGGCGCTATGTAGTCGAACCGCTGCAAGGAGCCGCCGAGCTGATCATCCAGGTCGGCGGAGCTGCGCCGCTCACGTGGGACGCCTCGGCATGTGAACCCGACTGTCTACACCTGACCATCAGCCTGCGTGAGCTGGACGCCTACCTGCGGCCCACGAGCTGGCGCAGTCGATCGTTTACAACCCCTGTAGAGGACCTGTGATGGACCCCGCCATCGCTCGGTTGTTGTGGATCGGGGTGGGCGGCGGGCTGGGTGCGATGATCCGCGCGGTGGTCAGCGTGTGGCTCAACCCGGGCACCTCCGCGCGGATCCCGTGGGGCACGCTCGCGGTGAACGTCATGGGAAGCCTGCTGCTGGGCGTCCTGGTCGGGCTGGCCGATCGTGGGCTGCCCGAGCCCTGGCGCGCGGCAGCCACGACGGGACTGCTCGGCGGACTCACGACATTCTCGACGTTCAGCGTAGAGACGGTGCGGCTGGCCCAGGCAGGGTCGTGGCGGTTGGCAGCGATCAACCTGGCGCTGCAGATCGGTCTCGGGTTGGGCGCCGCGGCGGTC
Organism: uncultured Enterobacterales bacterium; assembly: GCA_964464515.1. Classification (GTDB taxonomy): domain Bacteria; phylum Myxococcota_A; class UBA796; order UBA796; family UBA2385; genus CAYXGP01. The sequence continues at coordinate 7,424 of CAYXGP010000071.1, forward strand.
GGCCTGACGCTGGTTCGTTCCTGAGGAGTCCCCGGGCCGCGCTCGGACCCGGCCGGCGCCCGGGGGAGGCTGTGGGGTTTGACACGGTGCCCTGGGTCAGTCCGCGCCGCCCTCCTGCCTGGATCAAGCCTGACGAGCGGCCCTGCACGACTGGCGTTCTGAGACCACTCTGAGACCATGGGTGTCCAGCGGCATGGACGTTGCAGCTTCTGCGCTGGGAGGTGTCGATGCGAGCTCCGACAAAGACCGGGCTGGTGCTCTCTGGAGGCGGCACGCGAGGCGCCTACGAGGTGGGGGTGATCTCCGGGATCATCGAGTCGCTGGGGGGCGGCCCTGTGAAGGCTCCGCTCTTCTCCGTCCTGGCGGGCACCTCCGTCGGCGGGATCAACGCGGCGTGGCTCGCGGCCCACGCTCATCGCGCAGATCTCGGCGTCCACGCGCTGGCGAAGGTCTGGCGCGACCTCGAGCTACGGACCCACCTGCGGCTGGATCTGGAGGGGTTCTTCGGGAAGGATGCGAACGGAGGGCAGCTCTCCGCGGCGCGTTTCGGTCACTACCTGCTCGATCCCGGTCCGCTGGAGGCCCTGGTCCGCGGCCAGATCCCCTGGCAGCGACTCCACGACAACATCCATCGCGGTCGCCTCGACGCGCTGGTGGTAGCCGCGCTGCACATCGGCTCCGGGCGGACCACCATGTTCTGGGAGCTCGCCCCCGGCCGCGACATCCACCCGTCACAGGATCCACGGCGACGGGCCTTCGCAGAGCAGATCACCCCCGATCACGTGCTGGCGTCGGCGGCGATCCCCATGCTGTTCCCCGCTCGTAGAGTCGGCGACGCCTACTACTGCGACGGAGGTCTGCGCCACAACACACCGATCTCGCCCGCGATCCGGGCGGGCGCCGAGCGTCTGGTGGTGATCTCGCTGATGCACGACCCCGGCGACCGCACAGACGACGAGGACGCCTTCCCACACCCGGCGTTCCTGATGGGGAAGATGCTGAACGCCCTGCTGCTGGACCCGGTGGTCTACGATCTGCATGTGCTCGATCGGTTCAACCGACTCCTCACCCAGCTTGAGGAGAAGCTCGATCCCCTCGCCCTGGCAGAGGTGCAGTCCCTGCTGCTCGAGACCCGCGGGGCCTCCTACCGGCGCATCCCCGCGCTGGTCTTCTCGCCGTCACAGGACATCGGCGAGATGGCCGGACACCACCTGCGCACGCTCCTGCCGCGCTGCGGGCTGGCACCACTGCGGCGCTGGCTGCTCGGCGACAGCGCCCATCGAGAGGGACCCTGGGAGTCGGATCTCGCTTCGTATCTGCTGTTCGATGGCCGCTTCGCCGCGCGGCTGATCGCGCTCGGTCTGGCCGACGCCCGCGCGCGCAGCGAGGAGATCCGTACCTTCTTCCGGGAGTCTCTGGACGCCCCCGACGGCGAGTCGTGACCGTCCTGACGCCGCTCAACTGCGACCGCGATGGCATGGCGCTTGCACCCCCCCCAGGTCGGAGGTGCTCGATGCCCGAGATCATCGAAAAATCGTCAGAGACCACCGCTGATGCGCGAATGTCCAGCTACGAAGAGGCCCACGCGGGGTTCTCCTGGGGAGACGCCCACGCGCTCCTCGCTGGCCTCCCGGACGCCGGGCTGAACATCGCCCACGAGGCCGTCGATCGGCACGTCGCCGACGGCCGCGGTGAGCGCCTGGCGGTCCGCTGGCGCGGCAGAAAGGGTGAACGCCGAGATCTCTCCTACCGGGATCTCCAGGCATCCAGCGGCCGGTTCGCGGCGCTCCTGGAGCAGCTCGGCGTGCAGCCCGGCGAGCGGGTCTTCCTCCTCCTCGGCCGCGTCCCCGAGCTGTACGAGGTGGTGCTGGGAGCGCTGAAGGCCCGGTGCGTGGTCTGTCCGCTGTTCAGCGCCTTCGGGCCGGAGCCCATCCACCAGCGCATGACGCTGGGCGGAGGGACGGTCCTGGTGACGACTCCGGCGCTCTACCGCAGGCGAATCGCGCGCATCCGCGAGCGCCTTCCCAACCTCCGCCACATCGTGCTGATCGGACGGGGTGGCGCCCTGAAGGCCAAGGAGCAGCGGCCGGACACCGTGGACTACCACGCATCCACCGCGGGGCTCGACGGGGACTACGAGATCGGCCCGACCCCGCCACAGACCCCCGCCCTGCTCCACTTCACCAGCGGGACGACGGGTCTGCCCAAGGGCGTGCTGCACGTCCACGAGGCTGTGGTCCACCACCGACACTCCGCGGAGGTGGCGCTCGATCTCGGGCGCGGCGACGTCTTCTGGTGCACAGCCGATCCGGGTTGGGTGACCGGCCTGTCCTATGGGGTGATCGCGCCGCTGGTGCTGGGGGCCACGCTGGTCGCCTACGAGGGCGAGTTCGACGCGGCGGCGTGGATCCGCCTGCTGGCCGAGGAGGGGGTGCAGGTCTGGTACACCGCGCCCACCGCCGTGCGGATGTTGATGAAGCTGGACAGCCTGCTCCCCGAGCGGCTCTCGCTGCCTGCGCTCCGGTTCATCGCCAGCGTCGGCGAGCCGCTCAACCCCGAGGCCGTGCGCTGGGGAGCCACCGCCTTCGGCCTGCCGATCCACGACAACTGGTGGCAGACAGAGACCGGAGGGATCCTGCTGGCGAACTTCCGCTCCAGCCCGGTGCGACCCGGCTCGATGGGGCGCCCCCTGCCAGGGATCACCGCCGCGGTGGTCCGCCGCGCGCCCGGAGGCGAACTCACGCTGCTCGGCGATGATGAAGAGGGCGAGCTGGCGATCCGGACCGGGTGGCCGTCGATGTTCCGCGAGTACCTGGGCCGGCCGAAGAAGACCGCCGCGTGCTTCTCGGGGGACTGGTACCTCACCGGCGATCTGGCCCGCCGTGACTGCGACGGGTTCTACTGGTTCGTGGGCCGCGCCGACGACGTGATCAACACCGCCGGTCACCTGGTGGGACCGTTCGAGGTGGAGAGCGCGCTGATGGAGCACCCCGCCGTCGCGGAGGCGGCGGCCATCGGCAAGCCCGACCCCATCGCGATGGAGGTGGTCAAGGCCTTCGTGGCCCTGCGGAGCGGGCACGTCCCCGGGGAGGCGCTGCGCCGGGAGCTGCAAGGGCTGGCCCGCAAGCGGCTCGGCCCGGCGGTGGCGCCCAAGGAGATCTCCTTCGTGTCGTCGCTGCCGAAGACCCGCAGCGGCAAGATCATGCGCCGACTGCTGAAGGCCCGCGAGCTGGGACTCCCGGAGGGCGACACCTCCACGCTGGAGCCCCCCTGCCCAGAACCTCCCGGTACAGCCCTCCCCGCTCCAGAATCACCGCGCGCGGAGACAGAGCCTGCTGGAGGTCGACCATGACCCGGCCCGTCCTGCTGGGTCGGCGACACGCCCACGGACTGCTGCGACAGATGCTCCGCATTCGTCGCTTCGAGGAGCGGTGTGCGGAGCTGTACTCGGCCGGTTCGATCCGCGGCTTCCTGCACCTGTACGTCGGCGAGGAGGCCATCGCTGCAGGGGCTCTGGCCGCCCTGGAGCCGCGTGATGCGATCCTCTCTACCTACCGCGAGCACGGCCACGCCCTGGCCCGCGGCGTCCCCATGGACACCGTGATGGCCGAGATGTACGGCAAGGTCGAGGGCTGCAGCGGGGGGCGCGGCGGCTCGATGCACCTGTTCGACGCCGAGCGGCGGTTCTACGGGGGGAACGCCATCGTCGCAGGGCACCTGCCGCTGGCGGTGGGGCTGGGCCTCGCCGAGCACATGTCTGATCGAGACGGCGTGGTGGCCTGCTTCTTCGGAGAGGGCGCCGTCGCCGAGGGGGAGTTCCACGAGTCCCTGAACCTGGCCGCGCTCTGGCGCCTGCCGGTGCTCTTCCTCTGCGAGAACAACGGCTACGCGATGGGCACGGCTCTGGAACGCAGCGAAGCGGTGACCGACATCGCCGCCCGCGCGGCTGGCTACGGCCTGAAGACCGAGGTCGTCGATGGGATGGACGTGCTGGCGGTGGAGTCCGCGACCCGTGCGGCCGTGGCGGCCCTGCGGCGAGGCGGCGCGCCGCGGCTGCTGGAGCTGCGGACATACCGCTTCCGGGCGCACTCGATGTTCGACGCGCAGCTCTACCGCAGCAAAGCGGAGGTCGAGCGCTGGAAGGAACGCGACCCCATCGCAGCGTTCCGGGGCGCGCTGGAGCGCGAGGGGCTGCTCGACGCAGGCGAGCTGGAGGAGATGATCCGCGGGGTGGAGCGGGAGGTCTCGGCGTCCGTGGGCTTCGCCGAGGCAGGCACCTGGGAGCCCGTCAGCGAGCTGACCCGCCATGTGACGGGTCCCCCGACGGAGCCCCCCGCCGGACCCGAGGCCCAGCCGGCACAGACGATGACCTACCGGGAGGCGATGCGGCAGGCGATCCACGAGGCGATCATCGCCGACGATCGAGTCTTCCTGATGGGCGAGGACGTCGGCGCCTACGGCGGCTGCTACGCGGTGACCAAGGGGCTGATGGACGAGCTGGGCGAGGAGCGAATCCGTGACACCCCCCTGTCAGAGTCCGGCTTCGTGGGCGCGGGCGTGGGGGCGGCGATCGGCGGAATGCGACCCATCGTCGAGATCATGACCGTCAACTTCAGCCTGCTGGCGCTCGATCAGCTCCTCAACAACGCGGCCACGCTGCGGCACATGTCGGGCGGGCAGCTGGGTGTGCCGATGGTGGTCCGGATGGCGACCGGCGCGGGGCGGCAGCTCGCCGCGCAGCACTCACACAGCCTGGAGGGCTGGTATGCCCACATCCCCGGGCTGCGGATCGTGGCGCCGGCCACCGCGGAGGACGCGCGATGGATGCTGGCGACAGCCCTGGCCGATCCCGATCCGGTCCTGATCTTCGAGAACGTCAACCTCTACGCCGCCGAGGGCACCGTGCCCGCAGGTGCAGGACCGGTGGATCTCGACCGGGCGGCGATCCGCCGCGCAGGAAGCGACGTCTCGCTGGTGACCTACGGCGGCAGCCTGCCCAAGACCCTCGCAGCCGCCGAGCGGCTCGAGGCGGCAGGGATCGACGCGGAGGTGATCGATCTGCGGTCCCTGCGCCCGATCGACGACGAGACGGTGCTGGGATCGGTGCGAAAGACCGGCTGCGCAGTGGTGATCGATGAGGGCTGGCGAACCGGTAGCCTGGCGGCAGAGATCGCCGCCCGGATCCAGGAGCGCGAGTTCTGGCATCTGGACGCCCCCGTCGAGCGGGTCTGCGGCGCGGAGGTGCCGATCCCGTACCCCCGCCATCTGGAGCAGGCGGCGATCCCCAGCGTAGATGACATCGTCGCCGCGGCGACCCGGGCGGTGGGCCATGGGTGAATTCCGGATGCCCTCGCTAGGCGCAGACATGGAGGCAGGGACGCTGGTCGAGTGGCTGGTGACGCCTGGACAGCGCGTCCGTCGCGGGGACATCGTGGCCGTGGTGGAGACACAGAAGGGCGCCATCGAGATCGAGGTCTTCGAGGACGGAGTGTTCGCGGAGCTGCTGGTGACGGAGGGCCAGCGAGTGCCGGTCGGCGCTCTCCTGGGGCGCCTGACCGGCGTCGAACCAGCCCCTCCTGTGGAGCTCCGAGCGCCACAGGCGCCCCTCCCGCAGCCGGCGCCCCCGAAGTCAGCGCCCCCGAAGCCGACCCCGACACGGCGCCCGACCCTCGGCTCCGCACCACAGACCCGCTCGACGGGCGCTCCGCGGGTAAACAGGCGTCGGCTCGCCTCCTCCCCTGCGTCCCGCCGACTGGCCCGAGAGCTGGAAGTGGACCTGCACGATGTGACCGGGACAGGACCCCACGGCGCCATCCGCTCGCGCGACGTGGCTCGCGCCGCACAGGAGGCCATCTCGCAGGCCGCGGATACGCCCGCTGCCTCACCCGCTCCAGCTCCCCGACCCACGCCGGCACCCGAGGTCGGGCTGCGTCCTGCGGACGGGATGCGCGAGGCCATCGCCGCCGCCATGACCCGGTCGGCGCGGGAGATCCCCCAGCTCCACCTTCAGCTCGAGATCGACATGGAGCCGGCCCTGCGCTGGATGGAGCGGGAGAACCGCCAGCGCACGCTGGAGCGGCGCCTGCTGCCGTCAGCGCTGCTGACCCACGCCGTCGCCCACGGACTCGCCCGCGTCCCGGCGCTCAACGGCACCTGGACGGACGGCGCCTTCACCCCGGGCGAGGGGGTCCACCTGGCGCTGGTGGTAGGGCTCCGCGGGGGTGGGCTCGTGACGCCGGTGCTCCCCGACGCGCATCGCCTCGATCTCGACGAGACCATGAACAAGATGCAGGAGATGGTCGAGCGGGCCCGACGCGGACGCCTCCGGGGCTCCGACCTGATGCCCGCTACGTCCACCCTCACCCTCCTGGGAGAGCGGAGCGTGGACGTGGTCAACGGGGTGATCTACCCGCCGCAGGTCGCGCTGATCGGCGCCGGCCGGATCGCCGAGCGGCCCTTCGCGATCGGAGGGATGCTCGGGGTGCGGCGCACCGTCATACTCACCGTGACCGCCGATCACCGCGCAGTCGACGGCCACCAGGGCGGCCGCCTGCTCGGCGCGATCGCCCGCAGTCTGACACGCATGGAGCACCTGACAAAGAAGGAGAAGAGATGACCGATGATCGTATCCGCGCCGCGCTGGCCGAGGCGATCGCCGCAGTGGCGCCCGAGATGGATCTGGGCGACGTCGATCTGGGCGAGCCGCTCCGCGATGAGCTGGACATCGACTCGATGGACTTCCTGCGGGTGGTCGTCGGCCTGCGCGAGCGGTTGGGGGTGGAGATCCCCGAGGCGGATTACCCACGCGTAGACACCCTGGGCAGCCTGCTGTCGTACCTGCAGCGGGCGAGCGGAGACCCCTGATTTCTGTGGCCCTGATTTCAGTGGATCTACTCCTCACCGTCACCGTGGCCGCCTGCGCGATCCTGGTGCTGATCTACGCGTCGGGGGAGGCGGTCGAGCGGGTGCTGGCGCTGCTCGATCACTTCGGCCTCTCGGCCACGTTCGGGGGGCTCACGATCTTCTCGCTGATGACCAGCCTGCCGGAGCTGTTCTCCCACATCGCCGCGTCCGTCGGGATCCTGTCTGGAGATCTCGACTACGCGATCGGCTCCGCGACGGTCCTCGGCGCCAACATCGGCTCGGACATCGTCCAGCAGACCCTCGTGCTCGGGCTGGTCGTCTTGATGATGGGCGGCCTGCAGTTCGAGCGGAGCTTTCTGCTCACCGCGTACCTGCCGATGATCGCCACCACGTTGATGTGCCTGGCGCTGGGCTGGGATGGAACCTACTCCCGACTTGACGGCGGGTTCCTGCTCGCGACGTTCGCAGCCTACATCGTGTTCCTCTACCGAAGAGAGGAGCACGAGCCACGCCCCGAGCGCCGCACCGACGTTCGAGCGTTGACGACATCGGCGGTCGTCCTGGGGTTGTTCGTCCTTGTCTTGGCGAGCGCCCACGTGCTGCTGGTCTCTACGGAGATCATCGTGACGCAGCCAGGGTTGGGAGGATCGCTGATCGGCGTCGTGAGCCTGGGCGTCGCGTCGGCGGCACCCGAGATGTTCACAGCGCTCTCCGGGATGCGGAGAGGAGAGACCGGAATCAGTGTTGGAACGCTCATCGGCAGCAACATCACCAACCCGCTGGTGGCGATCGGGCTCGGCGCGGTGCTGTCGACCTACGCCGTCCCGCGCCCCCTTGTGTTGTGGGATCTTCCGACGGAGACCGTGAGCGCCGCGCTCCTGCTGGCCTATCTGCTGCTGAAGAATCGAAAGGGCTGGCTCGGGCGCGGTGGAGGGATCTACCTCGTGGGTCTCTACTTTATCTACCTGGCCGCCCGCGTTGTGTTCTTCCACTCGGACGGGTGAGCTGTCTGCGAATTCCACCGGTGCCCGTCGGGTTATCTGTCCTCGTCCCCATCGCGGAGAGATCATGATGGTCCTGTCCCTGCTCCTGCTGGCCTGCTCTGGAACACCCGACCAGGTGGACACCGGGCCCACCTGCGACGCGACCGCCGACGGCGACGCGGACGGCCTGAGCGACTGCGATGAGCTGGAGCTGGGGACGGACCCGGCCAGCGAAGACTCCGACGGAGACAGCTACCCCGACGGCGCTGAGCTGGACTGCGGCGCCGATCCGCTGAACGGCGAAGAGGTCTGCTACACCTGCGGCTGGTACCGCGGAGACCCGGACGATCTGGTCTCGGAGGGCAGCGCCGAGGGCGACGTGGTCGAGAACATCCCGCTCACAGACCAGTGCGGAGAGGAGGTGCCGCTGTGGGACTTCGCCGGGGAGTACCACATCCTGTGGATGACGGCGGCGTGGTGAGGCGCCTGCAAGAGCGAGGCGGTCGGCCTCGCTGAAGAGACGGACACCTTCCTGGCCGAGACCGGCTTGGACTTCTCTTTCCTGGTCTCCCTGTATGAGGGCATGGACGGCGGGATCCCCGCCGGAGAAGACGCCGAGAGCTACTTCGAGACCATCGGCGAGCCGACCTACCCCGTGCTGGCCGACACCACCGGCAGGCTGCTGGACGTCACGCCCTACGACGGCGAAGCCCTGCCCGGAAAGTGCGCGCTGAGTCCGCAGATGGAGCTCCTGGAGTGCACCACGGGGCACGGCAACGAGACGCTGTTCGACGTCATCCGGGAGCACGCGGGCCTGTAGCGGCTCACGGAGCAGGCCCGAGGAGCGCTGGGTCCTCGGTCGCGAGCAGGAGGTCGATGCGCGCGACCGCGACGCGCCCACGCAGGTCGATGGCGGCGGCCTCCCCGGCGAGCACCTCGGCCTGCAGCAGCACGGCGTTGGGCAGATCGATCTCTCCGGCGAGGTACCCGGCCTCGACGCTGGTCAGGGCAGCGCGCGCCTCGGCTGCGGGATCCCCGATCAGCACATCCGAGAGCGACCGCGCCTCGAGGACGCGCAGCTCAGCGGTGGCTGTCTCGGTGGCGGCCCGAGCGGTGACGGTGAAGAGCTCGGCCTCCGCGACCCTCACCTGCGCCTGTGCGTCCGACCGACCGGCCTGGTTGCGTCGAAAGAGCGGCAGCTCGAGGGCCACCGCGGGTCCCGCGAACGTCCGACCATCCTCGATCTCCGCGAAGAGACCGACATCGACGACCGGAGCCGCCGCCGCGGCCTGCAGACCGAGGTCGGCCCCGGCAGCGCGGAGGCGATCGCGCGCCGCCGCGACATCCGAGCGCCGCGCGGGCGCCTCGACAGAAGACGCCGGCGCCGCCGCCAGCGGGTCCGAGACCAGATCGGAGGCGGCCACGGGCCGCCCCACCATCGCGGCCAGCGACTGCAGAGACGTGGCCTCTGCCTCCCGCGCCGCGAGCAGCTCGGCGGCTGCCTGGACCTCCGCGAGCCGCGCCAGCCGCACCTCCAGCATCGACGCCTCGCCCTCCTCGTTCAGACGGATGACGGCGCGACCCAGCCGCGTCGCCAGCTCCAGTCCCCTGACCGCGACGCGAACCTGACCAGTGGTCACGGCGGCCTCCGCGACCGCGCGGCGGGTCCCGGCGGCCGCCGCCAGCCGAGCGCGGGTCAGCTCTGCCTGAGCGGCGTCGAGCTCGGCCTCGGACCGCGCGCGTTCATGGGATCCGACGCCCGCGAGAGACACGGGGAGGCTGGCCGCCGCCCCAGCTCGTGAGCCATCGAGGGCCGCCTCGATCGAGACCTCGGGGTTGGAGAGGAGGAAGGCAGCCTCGGCCGCCGCGCCGCGGGCTCGGGCCAGCTCGGCCTCGGCCTCGCGGACCCTGGGGTGTACGTCGAGGGCCGCTGCGACGGCGGCGTCAGGGGACAGGAGAACCTCCACGCCGGGGCCCTCCGCCCACGCAGGGGCGGCGACCAGGACGGCGAGCAGGGCGACCCTCCCGAGCCCCCGAAAGGGAAGGAGATGCACGGATGAGCCTCGACAATGAAGGGTGGGCCCGGGCGTAGATGCGCCTGGGGAGGATGAACCGCTTCGTTACTCAGCCGATGGAACGGAGCAAGGCTGCGTCACAGGTCCTCGCGCTCCGCGCTGGAGCGGAACAAGCGCAGCCGCCCGGCGTTGGTGACCACCGTGAGCGACGACAGCGCCATGGCCCCACCGGCGATCATGGGCGAGAGCAGCACGCCGAACAGCGGGTAGAGCACACCCGCGGCGACGGGGATCCCCAGCGTGTTGTAGGCGAACGCGCCGATCAGGTTCTGCCGGATGTTCCGCAGCGTGGCCCGGGAGACCTCGATGGCGTGCACCACGCCCAGCAGGCTCCCACCCACCAGCGTGACGTCGGCGGCGGCGATGGCCACGTCGGTGCCCGTGCCGATGGCGAACCCCACGTCGGCCTGCGCCAGCGCCGGCGCGTCGTTGATGCCGTCGCCGACCATCCCCACCCGCCGCCCCTCCTGCTGCAGGCGCGCGATCTCCCGAGCCTTGTCTGCTGGCAGGACCTCGGCCACCACCCGCGAGATCCCCACCTCCGCGGCGATGGCCTGCGCGGTCCGTGGGTTGTCGCCGGTCACCATCACCACCTCCACGCCCATCGCAGTCAGGTGCGCGATCGCCTGCGCGGAGTCCGGCTTGACCGTGTCGGCGACCGCCACCACGCCCATGAGCCGATCGTCCACCGCCACGAACATCGCCGTGCGCCCGCGAGCAGCCAGCCCCGAGACGATCTCCTCCGCGGTGGTCGCGACGACGCCGAGTCGGTCCATGAGTCGGCGGTTTCCGACATGCACCACCCGTCCCTCTACCTCTGCCCGGACCCCGTGCCCCACGATGGCATCGAATCCGGTGGCTTCTGGCAGCGCGATGCCCTCGGCGCGAGCGCCGCGCACCACGGCCTCGGCCAGCGGGTGCTCCGAGGGTGCGTCAGCCGCGGCGGCCAGGCGTAGCAGCTCCGCGCGCTCCCCATCCAGGGGGATCACATCGGTCAGCTCCGGCTCTCCGCGGGTGACAGTGCCGGTCTTGTCCACGATGATCACGTCGATCTGCGAGGCGATCTGCAGAGACTCACCGTTGCGAATCAGCACGCCGCGCTCGGCGGCCCTGCCCACCCCCACGACAAGGCTGATCGGCGTCGCCAGCCCCAGGGCGCACGGGCAGGCGATCACCAGCACCGCCACCGACGCGATCAGCGCGTAGGAGACCGGCATCGGCGTGCTGAACCAGACAAGGAACGTCACCGCCGCGATGATCAGCACCACCGGCGTGAACACCCCCGCGACCCGATCGACCAGCCGGCCGATGGGGGGCTTGGTGGCCTGCGCTCGCTGCACCATCTCCACGATGCGCGCCAGGGCCGTGTCCCGCCCCACTCCGGTGGCGCGGAAGCGAAACGCGCCGGTCTTGTTGAGCGTGGCGCCGATGACCGGATCGCCGACGCCCTTCTCGACCGGCAGCGACTCTCCGGTGAGCATCGCTTCGTCCAGCGCGCTGCTGCCCCAGGTGATCTCGCCATCCACCGGGACCTTCTCTCCGGGGCGCACGATCACCGTGTCGCCGATGACCACCTGCGCGATCGGGATCTCGATCTCCTCTCCCTCCCGCAGCACGCGGGCGGTCCTGGCCTGCAGCGCTGTCAGCCTGGCGATGGCCGCGCTGGTGCGCCCCCGGGCGCGGAGCTCCAGGGCCTGACCCAGCACCACCAGGGCGATCACCACCGAGATCACATCGAAGAACGGCTCGGCCAGTCGGTCCTCGGGAAACAGCGAGGGCGCCAAGACCACCGCCGCCGAGTAGGCGAATGCAGACAGGGTGCCGACAGAGATGAGCGTGTTCATATCGCTGGTGCGATGACGCAGCGCGCGCGCAGCGCCGACATAGAAGTCCCTCCCCGAGTAGACCATCACCAGAAAGCCCGCGACGAGCTGGACCCAGCAGGCTGTCCGCATCTGATCATGGGTCAGCTCGAACGGCAGCAGCGCAGGGACCATCATGGCGACCGCCGGCACGCTGACGACCGCCGCCACCGCGAAGCGTCGAATCAAGCTCCGATACCGCGCGTCGCGTTCCTGCTGCTCCTGCGCGAACGCGTCCGTGCTCTCGGCCGGCGGAGCTGACACGACGGTGTAGCCCGCCGCTCGAACCGCTTCGGCGAGCGCCGCGACGTCTGTGGCCTCCGGCCGGTACTCGACCATGGCCTGCTCTGTGGCGAGGTTCACGCTGGCGTCGAGCACGCCTGCGGTCTTCTCCAGCGCCCCCTCGATCCTCCCCACGCAGCTCGCGCAGCTCAGCCCGCTCAGCTGCAATGTCGTCGATGTAGCGCTACGAGACGATGGCATGACTCGACTCCGGTCACCCGGAAGAAAAAGCAAGGACCGTACCAGCGCTGAGAGAGGCGATCCTGTCCGCGGTGCATGGCACACGCCATGCAGTCGAAGCCTGCGATGCTTCTTATACTCGGCGTCGATCCCGCCAGAGCGTGAACCATGACGAGACTGCTCCTGCTCCTGCTCCCGCTCCTGCTCCTCGTGTTCGCCTGTGAGCCGGAGCGACCGACCGCGGCCGACGCGCATGCCCCGGGTGTGCAGCTCTACACCTGCGGGATGCACCCACAGGTCATCCAGGAGGAGCCCGGGACCTGCCCGATCTGTGGGATGGACCTCACGCCGATGGGCGGTGCAGCCCCATCGACAGGTCCAGCGCCCGACGGTGAGCGCAGGATCGCCTACTGGCGGGCACCGATGGACCCCTCCTACATCCGGGACGGCCCCGGCAAGTCCCCGATGGGCATGGATCTGGTTCCGGTCCACGAGGACGAGCTGCAGGCCAGCGGAAACCTGGTGACCATCTCCCCCGGTGTAGTCCAACAAGTCGGCGTGGAGATGGTGCCGGTAGAGCGGACCACCGTGTTCCGCCATATCCGCACGATCGGTGAGGTGGAGGTCGGCGAAGACGAGCTGTCGGTGGTCAACCTGCGTTACTCAGGTTGGGTCGAGCGCATCCACGTCGATCGGACCGGAGACGAGGTGAAGGCCGGCCAGGTGCTGTTCGACATCTACTCACCGGAGCTGGTCTCCGCGCAGCAGGAGTACCTGCTGGCCCGCCGCACCCAGGGCGAAGACGCGCCGCTGACCCGCTCCGCCCGCCGCAAGCTGGAGCTGTGGAACCTCTCTGCGCGCGACATCGACCGCATCGCGGCGCAGGGCGAGACCACCCGCACCGTGCCGGTCCGCGCACCCCAGACCGGCTTTGTGCTGCACAAGAACCTGGTGGAGGGCGGGCGGGTCACCGCGGGCAAGGACCTGTACCGGATCGGAAACCTGCAGCGGATCTGGGTGACCGCAGAGATCTACGAGCACGACGCGCCCTGGGTGGAGGTCGGGCAGCCCGCGCAGCTCGAGCTGACCCACCTGGCCGGGCAGGTGATCGAGGGCCAGGTCGCCTACATCTACCCCACCCTCAACCGACGCAGTCGAACGCTCACTGTGCGCCTGGAGTTCGACAACCCCGGCGTCCGCCTCAAGCCGGGCATGTTCGCCACGGTCCACATCGAATACCGCAGGCGAGACGACGCGATCGCCATCCCGACTGAGGCCATCCTGCACTCGGGTCGGCGGCAGCTGGTGTTCGTGGCGCACGGCCGCGGCCGCTTCGAGCCCCGCGAGATCACTACGGGGCTGCAGGGCGATCACCGCATGACAGAGGTCACCGGCGGGCTGGCGCCCGGCGAGCGGGTCGCGGCCAGCGGTCAGTTCCTCATCGACTCCGAGAGCCAGCTCCAGGAGGCCCTGCGCAAGATCCTCGCCTCATCCCGAGGAGAGCAGCCCACGCAAGAGACGAACGCGGCGCCGATGATCTGGTCGTGTCCGATGCATCCCGAGGAGCTGTCGATCGAGGAGGGCCGCTGCCCCGAGTGCGGCATGTCCCTGGAGCAACGCTCGGCCACCCCCGAGGAGCTGGCGACGCTCTCCGGAGAGCCCGGACCGTACACCTGCCCGATGCACCCCGAGGTGGTCTCCGACGGACCCGGTCGCTGCCCCGAGTGCGGCATGTTCCTGGAGGCGGTGGGCTCTGATGACGGGGATGGAGACGGCCGATGATCAACCGCATCATCGAGGCCAGCGTCCACAATCGAGTCTTCGTCCTGCTCGTATCGGCGCTGGCGGCGCTGCTGGGCTGGTGGGCGCTGCAGCAGACCCCGGTCGACGCCATCCCCGATCTGTCCGACGTGCAGGTCATCGTCTACACGGAGTACCCCGGACAGTCCCCGCAGGTCGTCGAGGACCAGATCACCACCCCGCTGTCGACGGCGTTGCTTTCGGTGCCCTACGCGAGAGACGTGCGCGGCTACTCGTTCTTCGGCTTCTCGATGGTCTACGTGATCTTCGAGGACGGCACCGATCTGTACTGGGCGAGGTCGCGCGCGCTGGAGTACCTCAACTTCGTGCAGGGGCGCCTCCCAGACGGCGTCACGCCTCAGCTCGGCCCCGACGCGACCGGCGTGGGCTGGGTCTACGAGTACACCCTCACCGACTTCACCCCCCGCGCGGAGGTCCTACGCAGTCGTCTCGACATCGATCGCGACCACATCGTCTCCGACGCCGAGCTGCCCGACCCCGACGACGGGGCGGTCTACAGCCAGCGGGGCCTGCGGGAGCTGCTGACGGTCACGGAGCCGCCGACCAAGGCAGCGTCCCCCGAGGACTGGACCGAGACGTCTCTGCGCTACCTCGTCGAGTGCTTCGATCGCGACCTCGACGGACGCATCTCCCGAACAGAGCTGGGACGGGCGGCCAACTTCCAGGGGATCGGGCTCGACCGCCTACGCTCTCTGCAAGACTGGTATCTGCGCTATGACCTGATGGGGATCAAAGGGGTCGCGGAGGTCGCCAGCGTGGGCGGCTTCGTGCGCCAGTATCAGGTGGAGGTCGATCCGGAGAAGCTCCGCGCGTATGGCGTCTCTCTGCAGGCGGTGAAGCGGGCCATCCAGGACGCCAACCTGGACGTGGGCGGCCGACTCATCGAGATGGCCGAGACGGAGTTCATGGTGCGGGGCCCCGGCTACCTCTCGTCGCTGGATGACCTGGAGACCATCCCCCTCGGTCTGGACCTCGACCAGCATGCGCCCATCCTGCTCTCGCAGGTGGCGCGGGTCTCCGTGGGGCCGGAGGTGCGGCGCGGTCTGGTGGACATGAACGGCGAAGGCGAGGTGGTCACCGGCATCGTCGTGATGCGCTTCGGCGAGAACGCGCGCGAGGTCATCGCCAACGTCGAAGAGCGGATCGACGAGCTGAAGGCAGGACTGCCCGAGGGAGTGGAGATCCACGTCTCCTACGATCGCTCTGACCTCATCGATCGCGCAGTGGACAACCTGAAGCGCACGCTCGTCGAGGAGATGGCAGTCGTCGGTGTGATGTGCGTGATCATCCTGCTGCACCTGCGCAGCGCCCTGGTGGCGATCATCGCCATCCCGCTGGCAGTGCTGCTGGCGTTCCTGCCGATGTGGCTGCTGGGGGTCAACGCCAACGTCATGAGCCTGGGCGGCATCGCGCTGGCGATCGGCGTGCTCGACGACGCCTCGATCGTGCTCGTCGAGGACATGCACCGCACCCGCGAGCAGAACCCGCAGATGAGCCAGCTCGAGCTGGTGCTGACGTCCACCCGCGGGCTCGGCGGAGCGCTGTTCTTCTCGCTGCTGATCGTGACGGTGTCGTTTCTGCCTGTGTTCACGCTGGAGCAGCAGGAGGGCCGGCTGTTCGGGCCGCTGGCCTACACCAAGACGTTCACGATGGCCATCGCCTCGGTGCTGGCGATCACCGTGGTGCCTGCGCTGATGTACTACCTGGTGCGCGGGCGCATCCGACCGCTGTCCGAGAACCCCCTCGCGCGGGCCTTCGTCGCTGGCTACCGCCCCGTCATCGCCGCGTCGCTGAATCGCCCCGTAGCGGTCATCATGTTGGCTCTTGCAGCCCTGGTGGGCACCGCGTGGCCGCTCTCGAAGCTGGGCAGCGAGTTCATGCCTCCGCTCAACGAGGGCGACCTCCTCTACATGCCGACGACCCCGCCCGGGATCTCGATCACGCAGGCGCGCAGCCTGCTGCAGCAGACCGATCGCATCATCGCGCGGCACCCCCAGGTCGCACACGTGCTGGGCAAGATCGGCCGGGCCGAGACCGCCACCGACCCGGCGCCGCTGTCGATGATCGAGACAACGATCCAGCTGACGCCGCCTGAGACCTGGCCCTCTGGGAAGACGATCGAGGGCATCTCGCGCGAGCTGGACGCGATGGTGCAGTTTCCCGGGCTGACGAACGCCTGGACGATGCCCATCAAGACCCGCATCGACATGCTCGCGACGGGCATCAAGACCCCGGTAGGCGTCAAGCTGCTCGGCGACGATCTCGAGCAGCTCTCACAGATCGGCGCTCAGATCGAGGGGGTCCTGCGGGGGGTGGAGGGCACGGTGTCGGTCTACTCCGAGCGCGTCACCGGCGGAAACTACATCGACATCCGGGTGCGCCGCTCTGAGGCCGCCCGGTATGGCCTGAACGTGCGGCACGTCCAGGACATCGTGGCGTCAGCCCTCGGCGGCATGAACGTCACCGAGACGGTGGAGGGCCTGGAGCGCTACCCGGTGAACGTGCGATACCCCCGCGAGCTGCGGGGCGATCTGGCGTCTCTGCGTGAAGTCGCGGTGCACACGCCGATGGGCCACACGGTGCCGCTGGGTCAGGTCGCGGACATCGAGGTGACCAAGGGACCGCCCGCGATCAAGAGCGAGAACGCGCGCCGCACCGCGTGGATCTTCGTCGACATCGACGCCAGCGACATCGGTGGGTACGTCGCGCGGGCGCGCAGCGCCGTCAAGCAGCACGTGCAGATCCCTCCGGGCGTCTCGATGTCCTGGTCGGGTCAGTACGAGTACATGCAGCGCGCCAACCAGCGCCTCCGAGTGGTGATCCCCATCACCCTGGGGCTGATCTTCGTGCTGCTGTACGCGCACTTTCAGAAGCTCTCCCCCGCGATCATGATCCTGCTGTGCACGATGCTGTTCGCGCCGGTCGGCGGGATCTGGCTGATGTGGTGGTACGGCTTCAACCTGTCGGTGGCCGCCGGCGTGGGGTTCATCGCCCTGGCTGGCCTGGCGACGGAGATGGGGGTGGTGATGCTGGCCTTCCTCGATGAGTCGGTCGAGCGCTCAGCGGCCGACGGCGCGCTCTCCACGGCGCAGGAGCTCAAGGCGGCGATCACCCGCGGAGCGGTCGATCGGGTGCGCCCCCTGGTGATGACCGTCGCGACGACGTTCGTGGGCCTGCTCCCCGTGCTGTTCGGCACACAGGCCGGAGCGCGCGTGATGAAGCGGCTGGCCGCGCCCCTGGTCGGGGGGCTGCTCTCCGCGACCGTGCTCATCCTGGTGCTGCTGCCCGCCGTGTACTTCGTCTGGCATCGCCATCGACTGCGTCGCGGGTGATCACCGCCTCGCTGATGCGGGTGAAGGCCTCCCCTCGGGGGTAGGATAGCAGTCGACCAGCGCCAGCCTTCCTCTCGGAGATGCCATGCCCGCTCGCGAACCCGCACCGTCGCGCCTCTGTGCGTTCCTCGTTCTGGCGCTGGGTTGCGCGGCCTCCACCTCGGACACCGGCGTCTCGACCGCCGCGGGCAGCGCCTCGACCAGCGCCACCAGCTCCACGCCGGGCAGCACATCGACCACCGCAGGCACGTCCACCACCGGAGGCACCACCACGAGCAGCAGCACAGCCATCACGGGAACCGCGGCGGTCTCCGGTGCGGTCATCGACACCGACGGAGCGCCGGTGGAGGGGATGCTGATCACCTTCTGCGGGCCGATCTGCCGCAACGGCTACACCGCAACAGACGGCAGCTTCTCGTTCACGGAGCTCCCCGCGGCGGGCTGGGCGCTGCACGTCAACGATATCACCAAGAAGCACGGCTGGGCACAGCAGCTCACGATCGTCACGCTGGAGGATACGGCGCTGGAGCTGGAGCGCCCGTTCGTGATGGTCGAGCAGGGCAGCAATCGCCGCATCTCCGGTGGCGTGGTCGAGATCGTGGATGGCCTCCGTCTGGAATTGGACCCCGCCGCCCTCGAGCTTCCCTTCGGCGCGGAGGAGGGGATCTTCGCGGGGACCGCCACCGACCACTACCCTCCGTCCCTGCCTGGCGAAGCCCTCGCGGTGTGGTTCCTGTCTCCGATGGACGCGGTGTCGGAGATCCCGATTCCGGTGGAGATCGACAACGACTGGGGGCTCGCGCCGGGTGAGGAGCTCCAGCTCTACGAGGCCAGCCTGCTCGAGGCTGCCTGGCTCGACGCCGGGATGGTCACCGTGTCCGACGACGGGTCCGTCCTGGCCGGAGGCGCCCTCACGACCCTGTCCACCATGGTGCTCGTCCGGTGATCACAGCGATCACAGCGCGCACGATCACGGAGCGTCAGCGCACGGCGGCTGGTGGACACGACGCCTGCGGGCGCTGACGGAAGGTGAGCATGGAGCTGGCGCTGCCGAACCTGCACCCGGCAGTGGTCCACTTCCCGATAGTGGTCCTGCTGCTGGCGTTCGGGATCGAGGTGGTCGGGCTGCTCCGCCGCTCGCCGGGATCGGAGCGCCTGGCAGCGGGGGCGTGGCTGCTGGGTGCGGTCTGCGCGACGGCGGCGCTCCTGACCGGGCAGGCGGCTGCGACCAGCCTGGGGGGCGTACCGCTCTCCACGCAGCCGGTCATCAGCGATCACGCCGACTGGGCGAACTGGACAGTGGCGGGAGCGTGGGTGGTGGCGCTCCTGCGGCTGGCCGGGCTGATCGGTGAAGAGCAGCTGACCCGGGTCTCACGGCTGACGGCGCTGGGCCTGGGGGGAACCCTCCAGGTGCTGGTCGCGATGACGGCGGACAATGGAGGGGCGCTGGTGTACCAGCATGCGCTGGCGGTGCAGATCCCAGAGTCTGCGCTGTGCCCGGTCTGTCCCGAGCCCGCTCCAGAAGCCGACGCCGAGCCGCCACCGGAGACGCTGTCGCTGAGAGACGACGGCGGCACGGTGACCTGGGAGCCCCGCGCTGGAGACGCCGGGATCCTGGGCGAGACCGACTGGCCGGAGCGCGGGATCGCAGTGCCGGTGGACGGCGCGGTCACCCTGCTGCTGCCGGTGACGCTGGACGACGTCCGGGTGAACGCCTGGCTGGACCTGTCCGGACTGTCGGGGGAGGCACAGCTCCTTCACCACTTCCATGAAGGAGGAGGGCAGGATGGAGACGAGCAGGAAGGGGAGGGCGGGGCCTTCGCGCTGTCTTCTGCGGGACAGGCGAGGCTACTCGACCTGACACCCGATGCCGAGGTGCTCGATCAGAAGTCGCACCCCGAATGGGGGCGACTGGCGCTCTCTATCTCAGCAGCAGGGCAGCGCCTCGAGGGTCTGGTGGGCGGCGAGATGCTGGTACATGGACGCGCCCCGCCGCGCTCCGCCGGGGCGGTGGGGCTGCGGTTCACCGGCACCGGCGTGGCGGTCATCGAGCGCTTGGAGGCCATCCGCCTGGACGGGGGACACTTTGAAGAGAACGCCCCGGCTCAATGAGCCCCCAGGCACACCCCCTGTTGCTTTTCGCACAGGCGTCGTTCTGCCGGCGAGCGCCCGCCCCCATCAACTGCGCAGGTTGCAGATGCTCCTTCGCAGCGGTCACCCGCCGCCCCAAGATGGCGCTACCCTCAAGATGCTGTCCTACAGCAGGTAGCACACTGATATCGAGCGACGCGAAGCCGGAACAGCTGCGTTTGGATTATCTTTACCTCGCTGAGAGTGGCAGAGTCCCTCCAACACAGTCTTCACAAGTACACTGCCCTCACAAATACACTCGTAGAATATACTCACAGACAAAACCCCCACAAACATCTGGACACGTGGAGTAAGAGATCATGACTCGTCTGGTGCTTGGACTGGTGCTCTGGTGCGGCTGCGCTGACACCGACTCTGAAGACTTCGACCCTGAAGGCGGTGACCTCACCGAAGAGACCCAATCTACGACGACCTCAGGAGGCCAGACCTCCGGAAGCCAGACCACCGGAAGCCAGACCACCGGGGGGACGACGCAGAGTACAACGGGAGGTCAAGGCAGCACGACGAGCGGAGGGACGAGCTCCACGACGGGGTGCGACGAGGACATCCATCCGGACTGTGCGTATGAGGCCATCCCCCTCTCAGAGGTCTCGGCGACCGCGACGCACTACAGCTACGAGGGCGAGACCGCGACCATCGTGTTCTTCGTCGTCTCGGATGACGACGGCGGCGTGCATACAGCGTTCGACGCATGCGACGTCTGCTACCAGGCCGGGCTCGGCTACAGCCAGTCGGGCACCCTGATGGTCTGCAACAACTGCGGAAACCGATACCCGATCAAGGACATCGGCGAGCAGGGCTCCGGAGGGTGCTGGCCCGGCCACCTCCCGCACGAGATCATCGACGAACAGGTTATCCTGATGCACGACGATCTCGAGTCCGGGGCCTGGTACTTCGAGTAGGGAGCGCTGGAGCAGGCATGGAAGCTCACAAGAAACCCACCAATGGAGTCTCCCTGTTGCTGCACAGAGTCCCCTCCCTGTTGCACAGAGTCCCCCTCCTGCTGCTCTGGGCTGCGGCCTGCTCGGGGCCCGACGATGCCGGCGGAGCCGACTCTGCAGGGCACACCGCGTACACGACGCCGAGCACGACGACCGTCACCAGCACGACGAGCGGGTCGGGCACCAGCACCAGCACCAGCACGACGACTGAAGAGCACCCACCAGGTGAGGCGGCGCCGTCCTTCTCCCTGGTAGATCTCAACCCCAGCTCCGCGACCTACAACGAGACGATCTCCAGCGAGGATCTGGCGGGAGCACCCTACGGGCTGGTCTTCCTCGACAGCCGGTGCCCCGCCTGCGCCGACGTCGCTGATGATCTCTGGACCGAGTACGAGGCCCGACCGGGCTGGTGGGGCGCGCTGCCGACCTTCGCCGTCGAGAGCTACAGCGCCTTCGAGACGAGCCCTTCGACCATCGATGAAGTGGTGGACGGCAACGACATGCCGTATCTGATCGACACCGAGGATGTGCTGCTCTGGCAGAATTGGGAGGCGCTGAATCACGACTTCTTCGCGGTCTCCGCCGATGGAACCCTCGACGTGTGGCTCCCGATGTACACCTGGCCCGATGACCTCGAGATGTTCGTTGAGTTTATGTCTCAGCGCTACGGAGAGGGCGAATCGCACACAGCCCCCGTCGAGACGGGCAAGGGCTCTGGTTAGGCCCGATGAACCTGAGGTGGGCCGCGATCATAGCTGTTGCGGGACCTGCATGTACGGGAGCCGGTCGAGACGACACATCGACGGGGGCAACCGCTGACTCATCGGCGGTGTCCCAGGACAGCGGTCCATCGAGCGGCACGGAGTCTGAGGTCCGCTGGACCGGAACGGTGCAGGTGCGGGTGTCGGACACCGAGGGCTCGCCGGTCCCCGACGCCTGGGTGATGACGGGGGGGGCTCCAGAACGCGACTGGGTGGCGACGGACAGAGACGGCCAGGCGTCTGTAGAGGTCACAGACGACGGGTTGAGCGAGCGGGCGGTCATGGCCGGCAAGGAGGGATGGCACAGCAGCGGCGTGGACATCGACGACGACGAGCCCCCCGAGACCACCCTGGCGATCACCCTCAGTCCGCTGCCGACGGAGGACAACCCCGGCTACTCCTTCCAGGCCGGGGGCGACGGGTCGAGCCCCGACACCACGGAGTGTGGTCACTGCCACTGGCAGCTCGGGGACGACTGGGCGTCTTCGGCGCATGCCAGCGCGGCCAGCAACGCGGTCACCTGGGATCTGTACACCGGGAGCGCGTCGACAGCCGACGCGGACGCCTGCGAGGACCTCGGCGGAGCGTTCGCCGAAGGTCAGACACCCGGCGAGGAGGGGACCACGACCGCCCGCTGCTACACCGATCAGGGCGTGCTTCCCTGGCTGAACGACTGCGTGTCTGCAAACGGAGAGGCGTGCGACCACCCCGATCGGCGGGGAGCGCTGGAGCACCTCGGGAGCTGCGGCGACTGTCACAGCCCGGCGATCGACGGAGCCCCCCCCGGGCAGGTCGATCTGGCCTCCGCGTTCGGCGTTGGCTTCGAGGGCGTGACGTGCGATCTCTGTCACAAGATCCAGTCGGTCATCCCCGGCGGAGCGCCCGGCCTGGACGGGGGCTTCTCCCTGCTGCGCCCGAGCGAAGACACGACCATGTCGAATCAGGAGTTCGCGCCCATCATCTTCGGCCCCTACCCAGACGTGACAGTCCCCATCATGCGGGGCAGCTACACGCCCCAGATGCGGACCGCCGGGTGGTGCTCGGCCTGCCACGAGTATGCACAGCCGGCGCTGCGCCCCGATCAGGCACTCGACGGCTTCCCCGACGGGCTCCCGGTGCTCGAGACCTGGTCCGAGTTCCTCGCGACGAGCGGGGGGAGCGATCTGGTGAGCTGCGGCACCTGCCACATGCCGGCGGCCGACGTCGAGAGCTCCACCTACGACATCACCGAGCACGACCTGATGCCCTCCGCGAGCCTGGGCTGGCTGCGAGAAGCGGGGGAGGTTCGCCACCACACCTTCGCCGGCGCCGACGCCCTGACGCCGCCCGCCCTGGCGATCGCGCTCGAACAGATCGAGGGAGGCGTAGAGGCGTCGGTGACCGTATCAAACCTCTCCGCCGGCCACGCGGTGCCGACTGGCGAGCCGATGAAGCAGCTCCTGGTCGTGGTCTCAGCCCGGAACGACGGCGGCGCGGTGGTGGCGACAGGCGGCGCGGTCGTACCCGATGTCGGCGGCAGCCGAGCGAGCGGAGAGGTCGGCGAGAGCGTGACGGTGGACGACACGCTCCTCGTGTTCTCGGGCCCGGTGGCGGAGGGGGTCGATGAGTCTGCGCTCGTGGCGCGCTTCGTTCGTCCGACCGGCGCGTGGATCGACTACCCGGGGCCGGGCGCGGGCCCCTTCGCAGACCCGACCCTGACCGCCGAAGAGAGGGGAATCGAGGAGCTGTCATTCCTGGGGCAGGTGGAGGTCAACGAGGTCTCGGGCGAGGCGGTCCGGCTCATCACCCCCGCACCACAGACGCAGGCCGGCGACCGGGTCTACCTGTGCGCAGAGCAGGATCACGCGGGCGCTCCGGGGGCGCTGTTCGCAAAGATCCTGGTGGACGCGGAGGGCAACCGCGGGGTCGCCCACTACCGCGCGGTCGACGTCGCCAGCGACAACCGCATCGCGCTCATGGGCAGCGCCACCACCACCCACACCTTCCCCCTACCAGCCGACGGCGGGGCGCTCGTCGTCACCGCGACGCTCATCCGTCGTGATCGCGCGATGCCAGTCGCCGAGCTGTACGGGTGGGATCCGGGAGACGAGCAGGCCACCGCGGCCGAGGCGGAGCTGTCATCCACACGCTAGCGCTCACCAGCGTCGTCCTCGCCGGCTGCTCGATCGATCCAATCGAAGAGCCGACCGGGGACACCGGTCCGCTCCCCGGCGCAGAGTACGGGGCGCTGTCCGGGGTGGTGACCGACGAGGCCGGGGAGCCCGCGGGCGGCGTGTTCATCACCACCTCTCCGGGTGGGTACGAGGCCACGACCGACGCCGCTGGAGCCTTCGAGATCGGCTGGCTGCTCCCAGGCGAGCTTTCCGTCGTGGCGGCGGCGGCCGGCTGGAGCGTCGCGCAGAGCGAAGGCGTCCAGGTGATCGCGGGGGAGACCGCCCACCTGGTGGTGTCGCTGGTCCGGGCAGACCCATCCACCGGCGCGCTGACGGTGCGAGTAGACGGCCCCGACGGAGAGCCCCTCGAAGACGCGAGCGTCGTCACCTCACTGGGAGGCGAAGCCACCACAGACGCGGCGGGAGAGGCGCGACTGTTCGATCTGGGCGGACAGACCGTGAGTCTCCGGATCGAGGGGGAGATCGACGGAGATCACGCCCTGTGGGGGCGCAGCGTCTCCGACCTGCAGATCCCGGACGGTGGCGGGGCGCAGGTCCACGTGCAGCTCTCCGGCCGGCCCGGCCCCGACGCGGTGTTCACAGGCGACGCGCTCTGCAGCTTCTGCCATGCAGAGACGGTGGTGCGGCACCAGGACAGCCCCCACGGTCGCGCTCTCTCCGACGGGCCGAGCGCGGCGCTCGGGGCGCTGTTCGACGCGGGGATCGAAGTAGATCTCGGCGGCCCGGTCGCGCGGCTGACGGGCTCTGCAGACTCACCGAGCGTGACGCTCGTGGACGCAGGGGGGATCGATGAGCGCACACACGCGGTGGCGGGCTGGCTGGGGGACGCCGAGGATCTAACGGTGCCGTGGGCGGAGATCGACGGCGCGGCGTTCCCGCTGCCGATCGGTTGGGTTCCGGCGGACCCCGACCAGATCGCAGCCGGATATGCAGAGAGCGCGCTGGTGCCGTTCGAGACCGATCGTTTCTTCAGCTCCGATGGCGCGTTCTCAGCCGCGAAGGGGGCCGGCCCTCCCGCCTCCCGATCCGCGGAGGCGTCCTGCTTTCCCTGCCACGTCAGCGGCTTCGAGCTCACCGCGCAGGCCGACGGCGGCGCGGAGCTGGTCGCCACAAATACGGACGGAGCGCGCTGGGATCAGGGCTGGGTCGGCTGCGAGCGGTGTCACGGGCCGGGCTCTCAGCACGCCGAGGCCGCCTCGGACAGCCGCCGCCCGTTCCTCATCACGCAGCCCCAGAACCTCGACGTCGACCGCGGCAACGAGGTCTGCGGCCAGTGCCACGCCGCGACGGTCGGCTCGCAGAGCGGGCTTCCTTTCCCGGACGGGGACTACCTGCCCGGCGAGCGCCTCGATGGGTACGCCGTCTCGACACCCGACCTGTGGGCGTCGGGCGCAGCAGCGGCGCCCGCGCAGCAGCTCGACGAGCTGAACCTCTCGCCGCACGGCCCGGACAGCACGTATCCGATGCGCTGCTTCGACTGTCACGACTCACACAGCTCCGGCGAAGCCGCTCTCCGGGTGGATCACGAGGACAACAGCCTGTGTGCAGACTGCCACGCGGGCTTGAGCTTCGGCTCCGATCAGGCCACCAGGCAACACGACCCGCACGAGGACTACGATCCGACCGGCGAGACGGCCACAGGACGCTGCACGCGCTGCCACATGCCTTCAACATCCGCGCGGCTCGCCTTCGACGCGCGTTCGGGCGGCGGTCAGCTCGCCAGCCACCTGTTCGAGACCCTGCCGCCCCAAGACACGGTGGATGCATTCGACGCGGCGGGCGCGACCGAGCTGGAGGTTGGGGAGTTCCCGGCGCATGGCTGCGGGGAGTGCCACGCCTGGAGCGCGTGGCTGTATGCGCAGCGCGGCGATCTCTTCCCGGGACCGAGCGGCGCGGCGACGCTGCGGCAGACCCACGTCGAGCACCAGTCCGCGTTCGAGGGGATGTTCCCGTGAGTTGGCTGCTGTCGATGAGCGCCTGCGCGCTCCTGGCGGATCGGCCCGACGTTCCTCCCGCGGACGCGCTGTTCCCGCACCCGGCGGACTACGCGTCGCACGGCGAGGACGCTGCGCGGGTCGGAGAGGCGGCCTGCCAGGTCTGCCACGAAGCGAGCAGGCCGGCATGCGTCTCGTGCCACGATCACCCCCACCCCCCGGGGTTCGCGGCGGGCGCGCTGCACGGGCTGCCGCTGCTCAAGGGCGCAGACGTCGCCCCCTGCCTGGACTGCCACGATGACGGCCCGGTGACCTCGTCCGTAGCGCCCTGCCTGGGCTGCCACGGCTCCTATCCGCACGACGAGGGGTGGTCGGCGGCGGGGCAGCACGGCGCGTACGCCCTGGCGCGCGGCGGGCCTCGCGTGGTCTGCGGCCCGTGTCACGGTGAGGACCTGGATGGCGGCGACGCCGGCAGCGCCTGCACCACCTGTCACGCCGCCTACCCGCACCCCGAGGGCTTCTCCGCCGCTCACGGCGCCGCGGCCGGGGATGACTGCGCGGCCTGCCATGGGGCGGACTGGAGAGGCGGGATCTCGGGGGTCGCCTGCTCTCAGTGCCACGCCGCATACCCCCACGACGATGACTTCGATCATGTCTTCTCGGCCGCCCGATCCGGCGAGGGGACGTGCCTGCTCTGCCACGACGAGTCGGCGGTGTCCCTGCCCGCCGCGTCCTGCGCCGCCCGATGCCACGGAGACAGCGCGCCGTGATCGCTCCCCTCACCGCGCTGTGTCTCTCTGCATCTGTCCTCGCTGCCGAAGCATCAGGGATGGCTGCGACGTCGCGAACGGCCCTGGCGGTGGAGCACGATCCCGACGGGAGCACGATCCTGCCGGCGGTTCAGATCCTCCGCGCCGACACCGAGCGGGTCTCGGCACACGCGGGCGTGGAGTCCCCAGACGCGCTGAGCGGCGCGGTAGATCCGGACGTGTATGTGCTGTCGTGGGCGGGCGCCGCAGGCCCCGCCCGCAGGGTCCTGGGGCGACACCAGGTGCGGGGCGGCCCCCGTACCC
>CAYXGP010000072.1:0-33843 GCA_964464515.1 uncultured Enterobacterales bacterium
AGTGGACGAAGGGCATCCGCGTCGAGGGGGGAGATTGCTTTTCTTGGAGCGGCCTGAGATCTGGCAGGGCGCCGCCGCCCAGATCCGCCAGCGTCTGCTGCACCAGCAGCGCTGTGTCAGCGGGGGTCTCCCAGTATCCCCCCGCGGGATCGGCGAAGCGTCTCTGCATCTCCTCGTACAGCGCCGCGGCCTCTGTGAGCCAGCGGGCCTCGCCGGTGGCGCGGTGCAGACAGAGCAGGCCCTCGGCGAGGAGCGCGTAATCGGCCAGCACGCCTGCCGGTGCGCCGGATTCGAGCGTGCGGGGCAGGCTGCCGTCGGGCGGTCGGGCGGCCAGCGCCTGCTCAGCGACCCTCCGCGCGATGCGCAGATACGAGGCGTCGTCCAACGCCAGGCCGCCGCGGGCGAACGCCCCGATGGCGAGCCCGTTCCATGCGACGATCCGCTTGGTGTCCAGGCCCGGCTGCGGGCGGGACTGTCGTGCGGCGAACAGCGCATCCAGCGCCGGACGAGCGGCGGCGCTCGGCGGTCCGGCCAGCCGCGGCGCTGTGGGGGGACCGGCGCGAATCTGCAGCAGCGCGATGGCCAGTCGGGCCTGCGCTGCGGGGAGCGCTCGGTGAATCTGCGCTCGGCTCCAGGTGTAGGTCGTGCCCTCCTCGCCCAGCGTATCAGCGTCCAGGCTGGCGCCGAAGCCGCCCGGCTCCACCCACAGATCGCGCACCATGGAGTCCAACGTGTCCCGCGCGACGCCCGACAGGGCCGGGTCACCCAGAAGACTCCCGGCCTCCGCGTAGAGGGGAGCGAGCTGGGCGTTGTCATACAGCATCTTCTCGTAGTGCGGGACCCGCCACTCCCGGTCGATCGTGTAGCGATGAAAGCCGCCCCCCAGCGGGTCGTGCAGGGCGCTCCACGCCATGGTGTGCAGCGTCCGAGACAGCAGGCTCCGGGCCGTCTCGTCGCCGGCTTGCCCTGTTGACCCTGCCCGCCCTGCTGGCTCCAGGCGCGCTGAGTCGAGCAGCAGCTCCAGCACGGGCGCGCGGGGGAACTTCTTGCTGCCCCAGCCGCCATGCTGCGTATCCTCGCTCTTCACCAGGTGCGCGATGGCCCGTCTCGTCATCTCCGGGCCGGGCAGCGCGCCGGGGCTGGACGCCTTCGCGCGGGCAGCGAGCTCGCGGCGGAGGTTGGCGGCGCGGGCCACGACGCCTTCGCGCTCGGTCTGCCAGCGTCTGTGGGCGGTGTCCAATACATCACTGAACGCGGGGCGATCTCCCCGGGCGGTGGGCGCGAAGTAGGTGCCTCCGCGAAGGCGGCCTCGCCCCAGGGCCACCAGTCTACGGGGTTCTCCGCATGCTGCAGCAGGTAGGGGTTGGATGACTCGGCGAGTCGGTTCCGCCACGGTCCGGTCTGCTCGGTGGCGTTGGCCACGCGCAGTAGGGGCTCGCTCGCCTGGGGCGCGCAGGCGAGGAGGAGCAGACAGATCAGCGTCCGCTGGGCGGTACGACGCATGGCGTCACCCCGGACGAGGTCAATTCGAGGACGGTCGGGCCGCGCTCACACTCCCAGGTGGTGGCGTTGGCGAAGGCGGTCTCACCGTCTCTCCAGAATCCGCCGTCCTGGTGGATGTGGCCGAACAGGTGCAGCCGAGGTGAGACGGCTCGGACGCGCTCTCGCAGATCCGCGCAGCCGTGCCGACCGGTCACCGGCGTGCGATCGCCGAAGCCCTGCGGGGGGCCGTGGGTGATCAGCACCTCGGTTCCCCTGGGGATCTCTGCCCAGCGCGCGGCCAGCGCGGGACCCCGCGGCAGGTTGAACGCCCACGAGTGGTACGCGGGCTGCCACGGGCTGCCCCAGAACCGCACGCCGTCGATCTCCGCGCCGCTGTCTTCGAGGTAGATCACGTCAGGCGGCAGCAGCGCGCGGGCGTCGCCCGGGGCGCTCTCGAAGCAGCAGTCGTGGTTGCCGGCCACCACCACCTTGTGGCGATGGGGCAGCGCGATCAGCCAGGGGACGAAGCGCGCGAGCTCGTCCAGGCTCCCCCCACGCAGGAAGTCACCGCAGTGGACAAAGACGTCGCCATCGGGAAGGTCCCCGAGGTCGTTCTGGTACAGGTGGGTGTCTGCGACGGCCACGATGCGCATGGCGGCTCACCGGGGTTGGGGCGGGTCAGCAGGCGTCGGCGAGCCCTTCGTCGCGCGTGACGCCGCGATCGACCGGGTGCGCGCCCCGCGTGAGGCTCGGCCTGGGAGGCCCCGGGTCCACTGGCGTGCGTCGCCTGCGCGGCCCGGCTCGCTGTCGGTTCTGGCCCAGATCAAGAGACAGGGTTCGAGAGCGTCGCGCGATGGTGGGCGATGTGCATCCGCGTGGGACCGCCCTCAAGTCGAGGGGGGGAGAGTGCCTTTCATGGAGCGGCCTTGGCCCGCGCAGCTTACCACCGACTCAGCCGGATGGTCAGCCCGGCGAGCGTCGCCCAGCGCTGCAGCAGCGCCCGCTCGCTGTCGTCCGGGGCGCGGTTGGAGGTCCCGCGCGCCTGGACGATCCGCCGGTGGGTGTTCGCCACCTCGATCGTCAGCCGCCGCTCCCCGTCTCGACGAAGGCTCCAGATCGACGTCACCTTCCGCTCGATGGCGTGGCTGTAGCTGTAGACGCAGTGGCGCAGGGCCTTGCCCTCGTCCAGCAGCGCCCGCGACGTGAGGATCTCCTCGACCGTCCAGATGACGGGCTTCTTGCGGCCCAGCTCCCAGCGGCCGCCGATGACGCCCGACGGGTCGTACCGCACCCCCACCAGCTTGCGCTCGCGACGCAGGGCGACGTGCCACTCCTCCATCCCCCGCATCAGCGCGGCTGCCGTGCGGCCCTTCATCGAGAAGGCAAGCTCGGTGTCGTGGCGATGCCGGATGAAGTCCACCAGGGGCCCCACCTGTCGGGGATCGAGCATCGTCTGCCGGCACAGCCAGCCGATGGCGGTCGCCCAGAACGGCTCGTCGGTGCTGAAGCCCACGCCCAGCCCGGTCTCGCTCACGGCGCGGGCCAGACGCACGTCGCCGCCCAGGGCGCGCACCTGCGCATGCCGCACGGCCTCGACCAGCTCCAGGTTGGCCTTGCTGGCGAGCAGCAGGTGGCACATCTGCCGGGTGAGCGGCGCGGGGAGCAGCGGGCCGCCGGTCAGCTTGCGCAGGCTCGCGCCCCGGGCCAGCGCGACGAACAGGTCCACGCCAGCGCGGCGCACCGCGGCCTGCGGGGCCTCGAAGACGCTGTACAGAAACGGGGGCAGGGGGAACCGCACCACCAGGTGGTCGATCAGCGACCGCAGCTTGCTGCGCGCGGCCTTGCCCTTCGGGCGCCAGGCGTCGAGTGGGCGCAGCCAGGCCTGACGCGCAAGCTCCCACAGGGCCCAGAACCAGTCATGGCGGGCCAGCTTCGGCGCGCGCTTCTCCACGTGCCGAAGCAGGGTCATCAGGCGGGAAGCCTCGGGGCTGCCTCGTCGGAGCCGGTGGGCCAGCCGGTTCAGCTCGTGGTAGCGCGGATCGACGGCCTGACCGGTGATGGCGCAGTGCCACACCGCCCGGATCCCGCGGGGAGTGCCGGCGCTGGCACGGAGCGCGGCGTCGTGGCGTTCGGCCTGCTCTTCGGCGCGGCGGGCTCGGGCGCGGCGCTCCGCCTGGCGGGTCTCCTCGCGTTCACGGCGCTCTCTGTCCCTGCGGCGGGGCATGGCTCTCTCCGGGTGCTCCAGTTCCTTGTCCACGACCGTCCCAGGAGGGAAGTGGGGGTTCACTTCCGACTTCCACCCACACTTCCACTCTTCACTGCCGACTTCCATCCGCACTCGCACCTCGACTGTTCACTTCAAATGTTCACCGCAGCTCTGGCATCGGATGAACCTGCTCGACCGTGACTCTTCCCGGTCCGGGGCCGCCGCCGTGCAACGTACGCCCCGGCTGACAACAGCACCCACCAGGCCCCGCCAGCTCCGCTATCAGTGCCCCCGTGTCCGCAGGTGCAGCCGGCCTCGGAGTCGGTGTAGGCAGCGACGGCGTCGGCGGAGGAGCCCCCCAGGGAGGTCGCGTCCGCCACCGCATCGGCCCACTCCTCACCCAGGGGATCTGCGGGCGTGATCTCCACCTCCCCGGAGGGATCGTCGAGCGCGCTCGCGTCCACGAAGCGATCGAGCGAGAGCGTCACCGCTGCGGCGCCGCCGTCGATCGTCACCGCGTGGGAGATCACCAGATCGCCGGGATCGAGGATCACGCTGAAGCGCGTAGCATCGCTGGTCTCCCCTGAAAGCGAGAGCCCGTTCGTGGCCACCTCAACCACCAGGGCGCACCACTCGCCGCCGGGCACGGCCACAGCCGTGGGGTCGAGCAGATCGATCTCGGCGCTCACGTCGATCCGCTCCCCGGCGTCTGTGCAGCCATCCAGCGCGAGCGCGGAGAGGTCCATCGTGGCCTGCGTGACGGTCAGGGAGTCGGGAACGTCGGTCAGGGCGACGGTCAGCTCTCCGTCGTCGTAGCGGGAGCCGCCGGGGTTGCCGACGGCGGTGCCCTCGAGTGGATCGCAGGCCAGCAGAGCGAGCAGGGCGAAGATCATGACGCGTCTCCAGAGCGTGGGCCTTCCTGAGACAGCTGTGCCTGAGAGAGGGGGACCATCGTGAGGTTGATCTGGACGACCTGCTCGGCCTCCGAGATCCGGGCATCGCACAGGTGCAGCAGACGCTCCTGGAAGGCGTCCAGCTCTGCCTTCAGGGTGGGGAGCAGGGCGACTGGAATGGCCACGGTGACGGCGCACAGGTGCCGCTCGTCAGGCTCGACCGTCTCGATGGCGTCGGCGGCTCGGCCGAGCATCTGCCGGTGGTAGTTGTTCGCCCCCAGGTCTGCGAGCTGGTGGGGCGTCGCCACAGAGGTCTCGGCCGGGCGGATCCCGTCGTCGTCCTCGACCAACATCCCCAGCGCGTGGAGCGTCTCCAGGGCGTCGCGGGCCTGAGCCACCGTGATGCGAGGGCGCAGCGCCTCGGAGATCCAGCGCGGCTCGGCCATGAAGCCCGGGCACCACGCCAGTTCGCGCACGGCCGGGATGTACCAATTCGACAGGTAGCGCATCATGCCGGCGTCGAGCGGGCGGGCGCTGCGGAACCGACGGCTGGCGGCGATGCGCTCCCAGGCCTTGTTCTTCCGGGCGGCGCTGGTGGCCTGATCGAAGCGCACCAGATCGGCGAAGAAGCTGGCCTCGCCTGTGCGCAGCTCCAGGGCGGAGATGAAGCCTTCGACGGTGGTGGGGCTCAGGTTGCGGCGACCGGCGATCACCTCGCCGAGCAGCGACGGCGAGCGGATCCCCGCGCGCCGGGCGAACAGCCGGTGACTGTAGCGGGGGTTGCTTCGCTTGCGGGCCCGAAACCAGTCGTCGAGGAACCGCCGGTAGGAGACGTAGCGGTAGATGTTCATCTCGGTGTCATAGCTCAAAGGATACGCATGCGCTTGTGGTCCGCTTGAGTTGTGTCGTCTATAATATCGATTGCTACGTAATTCAGGCTGATATCTGTACTCCATTGGAGTACGGATTCTTGATAAGTATCGTACTCGATACTCATTGAATTGAGTACAAACAGTGCATGCCTCCTGACGTCCTGACCCCTGCGCTCATCGCCGCCGCACCCGCTCCCCAGGCGCCGATCCTGGAGCTCCGCGGCCGCCGAGCTGTGCTGGCCCTCTCATCTGAGCTGGAGCCGGGCAGCGCCGTGGCGGTGTATGTCGAGGAGATCCGCCGGGACCCTCGCACGCAGGCGCCGCTCGCTGGCCGTCGCTACGCCGGAGACGCCCGCGTCACCTGGATCGGCCCCGGGTTGATCGAGATCGAGCTGCTCAGCACCGCGGGCATCACCGCTGGTGCACACCTCACACTGGGCGCGCCGAGGGGCTTGCCGCCGGTCGCCCCTGCGCCCCCCCGACCGCCTGAGCCCGTTCCCCGCGTGGCGCAGCCCGAGGCGGTCCCCGACCCCCCGCGCCCGCCGCGACGGAGGCTGCTCGGCGACGCACACGGCGCAGCGGTGGTGGAGCCCGGACAGGCGCTGGTGCTCCGCGGGGGGCATGCCTCCGACGGATACGGCACCGGCCTCTCGCACGGCGCTGTGCGCTGGCGCCTGCGTCCCGCGGCCGGTCCCACGCGGGTGGATCTGGAGCTGGAGGGGCTGTCCGGCCAGCGCTGGCTGACCCCGGAGATCGACATCGGCGAGACCGACGGCGAGAGCGATGAGGGCGCTGCCCGAGAGCCCGCGGTGGCCTACTGGCTGTGGGCCGGCTCTGACGGTCCGATGCTTCATCTGTCGCCGACGGCGGCCCTGGGCGTCGGCGTGGGTCAGGAGGGACTGGAGCTGGGCTGGGAGCTCGGGCTGCGGAGCGGACACCCTGACGGCACCCACGTGGCCATCGCCTGGCGCCGGGTCGGAGCGCTCGGAAGTCTGACCACCCTCTCGGGTCAGCTCTGCCTGGGATCGCCCGCCGGACCATCTGCCCGCGCCGGATCTCCCGGGGTGCGCGCGGGGCTGCGGATCCGTCGGGGTGACCTCCCCCGCCACGCGGATCCGGGCGGAACCCTCCAGCAGGATCGGGCCGACGGGGCGCTCACGCTGGGGGTGCCGCTCGGACCCCGCACCGATCTGGCGCTGGCCGGGGGGCTCGGCGGGTACGACCTGCTGTGGGCCGACGCCGGGCCGGTGGCAGACATCACCCTGGAGCGACGATGGTGATCGCCCTCCTTCCTCTCCTTCCCTCTCTCCTTGGCGCGGCACTCGCCGCGGGGATCTCCCTGGACACAGCCTGGGTCTCGTCTCACGGGCCCGACAGCTACGGGCGCGCGCACCTGCAGGCCAGCTCCGGCGATCTGGAGATCGGCGCGCTCGGCTTCGGCGGCACCCAGCCCGCCCTGGCCGGGACGGTCGCCCGCGGCATGAAGCCCGCGGATCCGCTGCGTCTGCGCGCGGAGCTCCGACTGGGGATGCTGCGCGAGGGTGGGCCCACCGCGGGGTTCGCCCTGGGCGGGCGGCTCGACCTCGGCGACGTGACGGTCGCGCTCGATCTGGATCAGCTCGCGGGCGTGGGGATCCGCGCCAGCGGTGGGGTGAACATAGACTCTGGCCGCTTCGAGGTCCGCCCGCGCCTGCTCACAGAGACCTGGGCTGGCGATCGCGATCCGGCGCTGCGGGTGGAGCTTGGACTGCACCGGCGCCTGCGTCCCATCCGGGGTGGACCAGGCGCGCAGATCGGGCTTGCGCTCTCCGGCGGTGGTCGAGATGTGCTGCACATGGGACCGGGCCTCGCGCTCCACCTCTCTTCTGCTCCCTTGTCTTCCAACCCTTCCTCCACCCTCTCTTCCAGGAGCGTCGAGTGATGATCCCCCTGATCCCCCTGCTCGGGGCCGCCGCCCACGCCTCCGGTCTGCTGCTGTCCGACGAGGCGGTCGTTCCCCTGCAGTCGGTCGATGTCACCGCCTACGTGGCCGGGCGGATCACCGCCGGCGCCAGCGTCTATTCCTTCGACGACGCGTCGGGGGAGGGCGCGACCTTCGTGGCTGCGCTCCCCACAGGCGCGGCGGTCATCAGGCTGTCTCTGCAGCGGGACGGCGGAGAGCTGGTTGTCGCTGACTCTGCAGCCGAGGCGACGCCCGACGCTGCATCCGACGGGGGCGACGATCCCCGCGATCGCCTGGCGGGGGACGAGCGCAGCACCTTCACCGCGCAGATCCCCGCAGGGGAGCCCGGAGAGCTCCAGATCACGGTGGACTGGCAGGTCATCACTGCGGCGACGCGGGGGGCGCTGTCGCTCACCATTCCCCTGGACGACGCCAGCGAGAACCCCACGGCAGCTGACGCCAGCGTGGCGATCACCGTCGCGCCGGCGGCTCCCCTGGAGGACGCAGCGCTGACACCGGAGGGCGCGCTCGAGTGGTCCGAGGACGCGCTGACCGCGGGGTGGTCGGGCACGCTGGACGACGCCGACGCGGTGGCGCTGTCCTGGACGGAGCAGGCCGGACAGATGGGGGTGCTGGCCTTCCACCACCGCCCCGCGGTCGATCCCTGGACCGGCATCGAGGGCGACGACGGCTACACGCTGCTGGTCATCCAGCCCGGGGCCGACGACGCGCCGCTGGACAAGCTGTTCACCTTCGTGATCGACACCTCCGACTCCATGGCCGGCGCGCCCCTGGCGGCCGCCAACGCCGCTGCCGAGACCTGGCTGCCCGATCTGGCCGAGGACGATCGCTTCAACCTGATCCCCTACGCCTCGCAGGCGCACCCGTACAAGGGCCGGGCCCCGCAGGCGACCGACGACGAGATCGAGCGCGCCCTGGAGCATCTGGCGGATCAGGAGGCCAGCGGGCTCTCCGATCCCGAGGAGGCCCTCCGCGCCGCGCTGGGGCTCGCCGAGGACACGATCCAGCAGCGCACGTTCCTGGGCTGCAGCGGCACGCGGCAGGGCACAGAGCACGACGGCCCGCCCGTGGCGGACGCGCCGATCACCACCGAGGCCGGACGCCAGGCCCGCATGGCCGCCTATGTTGTGCTGCTCACCGACGGGGGGGCCTCCACCGGGGTGGTCGATCCAGACGCCATCTCGGCGTCTCTGCAGGAATCGGATCGCATCCGGGCCAGTCTGTTCGCGATCGGCCTGGGCGCCGACGCTGACATGGAATTGCTCTCGCGGCTGGCTTCGGAGCATCGCGGCGAGGCGTTGGCCGTGACCTCCGCAGACGAGGTGCCGGCGGCCGTGTCCAACCTGCGGGATCGCATCCGCGATCCGCTGCTGCTGACACCGGCGGTGGAGCTGGAGGACGGGCACAGCGCCGCGCCGTCCGAGCTGATGGACCTGTCGGCCGGACATGAGCTGATCGCAGCGTTCCGCTGGTCGGAGCCAGGCGAGCGGATCTTGACGCTGACCGGGGTGCAGAATCAGGCCGATCTGGAGCGCACCTGGACGCTCACCCTCCCCGAAGAGCGAGACGGCCTGCCCGCGGTGGCCCTGGCCTGGGCCTCCCTCCGGGTCGCCGATCTGGACGCGGCCTACGCCAGCGGAGACGACTCTGCGCTGGCGGAGATCACCGCGCTGGTGGAGACCTGGGGAGTGGCCAGCGAGTACGTCACGCTCTCGTTCAGCGCGGACGCGGCCCAGGGGGCAGACGCGACGGCCATGTACGCGGAGCCCGGCGCGGGGTGCGGCTGCGCTGCCGCCGGGGGGCGTTGGTCGGTGTGGCTGCTCGTCTTGTCGGCGCTGGTGAGTCTGCGTAGATTGGGCAGGTCGGTGTGAGGGTGCAGAGCCAACGGCTCTGCGTGAGGAGGCTGCTGGCTGCTGGAGCGCGCCGTCGAGGTAGCTCGCGGCGACGGTGTCGCGCGGTCTCCGCCGCTTCAGGGGCGACCAGTAAGGCGTCGAAGGTGGCACTCGGCGAGGCGCAGCCAGGCAGGAGGAGCAGCATCTCGGGTTACCCTCGTGCTTCGATGAGAGGAGAGGAGCGTGGACTCTACCGTGCGCCCTGGCACTGGGAAGACGCAGACGCGCAAGGCCCTGCTGACCCTTGCGGCGGCCCTCTGCGCGCTCTTCGCTGTGGTGTGCGGCGGGCTGGTGTTCTGCATCGCCATGTTCGCCATGGTCATGTGCCTGCTCGCCGCTTGCCTGGGCTACATCGTGGTCGTGATGTCGGTCTTCTCCGACCGACCGCTGGACATCGCACCGCTCCCTCCTGCAGAGCTCTCGGAGGACGCGCTCCGGGAGCGGATCGAAGACGATCTCGCCGAGGAGGGGCGCTTTTGTCTGAGCCCGGCCGAGATGACGCTGCTCTCCGCAGATACGGAAGATGAAACCGAGCGGCTGTTTCAGTGGCGTGGCGCTCCCGATGATGTGCTGGCATTGGATTTGATCGCCGAAGAAGAGAAGGGTGACGACGCTCCCGAGTGGATACCGTCGCCGCTCTACGTCAACCTGCAGTTGGGTGGCGAGATCGAAATCGCAGGCGGTCGCTTCCGGAGGCTGACGCTCCACGAGCTTCGCACGTCGCACCTCGACTTCGGCTCCCTCCTGCCTGATGTCAACCTGTCCCTGCCTGTCAACATGGCGCGTGCCTGGGTGTCGTTTATCGAGCGGAGTGAGACCGGGATTCCCCTCGAACCCCTGCCCGATCTGGCCTTCGAGGACGGTGAGCTGTGTACCGCGGATGAGCGACTGTTCGGAGATGTCTTTGGTGCGGAGGATGAGTGAGGGGCTCACGGACACGCCTGCGAGCGCGGCACCAACCCCAAACCATCTCTTTGCCCTTCCCCCGCTCGTCCCTACAGTAGGCGGCGAGCAGCAGGAGTCCCTACCGCGCTTCGCTGAAGTCCGCGTCGGGCAGAGCGTCGGTGAGCCGCGCTCCGACCTGTCGCAGTGTTTGTCTGTTCCCACCGGCGATCCTCACGCAGAGTGCGAGGCTCCCGTCCGCACACTCCTCGACCATCGCTGCGCAGTCGTCGCCAGCGAGGCATCGGACCCGCGCCAGGGATCGGAGCGACAGCTGCATGCCCGCCTGCAGCAGGCACTCTTCGGCTGCGTCGCGCAATTCGACCATCCACTCCGTTGAGTCACCACATGCGATCACAATGGAGCTGTACCTGTGTCGAGACAGCCTGAAGTGGAGGAAGGCGCTCCGGGTCAGCGCCTCGGCCAGACTCCAGCCCAGGTCGCTCACCAGCGCCGAGTCGAAGGGGCGGGTCGGGTCGATGAGCACCAGGGGGGCGTCGTGCCCATCGGACCGCGCGAGATCCAGGAAGATGTCAGCGTGGTCGATGCCGTCATCTACATCTGTGGAGACCCGAAAGAAGCGGGCCGGGGGACGGCTGGCACCCGGGGCGCGCTCGACGAGCTGCAGGAAGTCGTGCTCCTGGCGGCCGGCGTAGGCGCTGGAGAACGGCACGAAGCCTCGGCAGCCCCGGCCCATGGTCACCACGAAGTCCCGGTACCAGGTCGGCAGGACGACTCCACGGGCCTGCTCGACGGAGGCTACGAAGGCTGCAGGAGCCCCGGCGACGGTGTCTCGAAAGGACCGGCGATCCCGGCGGGGACCCCGCGGCTCATGCGCACACATGAACTCAAAGAGATCGATGAACCTCGCTTGGGTGAAGGGCTCCATGGTGTATTGCGTAAGCTGAACCACCGGCTGATGCTCTGCGAGCTCCGGTCATCGGCTCCCGGGAGGACCCGCAGGAGGGCCTTTCAGCGTCGGCGGCGAACCGCCAACCCCGCGATGAGCCACCACAACCCGCCGGTCGCCCAGCCGGTCGCCCCCGCTGTGCAGCCACAGCCGGGTTCAGCGCCGTCCGCTGGACTGTTGGGCGCTGCGGAGTCCGTCGGAGGCCCATCCGT
The DNA here is from genome assembly GCA_964464515.1 of uncultured Enterobacterales bacterium. Taxonomy (GTDB): domain Bacteria; phylum Myxococcota_A; class UBA796; order UBA796; family UBA2385; genus CAYXGP01. The sequence continues at coordinate 11,373 of CAYXGP010000072.1, forward strand.
CGGCTGTGTATCGATCGGGTCTGTGTCGGCCGGGTCTGTGTCGGTACGCCCGGTGTCTGTCGTGCAGTCGGGGTCGTCGTCGTCGATCCATCCGTCACAGTCGTCGTCCATACCGCCGGTGCATCGCTCTTCGGCGCCGGGATGAACCGCGGCGTCGCCGTCATCGCAGTCTCCGTCCAGGAACGCGACGCCGTCGCCGTCCAGGTCGGGCTCGCCCGCCTCGATGAAGATCGGCGACAGCCACAGGCGCTCCTCGCTCTCGGTCCCGCCGTCCTCGCATTTCTCTTGTGTTGTGTAGGCCAGCCCATCGAAGATCACCTCGGCGTAGAGCCACGCCGGCACGTCGGCCGCGACCAGCTCTACCGAGAACAGACCGTCCCCGGCCGATGTCGTGGCGATCATCTCAGCCCCGGGCCCGACCAGGCGCACCTCGTCGATGAACGGGTCGGCTTCGGACGGAACGGTCACGGAGACCACCAGCGGCTGTCCCGGCGGCAGCCCGGCGATCTCCCCCATGTCCGCCAGGTGTGCGCCGCCCGAAGACACGCTGAACGTCGCCGGCAGCAGCGGCCCGCTGGTCGCGTAGGTTCGGCGGTCGCGGAAGGAACCGTAGAGTGAGCGGCGCGTGAAGCCGTCGGTGGCGTCGAGCACCGCCACGGTGAGGCCGCCTCCGTAGGGATGATCCTCGTGCTCGGGATCGGTGCGGCAGACCGAGCCCGGCCGCGTGTCGTGGGAGTCCGTCCCGCCCACGAACCCCAGGCGGTGCGCGAAGCCCGTCGGATCCATCGCATGCTCGACGGTGCCGGTCTCCACCGTCTGGCTCCACAGCGGATCGTAGTCGGGCACGATCAGATCGCTGCTGCCGTGCTCGCTGTAGATCTCCACCACCGGCTCGAAGTGGTCGTCGTGGCAGTCCCACATCGTCGCCATCGGGCGGTACGCCGCCGGGTGGTGGGCGAACAGCACCAGCTCGCCGAACCGTGCCTCGAGGTCGGCGGCGTAGCCCCAGACAGCCGCGCAGCTCTCGACGACGTCGTCCGAGGTGCCGGTCGGCATCCCGTCGGTCACCTCGAAGCTGGCCTGGACCGCGTCGTCGCCGAACAGGATCAGGGTGCGATGCCCCAGCTCGATCCGCTCACCCTCGCTGCCTTCAAGCTCGAACCAGATCTCTGCCCCCAGCAGGGTCAGGAAGCCGCCGGCTTGATCCTGCCCCGCCAGCACCGTGTCGCGGGCCTGCGCGAAGGCTTCGTCAGTGGCCGCGTGCCGCGCGTTGGTGTGATCGGTGACCGCCACGAAGTCCAGGCCGTTCTCGTGCGCGATCGCGAGGTAGTCGCTGAGCGCCGCGCACTCCTCGCTGTCGCAGGTGCCCGCCATGTCGGACGAGCCGCCGTCTCTCGAAGCCCCGGTGTGGGAGTGGACGTCGCCCAGGTAGAAGCGCCGGCCGGCGAAGTCTTCGGCCGCGTGTGTCGCTCCGATGGTCGCCAGCCACAGGATGCAGGACACGCGATCACCTCCTCGCAAGTGTTGTCTATCGCGGAGCCGAGATAGGCGTGCCCATGCGCGCCGCCCTTCTGTCTGCCTACGGTCCCCCAGAGAACCTCCAGATCTCGCAGGTGCCCGAGCCGGCCCTGGAGCGTCCGGATGATGTGCGGGTCGCCGTGCATGCCGCGGCGGTGAATCCGATCGACTGGAAGCTGCGCAGCGGCGGTCAGCGCGGCGCGATCCGGTATCGGCTGCCCTGGATCCTGGGGCTCGATGTCTCAGGGGTGGTCCTGGAGGTGGGACCCGGGGTCACGCGTTTTTCGCCGGGTGACGCTGTCTTTGGCTGCCCCGACTACAGGCGCCCTGGCAGCTACGCCGAGCAGTGTGTTCTGACTGAAGGGTGCCTCGCGCCGAAGCCGGCGGCGCTGTCACATGTCGAAGCTGCCAGCCTGCCCCTGGTGGGATTGACCGCGTGGCAATGTCTCCTGCCACGGATCGCTCGCGACGAGCAGCAAAGTGAGAGCCAGCGGAGTGAGAGGCTGCGGGTATTCATCCAGGCCGGCAGCGGCGGAGTCGGCACGTTCGCGATTCAGCTCGCGAAGCACCACGGGGCGTGGGTGGCGACCACCTGCTCACCGCGGAACCACGATCTGGTGCGCAGGCTCGGCGCCGATAGAGTGATCGACTACCGCACGCAGCGCTGGTGGGAGGAGCTGGATGATCTGGATGTGATCCTGGACGCGCTCGGGGGTGAAGAGCGCGAGCGCGCCCTCCAGGCCGTGAAGCGCGGGGGGCGGGTCGCCTCGATCGTGACCGGGTTGCCCGTGAATACGAAGCGATACGGACCGAACCTCGGGGTGCTGGCGACCGGTCTCGGCGTGGTCGGGTTCGGGCTGCGAGGATTGCTGCGCGGCGTCCAGGCGAGCACGGTGGTGAAGCGGAATCATGCGGATCAGCTCTGCGCGATCGGGGCGCTGGTTGAGGCGCGGGCGATCGTGCCGGTGATCGAGCGCACGTTTGCATTGGATGAGGTCGCGGCGGCGCATGCCCTGGGAGAGACAGGGCGAATTCGGGGAAAGGTGGTGATCACGGTCCGGTAGCGGCACCCCGTCGCGGACCACCGACAAGAGCGACTGTCAAAGTTGCCCTGCCGGTGGTTGAATAGGAGTCCCCCAGGAGTCCCCATGACCACACGGCTCGTGTTCGGCTTCATCGCGGCGGCCTGCCAACAGTGGGCCGCCCCGCCGCCTGTCACGGTGGAGACCTCCACCGAGCAGTGGTGCGCCGGAGACCTCACGGTCAATTTGAGGACGGAGTCTGGCGCCGTACGCCTGCTGCAGATCTCTCCCTGCTTCGAGGTCGCGCCCGGCGCCGCTCGAGAGCTGGACGAAAACCAGAGGGCCATCCAGGACGCGATCCTCATGGCGACCTCGGAGTTCAGCGCGGCGGAGCTGGAGGCCCCGGGTGGTCAGGAGCGACTGGCGGCGGAGATTCAGCGACGGGTGGACGCGGTGCTCTCGGAGGATGAATCTCTGCAGTCCATCGAGGTGTCTCCTGCTTGAGCGCGGTCTGGCCCTCGTCTGGTGGGCCGCCCACGCCACACCTGTCACCGGACGGCGAGCACGCGCCGACATGGAGCGCCGACGGGAGCACGCTGACCTTTCTGCGTCGGCGAGTGGGTGCGCCGGTGTTGGATTGGATCGACCTGTCGTACATCATCCCCGATGAAGCGGTCGTGATGGAGCAGGACCGGGGAGCGCTGGCCAGGGGCGCGCCGGCCGCGCATGTAACGAGCGTTCCCCCAGCGGATCGGCAGGCGGCGGCGGAGTGCGTCCGCCCGGTCCCCGAGTCGGTGTGTTGGGGACCGACGTGGTGCCCGACGGCGAAGCGTGGCGGGTCACGAATTCACGGCTCCGCGGAGCACACGACCCGCGTTCCCAACCCCGCTCGGGATGACGCCGCGATAAAGTACCCCCGCCTCGGAGAATTCCTTTCCCTTTCCGACCGCTGATGGGTCCAACGGGATGGAGGCCCCCTGATGCCGCCGACCGAAGCTGAACTCCACGACCTGTACGAGCGCTACGGGCACGTGATCCAGCACCGGTGCCGGCGCATCCTGGGCAACGACGAGGACGCCATGGACGCCACGCAGGAGACATTCGCGCGGGTCATCAAGCACTACGACGCCTTCCGTCAGGAGGCGTCTCCGCTGACCTGGATGTACAGGATCTCGACCAACTACTGCCTCAACCAGATCCGGAACCGCAGCGGTCGGGCAGAGAAACGCACCCAGCACAGGGCCGAGCTGAGTGACGTGACCGGGGGGATCGCCGGGGCGGCGGACTGGGAGCGCCTGCACACCATCCGTCGCCTGCTGGCGCACGCCGACGAGAAGACCCGCGCCGTCGTGGTCCACCTGTACTTCGACGACATGACCCAGCAGCAGACCGCGCGCCTCGTGGGCATGTCCGTGCCCACGGTGCGCAAGCGCCTCGACGCCTTCCTGCGAATGGCCCGCCGGCTGATGGAGCGCGACGACGTACAGGTGGTCGCCGCGCTGGGCGTGCTCCTCGTGGCATGGCTGGTGCTGCCATGAGCGAGCGCACAGACGATCGAACGGGAGATGGCATCTTTCGCGTCAACGACGGCAGCCGCCCCTCGCGTCTGGATCTGGACCGCGCGCTCACCGGTGAGGCCGATCTCACCCGACACGACGACGCCCTCGCGGCGCACCAGGCCGAGGTCGCCGCCGCCGAGCTGCCGCCCTTCGACTTCGCCGCGCTCCAGGCCCGCGCCGCGTCCCTCCCCGAGACGGCCCTCCTCGAAGCACCACTGCCGGAAGCTCCACGGCCGGAAGCAACACTGCCCGAAGCACCACTGCCCGAAGCAACACTGCCCGAAGCACCACTGCCCGATGCGCCGCCGCAGGACGCTGTCCCGGAGGGAACCACCGGCGGGCAGGTGATCTCGCTCGCGGCCTGGCGGAGGACGGTCGTGCCGCTGCTCCTCGCGGCCCTGGCGCTGCTCTTCGTGGCCGTCCCCATCGACCGACCCCTGGACAGCCCCACGAACCGACCCAAGGGCACCACAGGGTTGGAGGTCTACGTGCAGCGCGGCGACGACGTGCTGCGTGTGCAGTCTGGCGAGACGCTGTCCGAGGGCGATCGGCTCCGCTTCGCCACCCGCGCTGACGGTCACGAGACGGTGGTGGTCCTCTCGGTCGACGGCGGCGGCACCGTGAGCCTGTTCTACCCCGAGCTGTCCGACGAGCCGCCGGTGGCGGTCGAGCCCCATGAGCGAATGCTCCTGCAAGACGCCATCCGGCTCGACGACGCCGTGGGCCCCGAGAGCTTCGTGGCGATCTTCAGCCCCGCCGACACCCCCGCCGCGATGACGCTCGTTCGGGAGGCCTACGAACACGGCGGACATCCCGCACTGGCCGAGCTGGCCCGCGCCGATCCGGGGGTGGCCCTGCTCACCGTGGAGAAGGCGCCGTGACGGTGGGGGCCCTGCTGCTGGCGGCGGCCCTGGCGCGGCCCGCCGAGGCCGAGGTGCGCCGGGTGGCCGTCATCGCCGCCAACAACGACGGCGGCATGGTCTACCGTCCGCTCTACTTCGCCGAAGACGACGCCCGGAAGATGGCGGACGTGCTGACGAGCGTGGGCGGCTACCGTCCCGGCGACGTGGAGGTGGTGCTGCCGGCGACCGCGCGCCGCATCGAGGACGCCTTCGCCGATGCGCGCCGAAGGGTGGAGGCGACCCGCGCCGAGGGGCACGAGGTGGTGTTCCTGTTCTACTACTCGGGGCACGGCGATGAGGAGCGGCTGCTGCTGGGCGAGAGCAGCCTGGAGTACACCGCCCTGGAGGACCTGCTGGCGAGCACCGGGGCCGAGGTCCGCCTGGCCTTCCTCGACTCCTGCAACTCCGGCGCGGCCACCCGGTCCAAGGGCGGCAGCCGGGTGCCGGCCTTTGAATTCGAGCTGGCTGAGCGCCTGGACGCCGAGGGCACGGTGATCATCACCTCCTCGACCGGCGACGAGGCCAGCCAGGAGTCCGATGAGATCGGCGGCTCGTACTTCACCCACTTCCTGGCGAGCGGGCTGTCGGGGGCGGCCGACCGCGACGAGGACGGCGCGGTGACGCTGACCGAGGCCTACGCCTATGTCTACGACGAGACGGTCATCCGCACCTCGACCACCCGCATCGGCACCCAGCACCCCACCTTCGACTGGGAGCTGTCCGGCGAGGGCGATCTGGTGCTGGCGGAGCTGGATCCCCGGCGCGCCGTGCTGGAGCTGCCCGCTGGCGAAGCGGGCATCTACGCGGTCTTCGACCTCCAGCGCAGGGCCTACCTGGCGGAGTTCGCGGCCGAGGACGGCGCCGCGCGGATCCACCTGCGCCCGGGGCGCTACCAGGTCCAGCGTCGCTTCCCCACCCACCTGCAGGTGGCCGAGGTGGATGTCGACGACGGCGATCGGGTGGCCCTCACCGACCTGCGCTTCTCGCCGCTCGAGTACGAGGACAACATCGCCAAGGGCGCCATCGAGAAGCGCATCCGGCAGGCGCGCATGCCCGACTCAGGGGTGCGTCTGGCTGTCGGGGTGATGGGGCCCGACCGCAGAGACATCGCCGAGCAGTACCTGCCCGATATTCCCGTCGCCGGCGTGAGCTGGCGGGTCGCCTGGCAGGACGGGCGCTGGCTCTCCGTCGATCTGATGGCGGGCTCTGGCAGCGGCACCCTGTGGGTGGAGGGCGTCTCTGCGGTGCCCACCTCCCTGGCCGCCACCACCCTCGGAGTGGCCGCCGGCTACGCCACCCTGCCCCGCCGCTTTCAGGTCGGCACCGGCCTGCGAGCCGACCTCCTGTGGATGGGCCGCCGCTTTGACCCCAGCCAGCAGATCGACGACCAGCGTCTGGTCACCGTGGCGCCCGGGGTCGTGGGCTGGGCTGGCCTGAACATGGGACGGTTTCAGATCGAGCTCGAGTGGCGCCAGGTGCTGGTGCTCTACGCCCTGGACGACACCGCCACCAGCTTCATCATGCACCAGGCGATCCTGGGCGCGGGGGTCCGGTTCTGATGTTGCTTGTTCTCACCGTGATCGCCTGCGGGGGGGACCTGTCCAACCAGGTCTTCACCGAAGACGCCGACTTCATCGCCGCGCTGCCCGGCGCCGAGCAGCTCGCCATCGCCTACCCCCAACCCGACGCGGGGCCGGTGGATGAGCCCTCCGACATCTACGTCCTCAACGTGGAGGCCGTGACCTCGGGTCAGCAGCTCCTCGACGCCGTCACCTCCGTCACCGACGAGGTGGTGCTGCTGCCGCCCTCTGAGCGCGGCGACGACTACCGCGTGTGGGGGCCCACGCCCTTCGACGGCGACCCCAACCTCTTCGTCCGGGTCGAGATGAGCCGCGCGGCCACCGGGGCGACCTATGGCTACGCGTTCCAGCTCGGTGAGACCTCCACCGGACCCTGGTGGGAGTACGTGAGCGGCACCCACGTCGCCGGCGAGACCGAGGTGGCCGTGGGCTCGGGCAGCATCACGGTGGAGAGCGCCTGGGGGACGGCCGTGGTGGACTACGATCTGCGCGCGGGTCGGGAGATCGATCTGTCTGCTTCCCAGGACGGCGAAGAGGTGGTCCAGTGGAGCTGGGTCGAGGACGACGACGGCGGCGCCACCCTGGACTACGCGCAGGCTGGAGACCTCGTCGGGGACCTGCTGGGCGAGGAGGACGAGGAGCTGAGCGCTACCAGCGCGTGGCTGGCGAGCGGCGCCGGACGCGGCGTGGCGCGACTGACCGGCGGCGATCTGGGGGGCAGCAGCGTCGAGCTGGTGCAGTGCTGGGACGAGCAGGGGGCGATCACCTGGTCGTGGGACTCGATGGGGTGGACAGAGGAGCTGGGGGCGGAGTCGGACTGCCCCTTCTCTGCGGAGTGAACGGGCTGGTCCCGGTCATCGCACCGGCCACCCGGCCGCCTCCCGTGGTTGAAACTGGCTTGTATTTCTGGTCTCCGAGAGCGGTCCGCCGGTCGGCTCCGCGGTTCCGCGAGAGAGAGCGGAGCTGGTCACACCCTACTGAATCGAGAGCTGCGACCGGGGAATCACCCACTCCGCCAGCACCGATCCGGCTTCGTCCCGAATGGTGGCAGCGGCCGTCGGGTCGGCGAGCGTCGTGTCGATCTCCACCCCGATGAAGTAGTTGTCCCCTTCGAAGCAGGCCAGCAGCTCGTCGTCGCTCCCGCATCCCTCGCCGGAATTGGCCAACGGCGACGATGTGAGCTCCGGGAGGTCGTAGGCCGCCGCGGAGATCGAGCGGAACTCCGCGCGATGCACATCGCCGGAGAGCGCGATCACCCCCTCCACGCCGGATGTGAGCAGGTGATCGGTGAACCGCTCCCTGGCTTCGGGAAAGTCCGCCCATGAATCATCGGAGCCCTCCAGCGTCCACTGGCTGCCGCTGACCACGAATTTGAAGGTGGCCGTCGAAGCAGCCAGCTCATCGAAGAACCAGGCCTCCTGGGCGTCGCCGAGGATCGAGTCGTCGAGATCGCGCCAGTACCGAGCATCCAGCATGAAGAAGTCGACGTCGCCGATCTGCCACGAGAAGAAGACCCCCGGCGTCTCGTCGGTACCGGCGGACGGGTTGGCCCAATACTCCTCGAACGCGCGGAGGGTGACCTCGCGACCTTCGTCGTCGCCTTCGGTGTTGTTCCCCAGGTAGTCGTGGTCGTCCCACGTGGCGAGCATCGGGGTGCTGGCGATCAGCTCATCTCGATAGGGGCGCTCGTGGGCCCACCGGTAGAACTGGCGCAGGGCGGCGAGCTCATTGGTGTTCGCGTAGTGGGTGTCTCCCACGAACAGAAAGACGTCCGGGTCGTACGCCAGGATCGTCTCGAAGATGGGCTGCTCGTCATCCTTCGTGCATGATCCGAAGGCCATCCGGAGCGTCTGCGGGGTGCCCACCTCCGGGGCGGTGCGGAGGGTGTAGGGGCCGTAGCGCTCTCCGGAGACCTCCAGATCGTAGACATACTCGGTGTCGGCCTCCAGCCCGCCGATCCACGCGGTGTCCGTGAAGTCATGCTCGGCCAGGGGATAGCCGTAGTGGAGCGGCGCAGCCGTCTTCAGATCGGCCTCGGTCCTTGCCATTCTCAGCACGACCTGGCGGGTGATGTCAGTGCGGTACCAGATGCGGGTGTGATCCGGGCCGGTCGCGCCCAGGAGCGGGCCGTGGGTCAGGGAGGTGTCGAAGGCGCTGTCGCACTCGACGGTCAGCCCGTCGGTCCACTCGTCGATCTCGTCGTCGTTCTCGGTGCCCATGATCATCGACAGGCCGCCGCGGCAGTAGATCGTCTCGCCGTCCACCGAGACCGAGAACGCCACCGGCTCCCAGCGGTTCTCGCCGTCTCCGGTGCGGATCTCGAACCGATCCAGGCGGCTCCGATCGAGATCCTGATCCTCCCAGATGTAGATGTCCACCACGCCCGGCTCCAGATCGTTCCAGGACTCCTTGCCGATGTCGTAGCAGAGATCGTCGCCGAGGCAGACCTCGTACTCGTCGTCGTCGGTCCCTGCGTGCTCCGTGTCCGCCGTCCGCAGGTGGACGTGCAGGATCTGACCCCGTTCGCCGACCACGGGCGGCCCGGGATCCGCGCAACCGGCGCCGTCGTTCGGCACGCCCTCGTCGATCTCACCGTCACAGTCCTGATCCACGCCGTCGCAGACCTCGTCGGCGCCGGGGTGACGCGCGGGGTCTGAGTCGTCACAATCGGTGTCGGCCGTGGCCCCATCTTCGTCCGCGTCGACCGTCCCGCTGGAGGGGGTGGTGCCCGGCGGCGTCTCGGTGGTGACCGTCCCACCGGTCGAGGTGACCGCTGCGGTTGGACCGTCGCCGCAGCCCAGCAGAAAGATGACGATAGCGCGCATGATTCACCTTCAGGCCGCGCCCGGACTCCAGAGTCTTCCAGTCGGTAGACTGCGGGTCAGCGCGTCTGTGGTGGGCTAACACCGCGCCGATCTCACCCGCGGGGGTCGCGCCCGGAGCCGCCTGGAAATTTCTTCTCAGATTTCTTTTCTCTTTTCTCAGCCCGGTGGGTCCAACGGAGCGGAACTCACTCCACACACCGAAACGGAGCCGCTCATGACCCGCAACGCCTTCCTGACCGCCGCCAGCTTCCTCGCCCTGAGCGCCTGCCTCCCCCTGGCCGACGAGGACGACGTGACCTACCTGACCGAGGTTCTGCCCGACGATCGCGTGCTCATCAACATGGTCACCTCCGATGGCGCGAACGCCCGCAGCGAGCTGGGCGACTGGTCGGAGCTCTACGTGCATACCGCAGAGGCGACCGACAACGTCAACGGCCTCATCGGTGGCGTGCTCGGCACGCTGAACACCGTGGTCAATACTCGCCCCAGTAGCTTCGACCGCGACGCACACCGCGCCGTGTGGGGCCCCTACGGTGATCGTCTCGACGCTGTCGACACCTACGTCGTCGTTCAGCATCACCCCGACACCGACACGCACACCTGGGCCTTCGCGCAGCGGCCGAGCAACGGCTCCGAGGGCGACGAGGTGATCGTCATCGCGGGCGAGATCGACGCAGGCTCCACCCGCCTCGACCACACGGGCCGCTTCGCCATCGACTTCACCACAATGGCCGAGCTCGACCCGACGGTGGACTTCGCCGGCGTCTTCTACTCCGACTACGACGTCTCCCCCGATGGCGTCATCGCCGAGGCTTCCGTCGAGGGCTGGGAGGATCTCAAGCACGGCGAGGGGCCGCTGGACGCGGTCTATAGCTACGCCCAGATCTCCGACGGCGAAGGTGAGATGGATCTGGCCTGGACCGGCGACCATCGCGGCGACGGGGTCGAGGACGTCTACCTCCTGCGCTCCCGCTGGATGCCCGACGGGTCCGGCCGCGGCGACGCCGTGCTGGCCGAGGACGGCGGGGAGCTGATCGGGGCCGCCAGTGAGTGCTGGGACGACGGCTTCAAGCTGGTCTACCGGGTCGACACCTGGAGCGGGGCCGAGGGCGACGCTTCGGCGTGTGTCTACAGCGAGGCCAGCTACGCGGAGTGATCTCCCAATGAAGCGGCCCGCGTGACAGCAGGTCGTGTGACGGCGGGTGGGTCGGCTCCTCGGGGCTGGTCCACCCGCTCTCCTCACTCGTGGAACCGCGGTGACTACCCGAGCACTGACCTGGACTACCGGTCCGGCGTTTCCGCCCAATCAGCCGTACCCACAGGTGCTGTTTTTTCTCTTCGGTATTCTCTCTTCGGTTCACTCTGTCCGGTCCTGACCACGCCGAGACCGCTCGTGGTTCGCCTCGCCCCGCGATATCTCCAGAGGCATGTCCGACCCCATCCTCTACGACCGCGATGACCGCATCGCCCGAATCACCCTCAACCGGCCCGCCCGTCTCAACGCCATCGACGCCGCGCTGCCGGGCGCCCTCCGCGCCGCCGTCGAGGCCGCGAACGCCGACGATCGGGTCCACGCCATCGTCCTGTCTGGCGCCGGCCGGGCCTTCTGCGCCGGCTACGATCTCAAGGCCTTCGCCGAGGGCAACACCGGCGGGGCGACCCAGCAGATGCCCTGGGACCCGATGAAGGATTACCAGGTGATGAAGCGCTTCACCGACGACTTCATGTCGCTGTGGCGCAGCGGAAAGCCGACGATCGCGAAGGTCCACGGCCACGCCGTCGCGGGCGGAAGCGACATCGCGCTGTGCTGCGATCTGGTCGTGATGGAGGAGACGGCGCGGATCGGCTACCCGCCGGCCCGGGTCTGGGGCTGCCCGACCACGGCGATGTGGGCGTACCGGATCGGGGCCGAGAAGGCCAAGCGCATGCTGCTCACCGGCGATCTCATCTCGGGTATCGAGGCCGCGGCGATGGGGCTGGTGCTGGAGGCCGTGCCCGCTGAGCGGTTGGACGCGCGGGTCGATGAGCTGGCCGCGCGGATGGCGGGCGTGCCCATCAACCAGCTGATGATGCAGAAGCTGGTGATCAACGGCGTGATGGAGCGGGCCGGGGTGCTCCAGAGTCAAGTGCTGGCGACCATCTTCGATGGCATCACGCGGCACTCGCCGGAGGGCCTCTGGTTCAAGCAGTACGCCGAGACCGAGGGCTTCCGCGCCGCGGTGGAGTGGCGCGACAGCGGTCGGCCGATACCCTCTGTGCATGACCCCTCTGTGCATGACCCCCCTGTGCATGACCCTCCTGTGCATGACCCCTCTATTCATGACCGGGAGTGAGCCATGATCGGTCACCTGTCCCTCGGCGTCTCCGACCTCGAACGATCGGGCCAATTCTACGACGCCGTCCTGGCCGCCATCGGGTGCGCGCAGGTCTGGAGCCACCCCCGGGCGTTGGGCTACGGCCTGCCGGGCGGAAATGACAAGCTGGCCCTGTTCGCCAAGCCCGGGGCCGAGAACCTGGCGGCCGGCCCGGGCTTCCACCTGGCCTTCGACGCCCCCGACCGAGCGGCGGTCGATCGCTTCCACGCCGCGGCGCTGGAGCACGGCGGGGAGTGTGACGGTCCGCCGGGCCCCCGCCCCCACTACGGCGACACCTACTACGCGGCGTTCGTCTTCGATCCCGACGGCCACAAGCTGGAGGTGGTCCACCAATGACGGAGCCACCACGGGATGAGCAGATGCGCCCAGAAGCGACGCTGGGTTCGTTTCGACGGTCTGTGCAGGCGCTGGCGCAGCCCGCGGGCATGCAGATCTCCCTGTTTCCGGACTTCGCATGCGTCGGCGATGAGCTGGCGCTGGAGTTCGATGAAGCCCATCGCGCTGTGCTCGCCAGCGACGCCAGGCTGTCCGCAGGCCAGCAAGAGACGATCGCCGACCTCGATGGAACCCTGGAGGCGCTCTCGGGGGAGCAGAACGCCGCGTTCTGGCTGGAGCGTGAGCGGCTCTACGCGGACCCCCGATGGGAGACGATTCGTCGCCGGGCGTCGGCGGTCCTCAGCGCCTTCGGCTGGCCCGACGAGCCGCCACCTCGAAACGACGCGGTGTATGTCGCCGCCGGTCGGGTTGTTCACAATCGCTGACTTGAGGTCTCCATGCCTGCTCTGACAGCCGACGCGATCAAGGACATCGTAGCGAAGTTCGTACCCGAGTCGCTCCAGGACAACCCGCTCGTCGCTGGACTCCTCGCCGGCGCTGCAGCGGTCGCGGTGCTGCTCTCGACGCCAGCCTTCGCTCCCGTCGGAGTGGTCGGGGCGACCGGGTGGGTCATCGTCTATGTGGTCACCGGGGGGACCGCGGGGATGAAGATGGTCTCGAAGCTGTGGGATGTCTGGAGGGGCATGTCGGCCGATCGCCGCGCCGCGGTGGACGAACAGCTCAGGCGCCTGAAGCGCGCGCGCGACGACGGCGCGCTGACGGATGACGAGTACTGTGAGCGGGCTCGGACCCTGTTGGACGCGCTCTCCTGACGGCTCATGGGGGTGTTGCCCACGCGTCGGATCGTCGCCAACGAGCGAGGGGCCCCAGCCACGTCAACAGCAGGATGAGCACGAAGGGCCCATCGAGCAGCAGCCGCCAGGAGGTGCTGGGTATCGGCGGTGACCACCCCGGCCCCATGGTGCGCGCTGGCGCGACCTGGCTCCACACCCCGAACGCTTCTCCGACCGCGGCCAGCCCCAGGGCGTAGCGCTTGCGCCCGCGCCAGCTCACCGGGAGCCCGATCACCTCGCCGATGTCCAGCAGCGCGGTGCCCAGCCGATCGTCGCCGTGTGTGTACGCCGCGCCGGCTGTGACGGCCGAGGCGGCCAGGCCGATCCCGAAGGGGAGGGGACCCGAGTCGATGTCAGCAGCGCCGACGCCCCCGGCGTACTCCAGCACCGCCGGCAGCCCGCCGAACGTCGTGACGTGTCGCTCCCGCAGGACCCCGTAGTGGTGACGGGCCCACGCCGGATCCACGTCTGCCAGCAGCCGGGCCATCAGGGCCAGGGAGCTCCCGCGCGGTGCGTCGCCCGTGCGGGTGGAGTGGGTCAGCGCGCCCGTTTCGGGATCGGCGTGTCGGCGGGCGAGCGCCACCCACGCCGCGACGTCGGCGTCCCACGCGCCGTCATGGAGCTGACTGCAGCGAGCCAGCGACGCCATGGCGGCCACGTTGTCTGCGGGCCAGGACATCCCCGGGTAGCTGTCCTGGAAGGGGTGGTCGCTGCGAGCGAAGGCCGTCGCGATGGCGTCGCAGTGCGCGCGAAGCTCGGGCCGATCCGGCTCGGGTGTCCAGGCGGCGATGCCCACCCGCACCAGGTTGGTCCAGCCGGCGTGAAAGACGCCGTAGGCCGGCTCCATTTCTGCGCTGAAGGGCTCCCGCCCCTCGTCGGACTCCAAGGCGGCCAGCGCCCCCCGTGCATGCCCCAGCGACTCCGAGCGCAGGTCTTCACGCTCCGCGAGCGCCAGCCACGCCAGGGCGCTCACGGCGTGGGTGAAGACAAAGCCCTCGGGGAACAGCGCCTGCATGTCGGTGGCGGCCCCGCCGTCGATGGCGGCCTGGAGTCCGCGCAGCGTCGGCAGCGCGTGGTCGAGGCGGTCTGCCCGCTCCGTGGGGGTGCCGTGGGCCCGGATGAGCCCGAGCAGCGTCACCGCGCTGACGACGATCCGGGCGGAGATCCGCAGGAGGACGGCGGCTCTCACCGGCGCTCGAGCATCAGCGTGGTCATCCCATCGTCTTCGGTCCACAGACGGTGAAGCTGGTGCGCCGGCCAGCGAACGGTCTGCCCCGAACGAATCGGCGCGGACTCGCCGTCGACCGACGTGAACCCCGAACCGGACAGGCAGACCACATCGACCGGGAACGGCGCGTCGTGCTCGTCGATGGTGGCATGCGGCGACAGCCGCAGCGTGGCCGCGACCAGCCCGTCTGCCGCGAGCAGCACGCGGCCCTCGACGCCGACGCAGCCAGGGCGGGGCAGGGGAGACCACTCGGGACGGGGCATGGAGCGGACGTCAGGCACGGCGCTCTCCGGGGTTGGGCTTGCTGGTGTGCCACCGCAGGCAGGCCACTGCAGGCTGGCCACTGCAGGCAAGCTACTGCAATAGGGAAGGGGGAGCGCCCGAATCCGGTGGCCCCCCGCCAGAGGTCTCCATGACCACCATCATCCGCGGTCGCCCGCTGCCCTTCGTCGACACGCTCGGCAACGTCCTGGGGGTGGCAAACAAGGCGATCTTCCTCAACCACCGCTTCGAAGATCACGCCATCGGCCCCGAGGTGGAGGCGGCGATGGACGGGTTCATCGAGCGTCATGAGATCGACGGGCTCGCGGTGCGTCTCAACCAGTACGATCCCATCGGGGAGCTGGGGAGGCTGTTCTCCAACGGCCGCGTGAACATCGTCCTGCGGCTCCTGCTGGGGCTGCCGTTGTGGCTGGCGTACACCCTCAACGTCGGGCGGCTGGTCGGCGGCGATCACTACAACCCCTACTCCGACACCGTGAACCTGTACTCCGGCCACACCTCGATCGCGCTGCACGAGCTGGGACACGTGCTGGACTTCCGGCGCCGCTCCTTTCCGGGGCTGTACTCGCTGATCCGCTTCATCCCGGGCGTGGCGCTGTACCAGGAGTACCTGGCCTCGCTGTACGCCATCGAATTCCTGCGCGAGCAGGGGGACGTCGAGGAGGAATTACGGGCGTTTCGGCTGCTGTTTCCCGCGTACTCGACCTACGTCTTCGGGGCGATCTGCGACTTCTTCCCGTCCGCCGCGGTGAAGTGGGTGCTGTTCCCCGTGATCGCCCTGGGCCACGTGCTCGGAAACGCGTTCGCGCACCAGCGCGCGGAGGCCCTCGCCGAGACGGGCGTCGCGAACACGTCGGTCGCCGGGCAGTGGGCGCGGGAGTTCCGCGAGGCCCTGGGCTTCTTCTCGCCGGCCGGGCAGAGCGGACGGGACTTCTTCGGCGTGGCGATCGGCATGGCTGTGGGCTCGGCCCTGTGCGGCGTGATGTCGATCCCTGGCGCCTGGCTCGGATTCAAGGTCGCGCGGAGCCAGCCGGCCGTGTCGCCGCCTCCCCGGCAGATCACCGCCACATGAAGCCCGGCGCGCTCGCGGCCATGCTCCTGCTCGGCGCATGCGCCCACCGATCGCGGGTCCCCGACGACACCCACTGGATGGTCACCGACCTGTCGGGCCAGCGACACGCCATCGCCATCGATGGCTACACCGTGCGGGGTCGGAGTTGGTTCAGGATCTCGATGGGCTGGGCGCTTCGTCGTTGGTCCGGCTACACGCGGGCAGCGCTGTCCTACCGCTACGAGGAGATCTGGGTCGGCGACTCCTGCAGCGTCTCCGAGCTGGACTTCGATCGTCGCATCGCCATCGAGTTTCCCCGCTGGAAGGTGCCGCGCGAGTACCCCGATCTGCTGATGGTGCAGTGGCTGGAGTACACCGAGCGCTTGAAGACCCACGAGCTGGGCCACGCGGCGATCGCGCTGGCGGGGTTCGCGCGCATCGAGGAGGGCAGCCGGCGCGCGGGGTGTGCCGATCTCGCCTCGGTGTTCCGAAAGCGCTTCTCGGATCTGCGGAAGATCCAGCGGGCCTACGACGCCTGCACCGTCCACGGACAAGAGCAGGACCGCTGCGCGCTGCGTCCCTTCATCGCGGCCGCGCGGTACACCGGCGTCGTGCCGAGGTAGAAAACCAAGCCCCGTTACGGTTTTACGCGGCGCGCGCGGCGGCGGCGGACCCACTCTGGCGGCGGTCGGCCCTTCAGCGGCCTGCGCTCCGCCTCGGGCTCGGGCAGGCCTCCAGGGAGACTCTGTGGCGTGGCCCCCAGCTCGAACACCGACACCTCCCGCTGCCCGCGCGCGCCCAGCCGCAGCGGCAGCACCGCGGCGCCGATCCCGGCGCTCACATAGACGGCCCCGTCGCCCTGGCGATCACCGTAGAGGCCGTGCACGTAGCGGCTCCCCGTGAGCCCTCCGACGCTCATGAGGCTGGTCTTCCCGAACGTGATCTGCCCGCCGTGGGTGTGGCCGGACAGCACGAGCGGGACACCGTGGGCCCAAAGCTCGTCGGCGGTCTCGGCGATGTGGGACAGCCCGAGCGTGGCCCTGCGGGGATCGAGCCCGGTCGTGGCGGCCCGCACGTCGGCGTGTCCGGTGTGGGCGTCGTCCACGCCGACGACCTGGAGGGGCTCGCCGCGCAGCCACACCGTCGTCCAGGCGTTGCCGAGGACCATCGCCCCGCCGCGTATGAGGGCGTCACGCACAGCGCTCGCGCCGGCCATGTGGTCGTGGTTGCCCAGCACCGCCACCGCCGGGGCTTCCAGGGCGGCGACCAGCGACGTGAGCTGATCGAGGTAGGCCAGCCCGTGACAGACGAAGTCGCCCGTGAGCGCCACCAGATCGGGCTGAGTGGCGTTGACCGCGGCGATGGCCTCCTGCTGCACCCGAACCGGCGTCACCCGACCGACGTGCTGGTCTGTGAGGTGCGCGACCCGCAGCGGAGCGCCGAGCGCATCGGTGTGGCTGCGATGTCCGGCGAAGTGGTGGACGCGGGTCGGCATGGGGTGATCTTCATCGCTGGGAAATGCGCTGGGGTGACGACGACGTGAATTCCCTATGAACGAAACCCCGCTGATGAAACCCCGCTGATGAGACCCCGCTGATGAGACCCTGTCGATCAGGCTCTGCTGAAACAGGACCCCGCTGAACAGGGCCTGCCGATGGAGTCGCTTCGAGCGGTTCAGAGCTGCCCGGGGTACTGCTCCAGCGCGTGCCCGAGGAGCGTCATCGCGCGGGCGAGCACCTCCGCGTCGCGCACGGCGGCGAGCCGGATCTGCCGGTGACCCTTCGGCGGACCGCCGGGCTCTGCTGCGTAGAACCCCGGACCGGGGGCCACCACCAGGCTCTCACCCTCGTGCGCGAAGTCGGTCACCAGGTAGCGGGCGAACCGCTCGGCGTCGTCCACCGGCAGGTTGATCATGAGGTAGAACGCCCCCTCGGGGCGGTGCGGCTGCACGCCGGACAGAGCCCCCAGGCCGCCGACCAGCGCGTCGACCCGGCCGCGGTACGTCTCGCGGATCTCGTCGTAGTAGGTCTCGGGCATCGAGAGCGCCGCCAGCGCCGCGTGCTGCGCCAGCGGCTGCGGACCGAGGCGCGCCTGGCCCAGCCGCTCGACCTTCTCCATCAGCGCCTCGTTGCGGGAGATGAAGAAGCCCAGCCGCAGCCCGCAGGCCGAGAACGTCTTGGACAGCGAGTCGATGCAGATCACGTTGGACCGCGCGCCCAGCTCCAGCACGCTGGTCGGACGTTCGCCGAAGTAGATGCGCCGGTACACCTCGTCGGCGATCACCCACAGGCCGCGGCGCTGCGCCCAGTCCAGCAGGCGCACCAGCTCTGCCCGCGGGTACACGGCGCCGGTGGGATTGCCCGGGTTCGAGAAGACGACGCCGCGCGTGCGGGGGGTGACGCGGGCGTCCAGCGCGTCGTCGGAGGGCAGGGCGAAGCCATCGACCAGCCGGGTGGGAATGGGTCGGATACGCGCGCCCGCCACCGAGGCGAAGCCGTTGTAGTTCGTGTAGTACGGCTCGGGCACCAGCAGCTCATCGCCGGGATCGCAGCAGGCCACGAACGCGAACAGGAGGGCCTCGGAGCCGCCGGCCGTAACAGCGACGTGACGGCCGCGCAGATCGGGATCCCAGCGGGCGTGGTAGGCCGCCGCGGCCTCGCGGCAGGCGGGCAGGCCGGACGACGGGCCGTAGGCCAGGACCGGCGCTCCGTAGCTCGCGAGGGCCTCGAGCACGGGCCCGGGGGTAGATATGTCGGGCTGCCCGATGTTCAAGCGGTGGAAGTGAACATCGGCGCGCGACGCGACGACGGCGTCGAGCTTGCGGATGGCGCTCTCCGGGAGGGAGCGCGCGCGTCGGGAGAGGGAACCCATCAAGATCTCTCGGAAGTGGTGGCGGGTGGCGGGCGGGGCCGCCCCACGATTAGCCGAACCTGAGGGCGCCGGCGATGTCGGGTCCACCGGAGGCGCGGTTTCGTGCGGAGATGGTTGGCGATCGCAGGGGTGGCGCTGGTGCTCGGCGCGATCCTGCTCGGCGTCACCCGCTGTCCGTCGGCCTGGCTCAAGTGGGGGCTGTGGGTGAGGGAGTGCCCGGACGGCGTTCCTCGAGTGCGCGCCACCGTCACCGCGCGCACCCACGCACACTCCCACGACGACCCCGCGACGCCGTGGCGGCTGCACCTGCGCACCGAAGCGGTTTTGGCGCGCCGCGATCGCCCGCTGTGGGGAACCCCCTGGACCGCGCCGGTGGCCTCGACGCCGGAGTTCTGGTTGGGTGATCGCCCCGTGGAGTGCATCGATCCCGATCAGCGGTGGGCTGGGTACCAGGAGTGCAGCCTCCAGGTTCCAGAAGGGCTGCCTGATGGTCACCACACCCTGCGCGTGGAATTCGACAACCGAATCGAGCCGCGCACCGTGGAGGTGTCGCTGCCGTTCTTCGCACCTGCGCTGGCGCATGTGCTCACGGATCGACCGCTGTATTCACCCGGCGACGACGTGATGTTTCGGTCGCTCACGCTCCACCGAGCGGGGCTCACACCGACCTCCGACCGTCCGGGCACCTGGGAGGTGATCGACCCGAGCGGAACGGTGGTGCTGGAGGAGCCCGGCGAGACCGGGCCGTGGGGCGTCGCCGCGTCGAGCCTTCCGCTGGCTCAGGACGCCCCCAGCGGCGACTGGACCGTGCGGTGGACCACCGGCGCTGATGAGGCCGAGGCGACCATCGCGGTGCGGCCGTTTTCGCTCCCGCGGTTCACGGTTACGGCGTCCAGCGCTGAGTCGTGGCTGGGTATCGGCGACTCTCCGAGCCTGGAAGGCGTGGTGAAGACGAACGCCGGCGCGCCGATCGCGGGGGCCACGGTGCGGGTGCGGTTGGCGGCCACCGGTGCCTGGCCGCTGCCGACCGAGTGGCTGCGTCCGCGGGAGCTGGTGACCGATCGGGACGGCGCCTTCTCGCTGCCGCTGTCGCCCGTGCCCGTAGATCTGGGCGATCTTCAGCGCACCGTTATCTCGCTGGAGGCGGTCGCCCCGGCGGGCGATCGGGCCGTGGGGGGCATGACGCTGGTGCTCTCGCCCGATCCCATCGCGGTGGAGGGCGTAACAGAGTTCTCGGGTGGACTCGTGGAGGGGCGCTCCAACCGCGTGTACCTCCGCGTGACCACGCCCGACGGTCGCCCGCTTCCCGATCTCGCGCTAACGGTCAAGCGCTCCAGCGAGCCGGGCCGGGCTGGCTGGACCGCGCGCACCGACGCCGACGGCGTGGCGGCGCTGCAGCTTGATCCGGGGGCGCCGGTCCACCTGATGGATCCGCCGCCGCCCGTCCGCGCCCCCCTGAAGCGGGTGAGGACGATCCGGCTGGCCACCGCCGTGGAGCTGACCTCCGAGCGCGCCGCGGACCTCGCTGAGCTGCGCGACCTGGAGGCGCTGGCCGACGTCGCCGAAGCCCGCTGCGGCGAGCTGGTGACGGCCGCCGGATCGCTGGATCTGCTGCTGTGGACCGAGGGGCCCCGGGTGCGCCTCGACCAGGGAGCCGCGAATACGCCGCTGCGACAGTGTGTCTCGCGTGTCTTCAGTCGCGCGTCCGTCGGAGAGCCAGCCGCGCGAGTGCTCGCTGCTACGCTGAGCCTGCGGCCCGATCCCGAGCTGGCGCGGTTGGTTCCCCGATTCAGCGGCGGCACCCCGACCGCCGTGAGGGAGCGCCTGGACGCCGGACTGATCACGGCCAGACGCTGCGTCGCCGATCGCACCGACGGCGGGCCGCTGCCCTGGTCGCTTCGTTGGAGCCTGGCGGCGGGATCGAAGACGCCCCGAGTCGAGGTGATCCCCCGCGCGGGACAGCCGGGCGCTGCAGTCACCCGAGACTGCCTCGCGGCGGCGCTCCGGGGGCTCTCGCTGGAGGACTCCGAGAAGACCGAGGCCATGGGCGCGGTGACGCTGATGGTCGACGCCCCTGCGCGCGCGAAACAGACGGACACCGGCCCACGCACGCACCTCGGTTACGAGCTGACCGTGAGCGCCGAGGGTGTCGGTGAGACGCGCTGGCGGGCCGTACCCGGGGAGATCCCCGATCTGCGGGTGCGCCCCTCGACGGCGCTGCCCGCCCCGGGCGAGATCGTAACAGTGTCGCTGTTACGGGGGCCGGACTACCGAGGAGACCCCCCGCCGTTCGCCGAGCTGCGTCAGGGCGCCGAGACGCTCCAGCGGTGTACGCGGCTGGAGAAGGCGGAGAAGCACACCCTCAAGGGCGACTGCCCGCCGCTGGCGGGGGACGGCCGGGTGGCCCTTCGGATCCCGGACGACGCCCGCGGCTTGCTGTCGATCCACGCAGGAGAGGCCAGCGCGCTGGTGCATGTCCGCCCGAAGGACGCGGCCCGAATGGTGATCACCAGCGATCGGGACGAGGCGGCTCCGGGTGACACCGTCGTCCTGGAGCTGGATGCAGGCGCACCAGCCGTGGTGTCACTGACCGGGATCGACGCGGCGCTGGGGGGGCTGGTCTCGCTCCCCACGCCCTCTGCGCTGGCGGGTGTCACGGTGGAGGGCAGTGCTGTGGAGGGCAGTGCTGTGGGGGCTGGCGGCGGGCTGGCCGGCATGGACGCGGTGGCCCTCGTGAGCGGAGCAGTTCGGGGGGAGAGCGCTGCGCTGGCAGTGCTTCAGAGCCTGGAGGCCGATCCCGGCGCCGCGCGTCCGCAGCGAGAGGCTGTCGAGGCCACCGTCGATCCTCAGCAGGAGGAGCCGGTCTCGGTGGCGTTCTACACGCTCCTCGACCACGCGCGGAAGGGTGTGCGAACCTGGGAGAGCACCGCGCCGTCGGATCAGCTCCTCTCGAACGCTCGGTACGCCGCGCTGTGGGCGGAGGCCGTCGCCGAGCGTGGCGAGCTTGTGGACGCCCACGGGCGGCCGCTGCATCTGCACCTGCTGCCCGACGACCTGCTGGCAGAGGCCGATCCCCGGCATCAGGTCCGCGACGGCGCGCGGCTGCCGGAAGACATCGAGGCATGGGTGCCCTGGGTGCGGGAGCAGGAGCGATGAGTCGGCGCAAGTCCAAGGTGGCGATCGGGATCTCGGTCAGCTTCGGGATCGTGTGCGGACTGTCCGGCACCCTGCTGATGTTGATGGGGGTCCGAACGGGAGGGGGGCCCCTCAACAACGCCTACCTACAGGGCATCTCGGAAGCGCCGATGCAGCTCCATCAGATCCCCGATCGATACGTCGAGATGGTCCTCCCTCCGCCAGCGCCAGGAGGCGTCGGTGGGCTGATGGAGCCGGTGGAGGACGCCCCCGCGTTCGGCAGGTTGGCCATGACGGGCGAGGACAAGGACGCTCGCAGTTCCGACCTGCTCACGCGGAGCGAGCCCGCGGGCAACAAGGAAGCGGGAAAGAAGGGACCGGGGCGGCCCGAGCGCTCCTCCGCCGGCGCGCCGACGCGCGCGTGGTTCCCCGAGACGTTCCTGTGGGCCCCTGCGGTGGTCACCGATGACGCCGGCCACGCGACCCTGGCGATCACCCTGCCGGACAGCCTGTCGCGTTGGCGCGTGCTGGGACTGTCCGCGACGCGGGATGGGGTGCTCTCGGGCGCTGAACACAGCGTCGTCACGCAGCTCCCTGTTTCGGTGGATGTACTGCTGCCAGAGACGCTGACCGTCGGCGACCGGATCGCGGTGCCGGTGTGGCTCACCAACCGCACCGACGCCCCTGTTACCGAGTGGCTGGTGCTGGAGACCGCCGGTCTGGCAGGCGCGGCCAGCGGGGACATCACGGTGCCCGCCGGAGAGCAGGCCGTGCAGTGGTTTCCGCTCGATGCTCCGGAGCCCGGGTCGGCGCTCGTCACGGCGCGCCTGGGAGATCGCGACGCCGTCCGACGCGAGGCGACGATCCGTCCTCGCGGTCGCGCCGTCACCACCGCGCGCGGTGGCCTCCTGGGCGGGGTCTCCGAGATCGCCCTCGCTCCGGTCGAGGGCTCGG